>MEQB01000017.1 GCA_001770015.1 Bdellovibrionales bacterium RIFOXYC1_FULL_37_79
TGTTTTTAATTTTGCCACAGGGAAATCATGCCATAGGAAAAATTAAAGGCCACGCTGCATGGCCCAATAAAAACTAAATACTTATGGGTAAAAGAAAGGCTTTTGTTTATAAATTATCTTATCATGAGTACAGTAATTTTATAAGGAGTTAAAAATGAAAAAAAAATTTTTGGCAATATTTTTATTATCTTTATCTTTAAACCTATATGCAGAAATACAATCCGTGGTTTTTTGTAGTGAAGGTATGAATAAGGCGGAAGCCATAAAAGCACTGAATTTTGAATTAAGCGCAGAGAATAATAAAAATCTGAACAACGTTTTATTTGATCAAGCAGGTAGTGGCAGATTGACGAAATTTTTAGATCCACTAATAGTGGCTGTTTCATCAGTTACCTTTATTGATGATGCAAAATCCGAAGGTTACCACTCAAATGTTGCCGCTTGCGTAACTGTTGTCGCCAAAATGTAATTAACCCCAGTTCGGCCTAATCTCTCAATAAAATCGGGCCACTATGCCATTTGATCGATGGTTTCTTCTTTTGATGAGTGTAAGAAATCAATCCAGCAAGAAGATTTACTAGAAAATTTATAGGGCTTCGGTGTCTTGAATGTTCTATGTCGGAAATGTTTTTTAGCTGGTCATTAATCGTTTCAATAACAAATCTTTTTCGTAGTAAAATTTTATCCTCCCATAATAAAAAACGATTTTTCATTCGTGATGTTACGTTGGTTATAAGCTGAACTCCTGTTCCCCACAATTCTTCAAATAATTGTTGTCCTAAATATCCCTTGTCTCCAAAAAGTTTTCCCTTGATATGTTTGCACAATTCTTTGACTGGCACGCGGTCGTTAGTGTTTCCACGAGTAAGTTTGAATGCCAAGAGTTCTCCAACTTCATTTATGATAAGATGAAGTTTAAATCCAAAAAACCATCCCATACTGGTTTTTCCACGTTTAGCAAGTCCTTTGAAAACTTTGTTTCTAGGAATACGAATATTTTTACAAACTCCAATGGAAGTTGAATCAATAAAGCTGATTCCAGTGACTTTTCCTCGTCGTGAATTTAGATATGCCATTAGTGGCATTCATGCATAAGGCATCCATTCAACAAATCTAGAATAGCTCAGTAGCTTCGGGAAATCTGATCGTCTTTCTGAGAGAATATAAAAATAAAATGCCTTGAAGTTTTTAAAATTGCTAGAGTGATAAGCAACGATAATCGTCATAATTTCGGAAAGTGACATTTGTGCCTTGCTACCTCGTTTTGATTTGGAAAAAGAAACTTGAAATTGTTGGTTATTTGCAAGAATTTTGGTAAAGTCGTCAATCGAGCAATAAAGCTCAGTAAAATCTAAAAACATAAATGCCTCCGTGCTTTGGTTTAGTTTAAGATGGTTGCATTTTAAATTTTGTAAAGGCCTAACTGGTGAATAAAAAACAAAGAGATAAAGAGATTGCTGAATTTGCAGATTTTATGGAACCCCATATTGAGCAAGCAATGGAGATGGTGAACTATGATCAAGAGGAATTTGGACAATGGCTTTTGTTGGCAATGATGATAAAACAATTAAAACCAGATTCAACCATTGAAGAATTATTACCAGAAAAATTGTTTTCAATGCTGAATGAGTTAGGAAGCGAAGAAATGGCTAAATTGGAAAGTTTTTCTAACATTTAACTCCGAACTAGGGTTAATTATTAATTCGAAACCAATAAAAGGAGATTCTATGAAGAACAAAGCTTGTAGTATTTTATTATTTGTCTTGATGTGTGGAAGCCTTTGGGCCGAAACAGTTTTAGAGCGAACAAAAATTAATTTTGATCAAGGTTTAACGGAAGTTACAGACATTGCAGGAAAAGTCTTGGTGGTTTCGCAAAGGGATGTAATTTCCCCTCCGATTGGAAAGGATGCGTATAAGGTCAATAATGGTTGGAAGATTAGGGAATATACTTGCAATAAAAATCAGCGCACTTTGAAAGATGCAAATTATAATATGGGGCTTGTGAATATCATGATGCTTAATAAGATCGACTACAAAGCAGTGATAGCGATTGTAAGGCCATTTATGTCTTCTCACGCATTTATAACCGAAATTTTAGATAGCAAAACCATAAAGATTTATGACAGTGAAATAAATTTAACAAATTTTTGTAATGCATTTTTAAATGCGGAAGAATTATTAATTAAAAAATAAACAGTTCTTAGGATATTGGTGTCTTTCTCACTACAGTAACTAAACCGGTGGTTTTGACAGGGAACGAGGCTATTAAAAAATTGAAAATTTTATTGCAAATTAAGCAACAAATTACTCCGCCCTAGGGAAATATTCAACCTCAATATTTGTCAAAAATGATTAAAACAAATCCACATTTCTATTTTTAGTTATTTGAATTAATAATTTTTTATCTAGCTCGTTAATATTTATAATGCAAATAAAGTCTTTCCATTTTTTTTGAATTTTTTCATCTGATAATTTTGCAAAGGCTTCATCAAAAAATGAAGTACTTGCAATTTTGGTATTTGAAAAATCAATTGTCAAAACTTCATTACTTTGAATAATCATATTACGAAGTTTTTCTCCAGCCTCCCTGGTTATATAATCTTTGGAAAAAGTATCCTTAATTACGATTTTCATCTTTTTCATCCTTGCGATATTGGAATCCTGGCCATACACCAAGTGCCTCTTAATGGTTTTTTTAAAAAATTCGCTTCGGTTTTTCTTCTAGCAAAATATTTTCTAATCTGGGCATACCTACTCACAATCACCAAGCGACCTTTTTGTTGTTTTAAAATTTCGAACATGTGATTAAGTCCCAGTCCTCCACATCTAATTCGCCTTGTTCCAACTCCAAGTTCCAACGATTTTAACAGATAGGCCTTATCGTCCTCACAGATATATTTCTGCTCCAATTTTGCAGGGATGGATACACCCATGTCACAAACACCAAAAATAAAATCATTATTTTTTATTCCAGCATAAAAAAAATATCTTTCAGCCGTTGAATGATCTAATGAATTTTGCATCAGCTCATTTATGATTAATCTTACATACCAAAGCTGATCTTCTGATAAAATATTTTGAAACTTGTTATCGATTCTATCCGGAAAACTTGGATCAAGCGAATTAATGGCCCCCCAGACAATATTGTTTTTATCTTCATACGCCATTTGAGTCATACTCAACATTTGATTTGACTGATAATTAAAAAGATTTTTTATATGGTTATTTAAGGAGCTTGATAATGATAAATTTTTAACTCCTACCTTTCTTTTATGCTCAATTATGCTGTCTGAGATACAATTTAATATTACCAAACCAGCTGCACTGATTTCTTTAACTTCAGTAAAATCCAGGATAAAAGAAGAGTCTTTCGTCCTAACTAAGTTCAATAATTCTAGTATGTTATCAATTCGTCCATCATCAATGAATTTTGGTAATGTAATAACATGATCTTTCATATATAGGCGCATTTGTAATTTTTTATACTTAATATTACCATTTTTGGTGTATTTTGTACAATAAAAATAGAAATTACCATTTATATTAAGTAACTTAGAGATGCGCCTTAATATTCGAGCGCAGTTAAGATCTGCGAATCTTCACTCATTTTTACAATTTAAGATCCAAAAACTTATGAATAAAATCAACAAGACCTTTTATATCACTTATCTTTTGATTTTCTTTTTCCATGTTCATAATAATGGAACCATTCACAAACGAAATTCTAAGAGGAGAAGAAGATTCAAAATATTTAAATCTTGGCATGGCCTTGTTATTTCTAGATAGTAAAAAACAATCCCGCCCCAAGTATGCAGATATAAAACTGATCCATTCGATATCTGTAATAACAATGGCAGATTCAATAATCCCTTCTTGTAAATCTGGATATGTTGAAAAATTGTTTGATACAAAACTATTGCTGGAATCCTGTGTTTTTAACTCTTTTAAAAAATCTCCACCATTCACCAGGTTAACTTTATTGATAAGTGCGATAAAAAATTTTTTTTCTTCAAATTCCGTAAACATTTTAAGCAACTCATTTTTATAATCCACTGTATGGCTTAAAATAACTAAAATCTCTCGCTCTTTTTTTTCCTTAAGTTTAGACTTTTGTTCAAAAAATGATTTAACCTTATAATCAGGATAATTTTTATTTTCATAAGAACAAAATAAATTGAAATATTTTTCGTCTATATTTACATCTTGTTTTTTATCATCACTCTCCAGCTTATGAGATAAAAAAATAGAATTCATTCCATTTTTATAGCCTAACTTGTGTTTGGCCTTAAAAGAAACTCCAAGGAATGAAGACTTCAGGGAGTTTTCTAAATCTAAATAAATATCTACATTGAAAACTTCCAAAAGATTTACCGCAAAAAGAACAATTACCTGGTAACAATTTTCTCTTCAATTAATAAACGCATCACTGCTTTTTACCTCTTGTCGACTTTTATTATTATTTCTCCTGAGGATTTATTAGTTTCGCATGCGATACTATAGTAATCGGTGCCAATTCCAATCTTTTTCGGCCTTCTACTAAATCTTTCTATGACGAAGAAAAAACCAAATCAGAAATCGCCCAACTTATTAGAACAGCAAGAGAAAAGGCAGGTCTATCTCAAAGAGAACTTGCTCATAAAGCTGGAACAACCCAGGCAGTTGTCTCAAGAATAGAATCTGGAAACGATTCAAGAATGCCCTCACTCACTTTAATTTACAGATTGCTTACGGCTGCTGATGCCAAACTAGAATTAAAATGTATCTTTGATAATGCTGCATGATTTAAAGCCCCTGACTTCCGAGTTATCTGATACCGCTCTTGTGAATTCAAGGTATTACGACATGATTTGAGATACTACGGCCTGTCGCAATCGTAGCTCTTACGGGTTTTTTTATGATAAATTGTAGAATTTACCATAAAACCATAAAGAGCTTTAATTGAGTCCTGCGATGCGCTATAACTAATACCAAAATTGATTAATTTGTAAAGGTACTATCTTGAGAGGAAATTATGCTGGTAAATTATTATAAATTTATGGTGGTAGCTTTTGCGTTTGTAACGCTTTCGGTTTTTTCATTACCCAATATTGCTTCCACTGAAATTTCTTCGAATGTTTCAAAAAGTATTTTTTTTGATGAGGCACCTGATAATTCAATTGTAAAGCGGGATGAAAATCATGAAAAGTCGCAAAGAATTTTAAGAGAATATCAAAATTCCAAACAAACCAAATATAATAGCGATAATTTACGAATTTTGACCAAAGAAGATTTTATTGATCTAAATGATTTGACTGATGAATCTTTGATTCAGGCAAGGAAAGAGATCCAGGCAGGGAATGTCGTGGTGGTTGATTCAGTTGTGGGTGATGGAACTCGACTTAGAAGGCCTCCAGCCCCTCCACCTCCAGGTGGAAAAGGCGCTGTCGTTTTGGGAGAAGGAATAACGTTTCTGGAAGCCAAGATTATAAGGCTTGCCGTGGAATCAGATGCTGTTGGAGCAATGATCCCCGAAGTCCTGTGGTGTAGTAAAGAGAATTTAGAAGCTACCACTCAAGCGGTAAGAAATTTGGATCGAAAAATTTTATCTTTACCGAGTCTTGATCCTGAACTGAAAACTGCTGTGAGAAAATATCTGCGTAGTAAAAGTATAAATTTGATGATTAAATCTGAATTAACCCCGGTGGTAAGAGAAGATGGAACACTTTTTATGGGAAAAATGAGGAATCTAGGTGCCGGCGAAATGGTTCCAACTCTTTTTGATTCCCAGATGGCGCAAAAACTTGGATTTAATGAAAATACAAAAGTTATTTTTTCAAACATAGATTTTGATGTGGATTATTTAAAGGCAATTGCCGGGGCAATCCAGGCCAAAAATCCTGACTTGCTTCAAATTCATGTTCCACTTCAGGCAGTTGGTGGCTCGGCATATTGGGTGAATGAAAATGGAAAATGGAAAATTACCCCTTTGGAATGGATGGAGGTTCCACAAGATGTATTGGATCAAGTTGTATCCCATAATACTAATACCATGGTTTTGCAGGGAAGGGCCTTGAATCCTGATTTTTACAAGGAACTTCCAATACCCTTTGAAAAAAAGATTTATAACAATGAGACTTTGTATTTACCCAAAGTTTCTTTAGCGGATATTGGGAAGCATCCTGAAATAACCACAGCTGTTGCCATGGGGAATACGGAGGATTGGTTTTTTACCGGTTCTAAGAATCTGGATGCATTAATAGCTCAAGGTGAAAGTGAAATTAAAAAGAGAATTCATGCTTGGAAAAAGAAAATAAATGTTAAAAATAAAGCGGAAATTTCAAATAATTGCCAAGCATTAATAAAATTGTTTTTCTAAGTGAAGTTTTTATTGATGAGATTTTAAATCTTTCCACTAAATCTGGATTACTAATAAAATAATTTCCAAAGGCAACAACATCACAATGGGGAAATATCTTCCCAAAAGGAATTTACCTTGCGCAAAAACATTTTAAATTCTCTTCAATAAAAAAACGCATCCCCGCTTTTTACCTCCTATCGGCTGTTACACCTGAGGATTTATTAAGTTTCGCATGAGATACTATGGTAATCGGTACCAATTCCGATCTGTTGCGGCCTTTCGCTAGGTATTTCGGGACTTCATTTAAACCTAGAACTCGTTCGTATTTCACTTACAGTTAATCCCTTATGTCTGATGTCCCCGAGGCCTATCGTCCACTGGCTGGTACCAGTTCTCTATTTCACAATCCGCCATTTTCTATAGCAAAAATTGAAAAAATAATCTATATCCAAATTCTCTTCAATATTTTTTATCATAAGAGATCTGAAACTTGGATCTTTTGTTTTATATTTTACTACTAAGTAAATTTCTTCAGCTTGTAAAATAGTCAATAGCTCAATTGCACCCTAATGGAAAATGGCCATAAGTCTAGGAGGAATAAAGGCGTAGATGATTTCACTCCCTAAGCATGAAATCCAAACTCTCGCACCCCATATCCAGCAAAAATTTACCCAGATTTATAAATTTTAAAAATTTATGCAGAAAAAGACCACAAAAATACATACTGAAGGAATAGGACGACTCTCCCAGCTAGTACTGACGCTTTATTTCACGGTCTTCGACATTCTTATATCATCAGATAAAATAAATGATGCAGGCTTGTCAGGAAGTACATACTATTTTTTTGAAATGTTGTTATGACAACTGGTCTATGGATTTTTGCGTCTTTTTTTTTGCTAGTAAAGAAATTCCACAATTAACCGAGTTCAGCCTAATTCTCCAACGAAATCGGGCTAAACTCAGATTAAATTATTTTTTTATTTGAGATACGCTGCTATATCCTGTTCAGTTGCATTTTGAATATTATCGCAATTTGTTCCAACATAGACAAAAGTGCGTTGTTGGTTTAATTGATTTTTATCATTCAAAATGGATGGTGCTAACCTTTTAATGAATTCATATCTTTTGTAGGCGTTAATCAATTGAACGCAATAAATAACCTCACCTTCGTGACCTCTTTGCTCAAAAGTTTGAGTGATGATATTACCATTAATTGTTGCATCATTAATCAATTGTTCAGTAAGTTTTAAGCTCGAATGATCGATACCATTTCCAAAACTTGTGAAAGAGACATAGACAGCTTGAGCGTCAGTTCTACCGCCACTGCTCTCACCGCCCATAATTTGGGCATTTGCTAAAAAAGATACCTGTAAGAAAAGCAGAGCCAAAATAAGTGTGTAAAATAAGTTTTTTAGTTTCATAGAATCTCCTATTGTTAGTTGATAAACTTACCAACTGTTTTTCCGTCGTAGAAATAACATAAATAGTAATAAATAGTAGACAATTTTGCTTAATTAGTTGATTATTAGTTAATGATTCACTTAACTATTGTGTAACCGCATGAATTCATAGTATTTTATGGAAAAAAAAATTTTCGATTTTTATGATTATAAAGACTATTTACATGAAATAATTTCAACATCACCGAGTTATGGAAGAGGTACTCAGCGGGATATAGCACAACATTTGGGATGCAAAACGGCATACATTTCTCAGATACTGAAGGGATACTTAGATTTTACTCTAGAGCAAGGAATTAAATTAAATGTTTTTTTTAAACATACAGAAGAAGAGTCACATTTTTTTCTTTTGCAAGTTCAATATGCACGGGCGGGGTCGCATGAATTAAAACTATATTTTGAGAAACAGATGAATACAGTTATTGATCACCGTCGTAATTTAATGAAAAGATTGAAAGTTGAAAATACGCTCAACGAAAATTTTAAACACATTTATTATAGTGCTTGGTACTATGCCGCCGTTCATATCATGCTTACAATTCCCCAGTTGCGTTCCGTGCACGCGATTTCAAATGCCTTGGATTTACCACGGCCACTAATCATTAAAGTCTTAGATTTTCTAGTGAGCTGTAAACTTGCAGTTGAAAAAAAAGGCGTTTATGAAAGCGGTGCTGTAAGTATTCATCTTTCAAGTGAATCAATCCAGATTCAACGTCATCACACAAACTGGCGTAATAAAGCGATCCAAGCAATTGATAAAAACTTATCCAATAATTTGCATTATTCAAGTGTTGTATCGATGTCAGAATCAGATATTTCAAAAGTGCGAGAAGCATTAATCAAAACTATTGAAGATTTCCGTGCAATTGTTAAAGAGTCCAGAGAAGAAAGAATACAAGTAATTTGCTTAGATTTTTTTAAGTTGTTCTAAATTTATCTGACTTGCTAAAAATTTTAGGATAGTTGGAACCTGAATCAAACTCCTATAATGCGACTTTTATTTCACTATCCTTCTTCTAATGAAGTTTCCTTGGTGGAAAAAAACTAGTAAAAAAAATTAAGCAGAGATTATATCTACTAGTTTATGGTATAAATTATTAAAGAGGCTGAAGTCTTACACAAAAAGTCTGATTACCGCTATGAAAAAATACGAATCGTAAAAAAAAGAACGAGTACCAGCTCGTGGACAATAAGCCACAGGGTTAACGAAACAATGGATTTTGATCGTATCATGAAAATTGTAATGTGTTTAAGTAGCACAGCTACGGCTCCTGCCTTCGCCTGTGTACCTACATCCTGAAGACAAAGGCCAAAAGTACTGAAGCGAAAGGTCATGAAAGAAAAGAATTGGAACCAGCCACTATAGTAATTCACGCGAAACTTGATAGCTCCTCAAGCTGTACGAATAGAGGGGGAACAAGAGGCAAAAAATGTGGGATTACGTTTTTTTATTAAAGAGAGTGCTTAAATTACAACCAAGGAAACTTCATTAATAAAGGCCTCTCGCGAGGCCTTTAACTTCGATATTAGAGAGTGGATTTCTGATAATCCTGCGTGTACTTAACCTAACATATTTTTAATAACACTTTTTCCATTGAATGTGATAAACAAGTCCAGCATTAAAATCAGCAGAATCGACGGTTGCCATGGCCTGAGCTCTCATTCTATTCGTTCTTACCATCATGCTGGTGTTGACACGTAGATTAACATCAGCACCGCAAGCTGACCATACCATTCCGACAACCCCCAGAGTATTTTTGAAGAGGTATTCATTTTCAAGTTGGCCGTAGAAATCCCTCGAAAACATCGGGCCTCTTTGTCCTGCGAAGAAATATTCAGATGTAAATCTTGAATAAGCACCTGTAGGGAGTGAATTAAATCCTCTGTAATCTACAGCGATAATGGATATACTGTATCCTTGTGGTACATGTACCGGAACAGCTATGCTACAAGTTTTCCTATCCATACTTTTGCCCGTCATGCCGCCGGCCTCTGCTACAAACTGGTCAAAAATAATCGAAAGTGATTTTTGATCAGGTGATACAGTTGCTGAAGCCGTCCCTTGAGGACAACCATTTCCGCCGTAACCTGGTTGTCCTAGATAGATCTCGTCTGCGTATGCAGCTGATGTAAAAAGTACGATTGCTAAAATTTTTAATGCGATTTTTTTCATACATTCTCCTTTATTTTTTCATAACCTTTATTTACGAAAAACAAAATTTCTTCCTAAAAATTCGTTTCGATAGATTGAAATTAATTTTTTTTAAGAACAAATAAAAGTAAAAAATTCAAATGTGTAATCAAAGTGCGCCAGGTGGATACTAACCAAGCACAACTGCGCCACGTGGTTTAAAAAGAAGTTAAAACGCACAAAACACATTTATCAAAGATGACATTTTCTATACAACATAAAAAGCAAATCCTTTATAAGGAATTTTTAAAGGAGAAAATATGAAAACGAAAATATTAATTTTCTTAATTTTTGTTTTATCGGTTAAAACATTTGCGGAAGATGTTTTTACGTTTGAAAGTGTTATTCTTAGAGGAACGGGTTGTCCGCAAGGGAGTGCTTCTATTATCATGAGTCCAGACCAGCAATCCATGTCAATTCTTTTCGATCAATTCACGGCAGAAGTTCCACAGACTAATGCCATCAATGACAATGAAAAGGCCCCTATTGAAAACGGAAGACGCCCTCATAGAATGGATCGCCAGATGGACCACAAGGTATGCCGTATGGTAATTACGGCGGGCATTCCTGGTGGTCAGAAAGTTGAAAGTCTGGAGGCATCGATAGATTTTAGAGGATCAACAGTTCTTGATGAAAAGACCAGAGGGAACTTCAAAACCGAAATGGTCGAATGGGAAGGGATAAGAGGCAAAGGTGTAAAGAGCAAAACCATTGAAAATAAGACATGGATTGGCCCGGTCATGGATAACTGGATTATCAGTAAAGTACAAAATCTAGATGTGAAGTCTAATTGTGCGAAAAGAGATTTTAACCGAGATGAAAAAAAGATAGTGTTTGTCCTTCAAAATGTTCTGGTAGCGAGGTCAATGGGAAGAAATACTGAAGCAAGTGCAATGCTTATGATAGATTCAGCTGATATGAGCGGAAGTCTTAAGCTCAAAATAAAAACAGCTACATGCGAGGATCCATTACCAGGACCAAGGCCTTCGCCACGTCCGCATAATCGGAATATCAAGAATAAAGTATTAGAAAGTGTCAACTTGTCCCCAAGTTTGGATGATTTGGGGCAGGAAGTGATCTTTTAGCTTAAATATTTAAAATAATATTACAGACGGCGTATTTTAATGTCATTTTTTTCATCTGGGTTTGAAACCCAAAGGTGTCTTTGCTATGTTTGCCATTAGGGTAGTCACGTTAGAGGAATTTCTGATGACACTTTGTGAACAATTGAAAGACATTGTCGCCATGTACTTTGAACGCTTTCCGAAGATGAGCATTAACGGATTGGCGCAAAAATCCAAAGTTGGAGCAACCACTATCAGAAGAATTTTGAATAATGATTTAAAAGGTGCCCCAGCACCTCACACAGTTCTGAGTATTGTCAGCACAATATATAAAGAGCGTGAACTATCGAAACTCTTATCCAAGGTTGAAGGGCCTATCGGAGAGATGCTTCGTGAATGCTACAGCCTTTTTGTCAAAGAAAAACTTGATCACAAATATGATGTCGACCTTAACGACATTCTCTCCGACCGAGTTAATTATTTAATCTATAAACTGGCCGCCAATAAAAAAGGAACGACCAAGATAAAAATCGTTGAGTTATTCGGACTGCTTGGTGAAAAAAGATTAAATTCCCTCTTAAATCTCGGACTTATTCTTGAGAAAGATGAAGCGATTCATGCCAAGGATAAAAATTTTAGTCTCGATATCAAAATTGCCAAAAAATTACTCCCTGAATTGATAGATTTTTACAAACCTGAAGAAGTGGCGAAGGGAAAAAATCTTTTTTATTCCCTTTCAGAATCGCTTAATGAGGACGGTATAAAAAAGATCAAAGAAATACAAAAAGAGGCTGTTAAAAAGATCTACGAAGCAATGAATTGTCCCTTCTACGAAGGTGACATTCCCTATTTTACCCTAAATATGAGTGATACACTCACATATGAAAATAACCACGGAGCACTACAATGAAAAAAATCATTTTTACAGCTTTATTTATATTGGCGACGAATGCTTTTTCCGGTGAGCTTACCGGTGCCGGAGCTGCTTTGAAAGTTTTGGAGAGAAATAATATTACTCTCCATGATCTCACAGTTTCTGGTAGACAACTCGTCGAACTTGGTGAAGTTACCGGAGCCAGCGATAGTATTAACGTTGAGGATATTGAGATGTTTGTTACCGGGGATTCATGTATAGAATCTTTTGAAGCAAAACTTATCTTTAATAATCCCAATCGAGGTTTGATTTTTAAAGATATTGACAGCATCCTTGCTAAAGGGAAAATGATCAAGGTGAAAGAAATTAAGGGTCTTGTTGTAATAAAATAAAGTATTAGTGGAGTGCGGTCGCAAAGCTGGACTCCACAAAATCATATTGTATTTAATTTGAATGACTGACTGAGGTCTTAAACGTTAAAAAACGTAAATATTGGGGGGAATTGCCACCCAAAATATAATACGCCTCCTCGATGAATAAATCACAATTTTTTTATTTCCTCAGTTACCTCGATTAAATCTTGCTTGCTAAGTTGTTCTTTAAAATTTTTAATAAGATATTCGAGATCTCTTTTTGCGAGCTTATTCTGGCCAACATTTTTATAATTCACGGCTCTGGAATAATATGGTAAATACATTGCTGGATACATTTTTATAATAAGACTATAATCATTAATAGCTTTTTCAAATTGTCCGAGATCTTGAAAAACTGTACCTCTCCTTCCTAAGAAATATGGATTCTTTGGAGAATTCTTAATAGCCAGATTAATTAATATTTGCTTTGTATTTAAATCTTTGCAGTGTAAATAAGTGTTATTATAAACCTCTGCTAATATTTGTTCTTTTGATAATGGAGTCATTTCAATATTTGCTTTTTCTAAATATGGAGAGACCTCGAAATGTGTTCGATAAAAATCATCACTCGGCATACGATTCTTTTTTGATGTTATTTCCCAATTAATATGTCCTTTATTTGTTTGTATCTGAAGAAAAAAATGATCAGGGACCAATATGCCCTTAATGGGTAAATTATAAAGTTCAGTAATATGTAAAATGAGAAGAGATTTTGTGAAACAGTTGAATCCAAAACCAGATTGAATTTTAAAAGTATCTCTAATGGTTGGTTTGTAATCATCAAACCAAAAATTGTTGTCTTCTAAAATTTGCTCAATTTCAAGTATAAAGCTTACGGCACTATCTTCATCAGATAAATTATTTTTATATTTTTTAATTGTTGACTCGAGTTTAATTAAAATACTGGTAATATTAGTTTTTATCCCCTCGATATCGAAATCTTTTATCCCGATCAATTCAATTTTTAAAGCAGACTCTAATAAACTGTTCGTAGGAAAAAATTCGTTTATCCGATGTTCACAATTACAATCAGATTCTCTTTCAAAACCGTTAATAACCTTGATTTCTTCCATAGATTGATTTAAGAGATCAAGCAATTTGAGCATCTTATTGTTGCCACTGGTTGATTCAGAGGCTATTCCAACGCTTGAAAAAATAAAATATACAAGTGTAATAATTTTTAACAATTTTTTCATATGATTCCGATAAGTTAAAAATAATAAAATCTTATATTTACAGTGCAATAGTTATACCTTTTTTATACATGACGACAGTTTTTTGAAGTAATTGTTTTCTATTAAATAACAGTTTAAATGAATTAGACTCATCTCTTGAAAATCTGCAAATAAAATATATTGACTAGCTACGTAGTGTACAAGAAGCTTAACGTTACCAAGATATTACCTAGAAATGAAGTCCAGATGGATTATGCTTTAGGCAATGCTACTTTCATATATTGCCTGATAAATTATCCACAAGTCGCCAACTCATAAACGACAACTGCCACATTTTGAGACAAAAGAGAGAATATAACGGTATCGATTTAACGCTATTTTCAAATCCAAAATTTTTAACGAAAATCCTAATGGACTCCTTAGTAGAATATTTTTCTCTAAAGTAATAAAGACTTTTCGACTTAACTCTTTTGCCAGCCTTGACCTCTATGGGAATAATCTTGTCTTCTTGTTGAATTACAAAATCAATTTCAGCAATCCCGGAAGACTCCCAATAATATAGAGGATAATTCTTTGTGATTAAACTTTGTGCAACATAATTTTCGGCCACAGCTCCCAAAAATGTGTTATCAATTTCAAGCGAAGAGATGATAGTTTGATGAGCTATCCCTGATTTCATTGTCAAGAAACCTACATCTCCCATATATAATTTAAAGCTTGAAAGATCACTATAAACAGCGATCGGCATAATTCCTTGTTCGATTTTTTGGCATTTTAATACAATCCCTGCAAAACCAAGCCAATCAATAGCGTTGCCAAACATGCTAGCGTTGCCACCTTTCGAAACAACCTTGTATTGAAATTTTTTATTATTTTTTGCCAATTGATTAGGAATTGATTGATATGCGGCCCGTATTTTAACACTTTCACTATTAGTACTCTGATTTTTTAATTTTTCAAGATGTCGCACCGCCCTTGGCCATTGGATTCACCCATGAGATTCTCTTAGATAAGATGGCACCAATTGA
>MEQB01000018.1 GCA_001770015.1 Bdellovibrionales bacterium RIFOXYC1_FULL_37_79
AGGAAAGGTTTTAGTCGTGGATGATGAAGAGGATATAAGGGAAATTTTAAAATCATATTTGGAAGATATTGGTTTTATTGTTGATGAGGCAGCAGATGGGCAGATTGCTTTTGAAATGGTTAAGGAAGAAAAATATATAATGGTTTTTACGGACCTGAAGATGCCGGTTATGCGGGGAGATGAGTTTATTGAGAATGTCCGAAATAAATTGGGTAATAATGTCCCCATTATTGTGGTAACCGGTTGTCAATTGAATGATGAAAAATCTAAAACCACTGACATTGTAAATCGACTTGGGTCAGGAGTAATTTTAAAACCATTTAATAGAGAAGAAATTTATAAGATAATTTCAGAGACTGCGACAAAAATTTATCAGAAAGCATCGTGAATGTATTAAAAAGTATGGATTATTCGAGAGGGGGTGTAATAAGATTTTTTCCCCAGGAATAAGTGATTTCATCGATGCATTTACAGTCAAAAATTGAAAATCTGGGAGCAAGACCTTTGATAATTGCGCCTTGTTTTTTCAAGTTAAGAGCATGAGCTGCATTCAAAGTGATGGCACACCATAACTCGGCAATATTCATTTTATAAAGAGGAGCCGCTAGAGAAGCCGCAAGTAAAACATTATTTAAATGACAACTCCCAGGATTGTAATCTGAGCCGATAGCCACCTTGCAACCGGCATCTAAAAATTTTTTGGCATCTGCCTGCTTTTTACCTAGAAAGAATCCGGTACCTGGTAAAAGGGTAGCTACAGTTTCTGATTGGGCCAATGTTTCAATGCCATCAGCACCTGTCATAAGCAAATGATCGGCTGATAATGCTTTGTACTCGCATCCTAAGATTGAACCTTTATTATCTTGAAATTCATCAGCGTGGAGCTTAACAGATAAATTAAATTTTTTTGCACATTCAAAAAGAGAAATTGTATCTCTCTTATCAAAATATCCTCGTTCAAAAAAAATATCGACAGCATCAAGAATGTGTTCAGCACCTAACTTTTCTAACAAGGGAAGAACTACGTGATCCATATATTCTTTGGATGTATTAAATTCTTTAGGGATAGCGTGGGCTGCCATAAAAGTGTTTTTTATTTGGATACGAGGAAAAAAATATTTTTTGAGATCATTTATTATATGAGAGATCTCATATTCCTTATCAAAGTTAAGTCCGTAACCAGATTTTATTTCAATAGTGCCAACTCCAAATGAATGAATGGTTTCAATTTTTTTTATACTCTCGTCAAATAATTCACTTCGGGTTTTATTATTGGTTCCATTCATGGTGTTTAAAATTCCACCACCCGCTTTGGCAATAGCCTCATAGTCAGCACCGTTTAAACGCATCGAATATTCATGGGCACGATTACCACCAAAAACCACATGGGTATGGCAATCTACGATTTCCGGGACCAGCGTTTTTCCCGTACAATCAATGAAACGTAATTTTTGATATTCGCTGGGTAAATCACTATTTTTTCCCACCCACAGAATTTCTTTATCAATAAACACCAGCGAAGCATTTTCGATAATGGAAAGATCTTCGGGTATAAGGTGGCGTCCATCTTTTTTATAAGCATCTGCAAGGGTGGCGATTTGAGAAAAGTTTTTTAATACTTTCATATTTAACCATCAAGAGAAGGAAATTTAATATTGGTTTTCTTTCTCCACTCAAGGGCAATTTCGTAACCAGCATCAGCATGGCGAACAATTCCCATTCCTGGATCGCTGTTTAAAACACGTCGAAGTCGTTCGTCCATATCCGCAGTTCCATCACAACAGATCACCATACCAGCGTGTTGCGAATAACCCATACCAACCCCACCGCCGTGATGAAAACTAGTCCAGCTTGCACCATTCATAGTATTGATCATGAGATTAAGAAGTGGCCAATCACTCACAGCATCGGTCCCGTCTTTCATGCTTTCGGTTTCCCGGTTGGGAGATGCCACTGATCCGCAGTCCAAATGATCACGGCCAATAACGATTGGGGCCTTTACTTTTCCAAGACGGACTAGTTCATTGAATTTTAGACCGGCTTTTTCCCTCTCACCATATTTTAACCAACAGATTCGAGAAGGCAGTCCTTGAAAAGCTATCATTTCTTCAGCTTTATCTAGCCAGTTTAATAATTTTTTATTTTTTGGAAATAATTCTCTTAAGGCGTCATCTGTAACTTTAATATCATTTGGGTCTCCGGATAAGGCGACCCATCTAAAGGGTCCAGCACCCTGGCAAAAAAGAGGTCTGATATAAGCGGGAGTGAATCCCGGAAAATCAAAAGCATTTTCAACCCCAACTTTTAAAGCGCCAGCACGTAGGTTGTTACCGTAATCAAAAACATGAGAACCCAGTTCTTTTAATTTAAGCATGGCCCGTACATGATCTCCCATGGTTTTGTAGGAGAGTTCAACGTATTTTTTAGGATTGGATTTTCTAAGATCTAGTGCCTCTTTTAGACTCATGCCCCGAGGAACGTAACCATTAAGTGGATCGTGAGCAGAAGTTTGATCTGTGGTTAGGTCGGGGATAATTCCTTGCTTAATAATAAATTCATAAAAGTCAGAGGCATCACCGGTTACAGCAATAGAGATTGCTTTTTTTTCTTTCTTAGCCTGAAGGGTCATTCGAAGCCCCTCTTCAAATGAATTTGCATGAATATCGAGGTATCTGGTTTTGATTCTTTTTTGGATGCGGTTGGGGTCAACATCGGCTCCAATAAAAACTCCTCCAGCCATTTTAACGGCTAAAGGTTGAGCCCCGCCCATGCCGCCAATTCCTGCGGATAAAACTAATCTTCCCTTCAAATCACTATTTTCTCCATAATGTTTTTCAGCAGCGGCCATGAAAGTTTCATAGGTTCCTTGTAAAATTCCTTGGGTACCAATATAGATCCAACTTCCGGCGGTCATCTGGCCATACATTATTTTTTCTTCACTTTTAAGGTGGTTGAAATGGTCCCAGTTGGCCCAGTTGGGAACCAGGTTGGAGTTAGCAATTAAAACTCTTGGGCCATGAGAATGGCTGGGCATGATGGCAACAGGTTTGCCCGATTGGACAAGTAGGGTCTCATTATTTTCTAAATTTTTTAATGCATTAATAATATCGTGAAGAGCTTTATGATTTCTAGCAGCTTGGCCATTACCGCCATAAACAATCAGGTTGTCCCGATCCTCGGCAACTTCTGGATGTAGATTGTTAAGCAAACAACGAAGAGCCGCCTCTTGGTGCCAGCCTTTGCAGGTGAGTTGATTACCGGTTGGGGGGAGAGGGATTGTTTTTTGATTCATATTAGCTACTCCTAAAATCAATAGGCACTCAATTTAGCAAATTTACCATAAAGGTGCTAGGAGGTTTTTCCTCCAAAGAAGATTGTTAATGCGTAGCTTCCTTTGTTTACTATGCGGATAATATCTGTTTTTAAAAAAACAAAAAAAGTCAGGTAATAAAATCAGCGGGAAAAAAAAACCATATTATTGTGTGAAAATTAGATGTGATATATTTTTGATTAACCAGGCAAATCATCATGGTGGTTTGGGGAAGGTGCATGAAAAAGTATTTTATTATTTTCTTACAAGTTTACTTGCTTATTATTAATACAGTTTTTGCTCAAAGCGCCTCAATTCATCAACAAAAAATGAACAGCGTTTTTAATTTAATTAATGCAGTAAATTTAAACCAAGTATCTAAAGAATTGGTGAAAATGCAACAAAATTTTCCGGGTTATCTTACAAGCGTTGGGGATAAAAATATAAAGGATTATGTAACTATTGCTGAACAAGTAAATAAATTTGAAAAAGAAATTAAAAATGTTTCGGTTACTATGAGAAATGGAACTCTTCAGCTTGCATATCAAGGCCATATCATAAACGTTTCAGAAATTGGACTCGATGGAAGCATGATCATAAATGATAAATCAATTGTTTGGAATCCAAAAACCGACGCATTTAGTGATTTGGAAAATAAAATCAAATCCATTATAAGAAAAAAAGAAAGAATAAGTTTTTTTAATTTATTTTTTCCTTCGGCAAAAGCCTTTCTCGATCCAGTGTCAGCGCTGGTATGCATAATGATAATAGGATTAGCTGTATCGCTATTTGTAAATCTTTGGGCGAATTTTGATGATCAAAAACAACTGGCTCATCAAAAAATCAAAGAATTGAAAAAAGGATTGGAGCAATCGTTAAATCGGTGTGAAGCTGATTTAAAAGATACAAAGTCCTTAAAAGATGTATCGGTCATAACAGAGAATAATCTAAATGAGACATTACGATTTATAAAATATGTTGAATTTTTGGAAAGTGCCAAGTCTTATGAGCAAGCTAAAAAGTTAAATTTGTTAAATTGTGATTATATTAAAAATTTAAATAAAAGTTTTATAGCTTCAATGTTTTCTTCATATGCTGATGAGATTAATGAAACCTGTCTGCGGGCAGGTCTCTTGGAAAAATGTTTGCAAGAACACCAGGATTCATTAAACAGTGAAGAAAAAACGGTTAATACAGAAAGAAATAGTATAATTAAAATATCCCCAGAATCGGATTACAGTCCAATGTTTCAATCTCTTGATCCAGATGGTGTAAAAGCGAAATAATTAGTACAAAAAAATTTGATTTCCTCAATAGTAATTATTAATTCAACCGCCATGCTTAGCAATGATGTTAAATTGGTAAAATAGACGACCTGCTCCCTGGCAAAAGTTACCCTTTTGGGACAAGATCTTAGTGTGTTATACTTATACAAGCTGCGTACGAGCGCAGTGGCCTAATTTAGAGTGTATTTAAAGGAAAATAATTATGAAGTTTATTTTTGTTTTATTCCAAGCCTATTTACTCTTTATTAATACAGTGTTTGCCCAAAATGATCAACTTCATGAGCTGGGGGCGGACGAGGTGTTTTACTCGATTAATTTAGCAAAGCTTACTCAGATTTCAAAAGAACTCGTCAAAATGCAAAAAGATCCAAGCATGTACCTGGCGGGATTTAAGAATAACAAAGTCAAAGATTATAAAAATTTTGCCCAAAAAGTTAAGCAAAACGAACAAATGATTAAAGAAGTAAAAGTGGTTATGCAGGAGGATGTTCTTCAAATTTCTCATCAAAAGCAAGTGCTTTCTATTTCAGAAATTAGTCCATTTAATAATACTATGGTGATTAATGGTAAAGATGTTATTTGGAATCCAAAGACTGATACGTTCGATGATTTGCACAATCGATTAACTTCGATTTTAGGGGTGAAGGAAAAGACGGGTTTTATAAATTTTTTAATTCCTAATGCGGAAGCATTTATTATTTTTTCACCTTTGGTTTGGCAGGCATTAGTAGTTTCTGTAGGTTTTGTGGGTTTTCTTGGTTTGGGAATGGGTGTGGGAGAAACTATCAAACAGAAAGAAATAAAGAAGCTAGAAGCAAAAAAAAATCAATTAGCAAATGCTTTAAAACGATGTGATAGTGATCTTGTTTATGCAAATGAAATAAAAAAAACAATAGGAATAAATGAAAAGTTTAATAACGATACTTTGAAATTTTTACGCTTATTAAAATCACAGAATAAAATAAAACCATTGAAATTTGCTAATTGTAAAATTATAACAGAAAAGCAAAAAGAAAATGAAAGTCAAAAAGAGAAGAATTTACTTATGCAAGAAATATGTGAAGAAGAGAGAAAACTTGAAGAGTGTTTACCAAAATATATAAAAGTTGTTGGAGAGGAAATTGTTAATTCAGAAAGAAATATTAAAAAATTATTACCGAGTTCTTCGTATAAAAATTTGGATAATGACGTAAAAGAAGCTCCTACAAAAGAAAAATAAAAAGGTATTAGAGATAGATTCATTAAAATTTAAATACTCCTTGGCAAGCCAAGGGGAAAAGATCCCCGAAAAAGTACAATCATGGCATATCGTACTTGAATAAGTGTGTTGAAAATTGTACTAAGGATAAAACCCTGGGGGATTAATGCAAATTAAAAGGATCACAGATCTAAGTGAATTAGATCGTTTTAGAATACTGACCAATAAACATATTCATGTGCTTTTTCCGATGGATTATCTGGCCCAGTCGAGAGTGTTTGGTTGCTATGATTCTAGAGAGTGTTTATGTGGTGGTTTCGTGCTGGTGATGAAAGGACCTTTTAGGGTTTTGGAATCAATTCCAGCGTATGTGGAAGATCGTCAAGGTCTTGATATTGATAAAACTTGCGAAGTAACCGGTCTCTGGTTTTCTCCCTCGGCCAAGGATCGAAGTAAATCTATCGTGTTTTGGATAAGACTCTACTTTGAAATTATAAAAACTCAAAAACAATTTTTTGTTTATGCTTTTAGCATGTCCAAGCCACAAATAGGCAAGATGTATGAACCGGCCAGGCCAGTTAGATTATTTGCAGGCCAGACACATGTTCTTCCGGGAATGGAAGATCAAGATACCGAAGTAGTGGAATTTGTCAGAAGAAAAGATTTACTTTTGTTTCCTTTAAAATCCCCTGATTTTCTCTATAAAAGGGCCAGACATACTTTGGGTCATAAAATCAAAAGAGCCCGTCTTTTCTTTAAGAAACAGTATGCCTAGTTTTTTGAATGGAAAAAGTACATACATATTTTGTGATAATTTCAGGAGTTATATAAATGCCTTTTCAATTAAATCTTAGCCATGGTCATTTGTTTCAATGGGTAATATTGTTTTGTCTGTTTTTTGTTTTTTTATTTTTAGCAAAGAAATTGATAATTTTAAATCTGGCCCATGTTTTTAAAAAAACACGAACCATCGTTGATGATCTTTTTATTGAAGGTCTTAAAAGTGTCCATTTGCTCTATCTGATTATTATTTCAATGTATGCAGCATCGGTACTTCTTAATTTGCAAAATAATTATTTTAAACTTCTTAAACAAATTTTTATTCTTTCTACAATTATTCAAGCAGGTATTTCCGGAGGTAAAATAGTAAATAGTTGGATGGATTTACTATTTAAGGATCAGACGAAATCTATATTTGTTTCATCAACCAGTCTTGGTCTTTTTAAAACGCTGGTCAGGGTTGGTTTTTATACTTTTATACTTATAATTTTTCTACATTCTCTGGGCGTGAATGTGACAACATTGATTGCCGGTTTAGGGGTTGGCGGGATCGCCATTGCCCTGGCTCTTCAAAATATTCTAGGCGATCTTTTTGCGTCGCTAACCATCATTTTGGATAGACCCTTTTCAGTCGGGGATTTTGTTTCGGTCAGTAATTATATGGGGACTATTGAATATGTGGGTATTAAAAACACGAGAATTCGCAGTCTGTCTGGTGAGCAGATAATTGTTGCCAATGGAGCTCTTTTAAAGGAGCAGATTAAAAATTATAAAATGATGACGGAAAGAAGAGTGATCTTTAATCTCGGGGTGACTTATCAAACTGATGAAGAAAAAATGAAAAAGGTTCCATCAATAATAAAAAATATTTTGGAAAATATTCCTCATGCCCGCTTTGAAAGATGTCACTTCTTAAAATTTGGTCCATCTTCTTTGGAATTTGAAATAGTATATTGGGTAGAAAATGCTGATTATAAAATTTATGCGGATATTGCTCACGAGGTCAATTTGCAGGTACTTTCAAAGTTCAAAGAGGCGCAAATTGAGTTTGCTTATCCATCACAAACTTTGTTTGTAAGGCCTGTGAATTAGAAACTTAAACGTTTATTTTGTATTTTGCCACGGGCCCCCATTCAAAACTTTTTGAAAGCCATGTTTTCTTATGATTTTGGCAGCAATTCCACTTCGATGTCCAGATCTGCAACAGACAATAATCGGCTTATTTGGATCAAAATTTTTAAGATTGGCTTCGATCAGATCTAGAGGGATATTTTTGCTATTTGGATTTGAAGATGTTTGGAATTCTTCCTTGGTGCGGACGTCAATAATTATTGCATTCATATTTTTAAAGGCAGTGATTTTTTTTCTCACTATAATGGCATTTATCACCTTCCAGATGAAAAATAAAAAGACTGAAATTGGAATTATATAAATTTGATAATTTTCAAACATGCTTAAATTACACTTATCTTAAATTCAGGAATCTCTTGAATAGTTTTTTTCACAGAACAACCTTGAATGGCCCTGACAATTCCATCCTTGTCTTTTTGAGAGAAGGATGAAGGAAAATGAATTTGAATTTCAAAAATTTGTTTATATTTTTTTTGCGGGTCTTCGTTGTTGTGTTGAACAAGTTTTATTCCTTCCACGGAAAGATTGCGGGAATCACAGTAGGCTTTGACAAAATAACCGGCACATAGAGCGGTAGAAGTTAAAAAATAATCAAAAGGACTTGGGGCAGAAGCATCACCATCGTTATCCAGGGGCTGGTCACATTTGACAACATAATCATCGAAAATTGCGTCCATTTTTTTGTTACCTGTAAAATTAATTTGAATTTCCATAAACAATCCTTTTAAAAAATACTCGCTATTGAATATATGTGTTTATAATATGTCTAATTGAAGTTGGACTTTCTTTTAATCGAAATGCCTTAAGACCAGCTGATTGAAGAATATTAACTCCTTTACTGGCAAGCTCGCATGCCCGACCCCGACAAAAGATGTAATAGGTTTTGTTTTTTTTAAGGGTTTTTGCCTTTTCTGCTAAAGATTCAAGGGGGAGGGAAAGCGTATTTAAAACCGGGGTCTGGGTGGTCTCATATTCGTCTCTTATGTCGAGGACAATGGCTTTATTATTTTGGATGTCTTCGACAATGGAGAGAAGTGATATTGGTTTTGATTCGATTTCAGTATGTTCTTTAATTTTTTCAGCAAGATCAAACAAATCTTCTAAAATAAGTGAAATGAGCTCGTCTTTGAGCTTGTAAATTTTCGAAAGTTTTTCCTTGCGCACAATTACAAAGCCTTCGTGTAAAAGTTTTTGAAGATGTTGAGAGGTATTGGCGATTGTTTCGCCGGTCATTTTAGAAATAGTATCAACGGATCTTGGTGCCTGGGACAAAATATAGATAATTTTTAATCTAGTGGGGGAGCAAAAGACGGAGGCTACGGATGAAACTATATTAAAATGGTTATTGGTTGATTTCATTATGCTCAAGTATTCAATAGATAACTTGAATAGTCAAGGACATATTTAATTTTGTTTGCGTCACAAAAACTTTGACAACTATTTGACTTGCTCATATTATCCAATTGGTGGCCTGATGGGTGACGATTGTGATTAATAGTGAACTCCGCCAGGTCGGGAACGAAGCAACGGCATCTGTTGTCGCTTTGTGTTGCCATATCGGGCTGCCATTATTCCACTGACGGTTAAAAATATGACATATCAAGTTCTTTCACGAAAACTTAGACCCAAAGCATTTCAAGAGGTTATTGGACAGGAACATGTTGTCAGGTCGTTATCAAATGCTGTCAGGGTTAAAAAAATTGGTCATGCTTATTTATTTTCTGGAACCAGGGGGGTGGGTAAAACCACAGTGGCAAGAATTTTTGCCAAGGCTATCCGCTGTGATGCTCCTTTGAGTAATGGAAATCCCTGCAATACTTGTAGGCCTTGCTTGGATTTCAATGTTGATAATTCAATGGATATCATTGAAATTGATGGAGCTTCCAATAATAGCGTTGAAAATATCAGAGAACTGATTGCTAACGTCCAATATCTCCCCGCCACTGGTAAATATCGTATTTATATTATCGATGAAGTTCATATGCTTTCTAACAGTGCGTTTAATGCTTTGTTAAAGACCCTGGAAGAGCCACCTGAACATGTAATTTTTATTTTTGCCACAACCGAACCACACAAAATACCCGCAACCATTATTTCAAGATCACAGCGCTTTGATTTTAAATCAGTTTCTAACAATGATTTGGTGAAATTTATCAAAGATGTTGCCGCCAAGGAAAGAATTCATTTTGGTGATGAAAATATTTATTATGAAATTGCAACGCTGGGAAATGGTTCTGTACGCGATACGCTTTCCGTGATTGATCAAATTTTAAGTTATGCAGATGGTAGCGATATTACCGAGGAGATATTGGTTCATTCAGTAGGTATGGCCAAAAGTTCTAGCATTAAATTAATTGCCGACGGAATACTAAGGGGAAATGTACAAACAGTGTCTGGTCAATATCGTCACTTGTTGGAGGATAATATCTCGGTACAAAATATTCTGCGTTCACTTTTAAATTTATTTTTTTCCATGATAGAAAAAATTGATGATGAAAATTACGAGCATAGGGAGATTTTGCAAGATATTTCATTTCCTGAACTTTTTTGGATTTATGAAATTTTAGCCAAAGACTCTATTTGGGTTTTGGATTCAATAGATGCACATAAGGTGTTTGAAATTTTATTACAAAAGATAACCAGGCGAAGGGATTTTTTTTCAACAGGTTTTAATTGGGTTGATAGTAAAAAAAAAACTGAAACAGTAAATGAACAAGAAGCGCCCCAGGATAATTTTCACGAAGAAAATTATACTTTACCGCTTGAAAATACCGAGCCAATTGAGGATAAGTTCAGCGAAAGGCTTTTAGAAGTAAAAGAGGTAAAGAAAAATTGGGATGATTTTATTTATTTTTTATATACCAAATCTCCGGCGTCAGCTTCTAATTTAGAACAGGGAAATATTGTCAAACCTCTCGAAATAAATGCAAATGGTGTTTATATTGAGCTTGGTTTTAAAGAGAGTGAGAAGGTTTTTTTAGATTATCTAAATGACACCTCGGTATTTAAAAAATTACAGGACAATTTGGCAGATTATTTTCATAAAAAACCCGGTGAGATACATATAAAACTATTTTTAGTAGATGAGATCAAAAAAAAAGAATATAATTTTCAATCCAGGGCAGAAATAAATCAAGAAAAGTTGGAAGAGGACAGGGAGAGCAAAAAACAGCAACTGCTTAACGATGAAAATATAAAAGAGGCCCAAAGACTGTTTGGGGTAGAAGTTGATAAAATTATATTGAAAGATTAATGAGGAGATGAACATGTCAAAAAATATGAATCAGATTATGAAGCAGGCTCAGCAAATGCAGACCAAAATTTCCATGCTTCAAAAAGAATTGGAAACCCGAGAGCTGGAAACCTCTTCCGGTGGCGGGATGATCAAAATTAAAATTAACGGTAAACAGCAAATTTTAAGTCTGGCAATTAACGGAGAATGTGTTGATCCCCATGACATAAGTAGTTTAGAAGAATTGATAAAAACTGCAGTAAACCAGGCTATTAGTGAATCCAAAGAGATGGTTTCCAATGCCATGGGTAAAGTAACGGGTGGCCTTAATATTCCAGGTTTATTTTAAGAAAGTGATGGAACTACCAAAAATCATACAAGATGCTGTTTCAAGTTTCACCAAGCTGGCAGGAGTTGGCGAAAAGACTGCTGTACGGCAGATTTTGCAAATTACCAGATGGAAAAAGGAAGATATCGCCCAATTTTCTTATGCTATTGATCGAATCCAAGAAATTAAAAGATGCGAGAAGTGTCGGGCGTTTACTGACGACAAGATTTGTTCCATTTGTGCCAATCCCAAGAGAGTTCAATCAAAACTAATGTGTGTTATTGAAAATGACATGGATATGATGGCCATTGAAAGAAGTGGCCAATTTTTTGGTCTCTATCATATTTTAGGTGGAGTTTTAAATCCACTCATGGGGATAGGGCCAGACGAGTTGGAAATATATAAATTATTGGATAGAATTAAAAATGAAGATATTAATGAGATTATCCTGGCGATTAATCCTTCAGTAGAGGGTGATGCCACATGTGCTTATATTAAAAAAATTGTTTCTGAGAATGTTCTGGTGGAAAGGATCGGATTTGGAATACCAATCGGTGGAAGTTTGGAGTATTTGGATGGTATGACTATATCCAAGGCATTGGAAAACAAGCAAAGGTTGTGATTGGAAAAACTTATGACTTCAACGAATCTAGTTGATACAATTTCTTACTATTTGAAAGCTGACATTCAAGAGGCGGGTCTTGATAAACATTTGACCATTGTGTGCAGACAAGATGGTATGCCAGTCTTTGCTTTTACTGCTTCCGGTGAGTCCAAAGATCATTTAGCCTTGGGGGCATTGACAGCCGGTATGTGGCAAGCAGCTTTGGCCATTAGTAATTATTTATCAGATAATGAAACAGAGATGGATTATCGATTAAGCTTTGACTCCACGTCTTCTGGTATTTATGTTGTTCCTGTTTATGTAGGTGAGGAAAGAATGTATCTGGGACTTTTTTACAAGGATGTTTTAAATCTTGGGCAGTTAAAAATGAAGCTTAGGCAGCTAGCTTTTAAGGTTGCTGACTATTGGAACAAGTATCATAAAGAAAATATTAAAAAGGATGATGAAACACTTTTTACAAATATTACAGATGAAGAAATTGACAATATTTTTGCTTTTTCAGGGAATTAACGATGTCTTTTGTAAA
>MEQB01000019.1 GCA_001770015.1 Bdellovibrionales bacterium RIFOXYC1_FULL_37_79
AATATTGTTTCATTTTCATTAAAGGCCCTCCCTTCAAAAAATTATTATGAATCTTCGCTTTGATCGGCACAGTTGAAATTTGACCTTAGGGTAAATATCAAAAAGCCGATAGGAAAATGAAAATTCGTTGTGAATTTAGATATAACGGAGGATTGCTTGAAACTAAACAAGAAATGGTATTTGCCAAACGTTGAAAACTTTGATGCAAAAGGGCCATTTTCAACTGAGGAAATCGAACGACAATTAAAGATCAAAGAACTCGCCGTTGATGATTATATATGGAGTGATGATAAAATTGAAGAAAAATGGTGCAGAATATTTGAATGTGCCGAGTTTCATTCATTTTTACCCCAGTATCCCAAATGCAAACTCCCCAAAAAGCATAGTAAAGGACTTGCATCACAAGTCATAAAGGTCATGTTTAAACACGAAGGCAGGGGCGAATATGGATACGAGAATAGTTATCGCCGGTATCCTCGGGCACCCATTTCCTCTCAATCAATTGTTCACAATCAAAAGATTTACATCGAGGCCTATTGTGTTGATATCTCAGAAAAAGGCGTTCTGGTTGAAGTCACTGACTTATCTGTTTTTAAAGAAGGTGACGAAGTAGTATTAACCATACTTGAACATAATGTGCTTGGCACGTTTTGTGTCAGCGCTGTGGTCATCCACAAAACCAATAATAATGGAAAAAACTTGTATGGGTTATTCTTTTTAAAAATAGCCCCCCAGATAAAAAGAAAAATAGCCGAATATGTTATTTCCAAACTTGAACACGCTAAGAATATGGAAGAAAAAACTGCTTAATTATGAAATATTATTTAATACTTTTACTAGTTGTCAGTTTTACAGGTGCTCTTTTTCAATTAAGCGCCAGCGAGATATTAAATATTCTTGATGGTAAAACCGAGATAAACCTCAAAGATGTAAAAGTGGATGATCCTTTGTATCCTCCAATGATTTTAGTGGATTTATTAAAAAAATCTAAAATCGAAAACCCTGCGTTGATGATAGAAAAATTGGAGGCGATCTTACATACTAAGGATTTTTCCAATCAAACACTCGGCAAATTAGCCTTCAGTAATAATACCTTCATCGTGGGTACCGCTGATTCATTTAGATTATGGCGCGAACTTTTATATATTTGCCTGGGAAGGGCATACTATGAAAATAACGATCCGGAAAAAGCCATTTTATATCTGCAAGGTATTCCCATTGATTCTCCTTTTTTCTCCCTCGCCAAGCTGGAACTGGGATGGGCCTATTTAAAAGGTCATAAATTGAAGGAATTACCCAAGTTAATCAATGAATTTAAATCGAAACATGTTGATCAATTATCAACTAACTTGAAAAATGAGTTTGCGCTTTTAAACGCATATTACCTCGTCAGCATAAAAGATTATAATGAGGCAATTAAATTGGCCGAAAGTTTCAATTTAAATCATGATGATGAGCAAAGTAATCTGCAACACAAACTGCTTGCTGAAGCTTGGTTTGGAAAATACTTAAAAGAGTTAAACGATCTGGATTTCAATAGCAAAGTAAAAATGCTTACCCAAATTACTGATCTTACCCAAACAATTGAAGAAAAATATTACGATGCTGAATTTGCTTTTCTTGCCGGAGAAACCAATTGGCATCTGGCCAGTGTTTACCGGGTGATGGACCCTGATAAATTCAAGGACGTATGGTGGAAACATCTGGTACGGGCCCAAGAATGGATGGAACCTTTTATTGATAAATCCATAAGCGACAATACCGCCTATATTTCCGAGGAAGCTATGTTTTTTTCCATAGCCCTCTTGTGGGAAATGGCAAAATTTGATGAAGCCAGTATTCGCTTGGTAGCACTCCCTCAACTTTTTCCCCAAGGCGAATATCTGGAAGACGTTTATCAGATGCTGGGCGATTACCATTACGACGAAAAAAGATTTGAAAAGGCGATCCATTACTACGACAAGCTGACCAAACATGGACAAGAGGACAAAACGGCATATGGCGTTTATAAAGCCGCCTGGAGTTTTTACAATCTGGATAATAAATGGACTGCCTTAAGGCATCTGGAACGGCTTTACATCCATTACGCAAAAGAAACCAATCAAAAGCCGCAGGAGCAAAGAGGACTTTTTAGAGAAGTCAGGGAAGATTTATTATCACTTATGGCCGAATTGATGGATTGGGACAAAGCATTGGAAGAAATTGAAATTTTTGGAGAAAAAAAAGATCAGAAATTAAATTTTAAGGCCGATTTAGCCTTGAGCTACAATAAAATTGGTAAGTATGATTATGCGGTAAACATCTGGATGCAATTATTAAAACACAACTATGCGCATCCCGCTTCTCCCCAGTGGCTATCCAGCATAGGCAAGGCGTATTTAGCTGCATCAAAAAAGCCCAAAATTGCCGATGTTTTCAATACTCATTTAAAATTAGTCATAGGTGCCCATAAAAATGAAAAAACTTTGTTGGAATTAGATGAGGAAATTTCAAAAATTATCTTAACCGTCCACAAGGAAGCTAAGAAGTCTGAAAACCAGGAAGACTTCGTAGCAGTCGACCGTCTGTACAAGATTTATGAGGCTAACCTGCCAGACTCTTCTAACGCCAAAATCTGGTATTACGGGGCACAAAGATATGAAAATCTCTCGAATTTATGGCAAGCGATCAGCTGGTACAAAAAGGCGGCCATGATAAAAGATTATGAAAATTTCCAGGATGCCGCTCATAGCGTAATCCGCATCACCAGCGGAATAAATGATCGACTAAGTCTTTCCCTCACTCCGCTTACCGAGCGGGTAAAAGAATATCGTAAGATTGTGGAAATAACCAAATGGTATATAGAAAATTTTCCCAAAGAAGAGTCAAGAAAATTAGCTGAATTCATTCATGTGGAAGCGCTTTATCATCAAAATGACCCCCAAGGTGCAAATGATTATATCGCCACCAGATTTAACAACCCCCATGCCGACCTTGAAACATCATGGAATATCTACTTGAGTCACAACAAACGGCTTTATGGTAACAAGGAATGGGTATTGACTAATGAATTGGCGGAAAAAGTCTTTTTAAATATTCATAAATTGAAAGAGCAATGGGCCAATGCCCTGGCGAAAATTTATCAAGAAAGTGCTTTTCAAGCAGCCTACCTTCTTGAGAAAAAAGAAAATGTATCAATTGAGGAAATGATCACATGGTATCACAAATCGGGTTATAGAAAGCACCACAATTATTTTGATCTCAATTTGAGTCTACGGTCATGGCATAATCTTTTTGCTTTTTCCCTTGAACATTTAAAACACCATGATTTCCAAAAGCAGCTTGAACTTTTCAAACAAGTTAAGGAAATTCAAACTTCCGAGGTTTTTGATAATAAAAATTTACTTTTTAACATCCACAACATGGCAGCCAAATTTCATACCAGGACTAATGCAATTTATTACAAGGCCCAGGATTATTTTCTGGCTTCCCAATTTACCGCTGAAAAAGAAGAAAGTATCTCTCTCATTTGGGATGCCATGCTCATTTTTGCCAGTTATCATGATGAAAAAAACTTTCTGACATGCCTTGATATCATCTCTACCCAAATGCCATCCTTTATCAAAAGAGCCGATCGACAAATCATGCTGGGTCGCTTGTATTATTATTTAAAAGATTATAAAAATGCTTGGAATATTTTAAAACCTCTTATGCAAAAGGAATTGGAAACCAAAACTGCCCTACTTTTTCTGGACATCTATACCAAATCAAAAAATACTAATGCGAAGGTCTTTGAAGAAATGGAAGAACAAAAAAAGAAAATGCATGATGCCTGGATAAAAACCCCCTATTTTTCGCATCTATGGGCCTTTGATCATGATAAGCAATACAAAGCTTTAATAGATAACTGGACGAGCAATAACCAAAGCCGCCAACCGGCTTTGGACAATAACTCGCTTAAGGCCCTTGCCGAGAATGTAAAAAATGAATTGACAACACTCACCTCCACTAAAAATGAAATGGAAAAGGCTTTGCTTTCTTACGCACCCCAACTGTCAGTTAAAGTTTTTTGTGCCGCCGTGGTGGTCACTTCAAACACAATTGAAAATCTCAAACACATCGGTAAAAAGAAGTTAGAAGACCCCCAATGGGAACAATTTGCCTTAAAGCTTGAACAAAAAATACAAGACTTGGAAAATGAAAGAAAAAAAGAACAGGAGCTCTGTGTAACTCAAAAAAATAATTACCTCCATTATCCCCACCAACTGGCAGGTAAGATTCCTTGCATGGATTTAGTTTGCTTTAAAGATCAAGGTACCACCGAGGATATTTTAAAATATGAAAAAAACCTGGAGACTCAGGATATTATTTCCAAGGTGGAAGGGTATTTACAAATTGGGGCCCACTCCAGAGCCGAGTACGTCATCAGCGATATCAAGGACACCAAGAAGGCTTCTTTTTTAATGGGGATGGTTCGTCTGGCACAAGCGGATACCACCAACGCTGCGATGGTATTTAAAGCACTGGAAAATGAAAAAGAGTATACTGACAAAGCAAAATTATATTTAAAATACATTGCGTCGGTTAATAGTGATGATTCAAACTTGTAGATCTATTTTACTTTTTTGACAGAATTTATTTTTTATCCAATAATCCACCGATATTTTTCCAGGCCCGGTTAATAATATAGTTAAAAACGAAAACAGATATAAAAGCGCTATTTCTTTTTCCACAAATGTTTGTGCCCCATGCACAATGAGGACTGCCACCGACATAGTGAAAATTAGTGGTATGGCTGCCCATCTGGTGAATAAGCCGACCACCACCATAAGAGAAAGTATAAACTCGGTAGTGCCTACCAAATAAAATGAAAGGTTTGTCCCGATGCCAATGGGGTCTGCAAATTGAATCTCTCCCCCTTGAAAAAACTGAGAAAATTTCGCCAAGCCATGCCCCAGACTCATCATAAGACCTATCGATAATCTTAATACCAACAATCCAACATCTTGCAAATATTCATGGCAATTACAATATTTCATAAGTCCGCCCCCCATCCAATATGTTTATATAAGTGTTAAAAAGATAAAAATTATTTCAAAAAAATTATTATTTACAACTACTGATCTACTTGATGAAGTTTTGGGTCAGTGAACGTTACATTTATTGGAGATCAGTATAAAAAATCAAATGATTGGGATATTGGGATGATACCTTGTATTTTACCGGGAAATCTTCTGTGGGACGAGTCAACATATGTCTATATACCCTAGTAACGTATCTCTCTCTGGAACTCTCATTGGTGAAAAAATGTCTATGTCCGAAAAAACTCAACCTATCAAAATCCAGATAATAAAACTTGACCGGTGCATCCAAATCCCATCTGACCGGGTCTTCAAATCGAGTTCCCAAACGCCTCGTTCCCTCGCTAGAAAAATCAATAAACGTGGATGCCGCTAAAACTATATCATCATCATTGAGGGTGACATACACCTGTGGTGCAAGATCCAGTTTTTCTAGCCAGTCATTATGATTCTTGCTAGGTACATCAGCTGCATTTAAAATCACACTATTAAAAAGTTTCTGATCTAATTGCATGGTTGGATAATTTTCTAAAATTTCTTTTAAGATAATATTACCCATACTGTGGAGAATAAAATAAGAAAGTCGATTTTTCAAAAGGGCTCTGTTTTGATTTTTAAACCTTTGAAACTCCTCCAAACAAGTGATCAAGCGAGGGGCAACACTCAAAGCATTTTCAACAGGTCTAGTGTACCAATTAATCCAGGAGTCCCAGGTGAACATCATGGTAATGACGTTATATTCCGATTGGAATTTGGGTAAATAATCAAGGGCCTTTTTAGGATGTTCCCCTCGGCCATGAACATAAAATACAAAATTCTTCTTGGGATTTTGGACCAGTAATGGTTTCAAATTTTCTTGCATATTCTCACACGAAAACAAGTCAGGCTGGCCCAGGATAAAAAGCTCCCTCGCATGTGTTTCATTTAAAAATATTAGCGAACATAATCCAAAGAATAATCTAAGCTTCATACACATCTCATTTATAAAATTTAATTTGCGTGTCAATATAAGCGTATTTGATTCCCCTGAGGAAATAATTGATGTTTGCAAAGAATTAAAAACATTATTTCCCATATATCCTATCAATTCGCTCAATATCTATTTTACCAAGATTGCCAGCAGGTAGAACAAACTGCCCTGCCCCTTTTGCTTGCATGGTTTTCATCCCGTCAAGTTTGGCAAAGGAATCCGGCTTATAAAGCATAATTGAAGAAAAATCAAAATCCGTCCCCTCCACTGTCACCATATAGTTATCAGGAACCATTTGAAATTGACTAAAATATTCAGGTATAATATTTTCCCACAGGATGGTGATAAATTCATCTCGATCACTTCTTGATTGCTCATGAATAAACCCAAGTGCATGTAATATTTCATGCAAGATTTCAATCACCTTGCACTGAGGTGCAAGCATAACAGGCTGTATTCCTCCAATCTTTCCCAGATAAGAATAACAATTCTTCTTACCTGCTCTAAATACAATTCCATCCACCTTTGACGAGTCCAAAGGAACAAATTCCATAACGGTCGTTTTATTTATTATCCCTATGGCCTGCTCAACTTCTATTTTATTCGCCAGGTCTGGCTCAATATAATAAGGAATTATATTGCTATCCCATAGATTAATCGCCGTCGCTTCAACATACAAATCATCTGGCACACTGTTGCCCACCGTTTCCATGTCCACCTCTCCCAAAAGAACATCGCCATAAGCAATAGCAAAACCATCCTCCACTCTTACCTGGATAATTTTTTCTCTCTTTAATTTTTTTATAAAACTTGCCTGTGGGTGCTCAACGGGTAAAACCTCTTGCATGCTGGAAACCATCTTCAAATTTTTAGGTTTCCCTTCTTTCTTATTTTCCGCCACATGAGAAATGAGAGCTAGAGTCTGGGCCGGTACCGGCGCAAACTTGATATTATTATAACCACTTTTACCCGGTCTTTTCATTTCTAGGGTGGACAATGTCAAATAAACCACCGACAATAAAATACATATTACAACAAGAAATTTTTTCATAATTTAATCATAATGTGTAATCCATGCCAGATAAAATAAAAAATCTCATCACCCGCCATTGCCCATGCAAAATCATCAAGTTTAATGAACCCATGGCCCCTTACACCTCCTTTAAAATTGGTGGCATCGCAGATATTTTATTGATTCCCAATTCAATTTTACAATTAACCCAAACGATCAACTTTCTCAAGTTACAACAACTCCCCTTTGTCATCGTTGGAGGCGGCACCAATTTATTGATATCCGACCTTGGAATAAGAGAGATTGTTATTTTAACCACATCCCTTGATAAGATACAAATTACTAATCATGAAATTACTGCAGAATGTGGTACCCAGGTAAAACAGATTTGCGAAGCCGCTCAAACCCATGCACTAAGTGGTCTTGAGTTTATCTACGGTATGCCAGGAACAATTGGTGGAGCGGTCTGGATGAATGCCAGATGCTATGGAAATGAAATCGCTGATATACTGAAAAGTGTCTCTTATCTGGATCATAATCAAAACACCGTCGAATATGTTTTAAACTCGCAAGATTTTTCGTATAAAAAATCCCCTTTCCAAAAATCATTACGACCTATATTACAAATCACCCTCTCGCTTAAAGACGATGATAAAATAAAGATTGACCATACCATGCAACAAAATATGAAAGACCGAGAAAAAAAAGGACATTTCAAATATCCCAGTGCGGGCTCAATATTTAAAAATAATAAAGAGTTTAAAATTCCAACAGGAAGAATACTTGACGAGCTGGGGCTTAGAGGTTTTACCGTTGGCGATGCCCAGATCGCCCCTTATCACGGAAACATTTTTATCAACCGTGGCCACGCTAAAGCAAGCGATGTATTAGGTCTTATAAAGCACGCCTACCATTTAGCACTTGAAAATCAACAAATCCGGCTGGAGCCAGAAATTTGTTTTCTGGGAGAATGGGGTTCCAACGAATTGGATTTTTTGTAAGCAGTTTTCTTACTTATATTTTCCAGTAGAAATTTTTCCACCACATTTTGAAGATTTCACAGACCTAGTGAGAGACTCGCTCGACAAGGCGTCGGTTATTCTTTTTCCTTTTTCTTTTTTGATAACTAACAATAATGATTTGCTCACATTATCATTACCCGCAAAAGTCAGCTCAAAAGAGTCGGACAACGTTTTATCCCCTTCTTTGGACGAAACAGGAATGATCGATAAAATATTATAATCCAGCCTAAACAGGTTTTTAACCTCCTTCTTGGTCTTATAATCAATTGCTTTCAATAATTTCATCCCGTCCAGATTTTTACTATTTTTCTCTTTGAAAATAATCTGATGATTAACCGTGATTCCTTCCAGCTTCACCCCATCATCTAAGGCCACTTCAACATATTCTATACAGGCATGACTTAAGCCTACCAAAGATAAAAACAAACCAAGATATAATAATTTCATTGAACCTCCCATGAATATAAATAATAAATATAAAAGTATAATAACTTTGAGAAATCCCAAACGTCCAGAGAAACGCCAAGTTTAATTAAAATTACAGCAGCAAATTATATTTGATCGATAATCCTGTTAAGTGTTGCGCTTGGTCTCATGGCCTTGGTGGCCAAGGTATTATCTGGATAATAATATCCTCCAATATCTACCTTATGACCTTGGGCCTTTAACAATTCCTCGTTGATTTTCGCTTCATTTTTCTTAAGATCGTTGGCAACAGATGCAAATTTCGTTTTAAGTTCTTGATTATCGTTTTGCAATGCCAATGCTTCTGCCCAATACTTAGCTAGATAGTAATGACTTCCCCGATTATCAATTTCATTAACATCCCGGGAAGGAGACTTATTGCTCTCCAAAAATTTGCCCGTGGCCTGGTCTAGGGTTTTTGCCAGGATTTTAGCCTTTTCATTTTTGGTTTTGAGAGCCAGATCTTCAAGCGATACAGCTAAGGCCAGAAATTCCCCCAGCGAATCCCATCTGAGATGACCTTCCTTTACAAACTGCTCAACATGTTTTGGTGCCGATCCTCCAGCACCCGTCTCAAATAAACCTCCCCCATCCAAAAGTGGAACAATGGAAAGCATTTTGGCACTTGTACCAAGTTCTAAAATCGGAAAAAGGTCGGTTAAGTAATCTCGAAGCACGTTACCGGTAACCGAGATGACATCCTTTCCATCCTTGATAAGCTCCAAACTTCGTTTGCATGCATCAACCGGCGGCAGGATCTGAATCTCAAGTCCACTGGTATTATGATCTTTTAAATACTTTTTAACTTTTGTTATCAACGAAGCATCATGCGCCCTCTTTTCATCCAACCAGAAAATTGCAGGATGTCCTGTCAATCGGGCCCGAGTTACTCCAAGCTTCACCCAATCCCTGATGGCAATATCTTTGGTTTGACACATTCTCCAAACGTCCCCCTCTTCAACTGCATGTTCGAAAATCACATGATTGGTATTTTTATCTATAACCTGAACTTTGCCGTTCCCTGGAATTTTAAAAGTCTTGTCATGCGATCCATATTCTTCAGCTTTTTGGGCCATCAGTCCCACGTTACTCACACTGCCCATGGTTTTAACATCAAATTTTCCATGCTTTTTACAAAAATCAATAGTGGCCTGATAAACACCCGCATAGCATCTATCTGGAATAACAAACTTGGTATCATGGGCCTTGCCGTCAGCCCCCCACATTTGCCCAGAACTGCGAATCGCCGCCGGCATGGAGGCATCGATAATCACATCGCTGGGAACATGAAAATTGGTAATACCCTTATCTGAATTAACCATGGCAACTCGCGGGCCTTTATCCAAACACTCCTTAATGGCAGCCTCGATTTCAGCTTTTTTAGCTGGAGATAACTTTTGGATCTTGGCGTAAATATCACCAAGTCCATTATTCGGATCTGCTTTGACATTTTCGAGATCGGTTGCATATTTTTCAAACACCTCCTTAAAAAACACCGTCACGGCATGCCCAAATAAAATAGGGTCCGAAATTTTCATCATGGTGGCCTTTAAATGTACCGAAAATAAGACATCCTTTTCTTTGGCATCGTTGATTTCCTTGCGGTAAAACTCCCTGAGCTTTTTCACATTCATAACCGAGCCATCAATAACTTCTCCTTCAATAACTTTCAGACTGTCTTTTAAGACCGTCGCTTTGGAATCGTTACTTAAAAATTCAATTTTCAATTCGGTTTTTTTATCAAAGACGTGGGATTTTTCAGAGACAAAAAAGTCACCATCGCCCATGGAAACAACATGGGATTTGGAATGACTCGCCCAACTACCCATGGAGTGAGGATTATCTTTGGCATATTGCTTAACTGAAGCGGCAACTCTTCTATCGGAATTTCCTTCTCGCAAAACAGGATTGACCGCACTACCTAGAACCTTTGAATATCGATTTTTAATTTCCTTTTCTTCTTCTGTCCTTGGATCTTCTGGGTAATTGGGAATATCGTAACCCTTATTTTGCAATTCTATTATGGTGGCCTTTAACTGGGGAATAGAGGCTGAAATATTGGGCAGTTTAATAATATTAGCATCTGGAGTCTTAGCCAGCTCACCCAGTTCATACAAAGCATCCGGTAATTTTTGGTTACTGGTAAGTTTTTCCGGAAAGTTTGCGATCACCCTCCCTGCCAAGGAAATATCTTTAAGCTCCATTTCAATGCCTGCTGTTTTGGTAAATGCATTAACAATCGGCAAAAACGACATGGTCGCAAGCGCAGGTGCTTCATCCGTCTTGGTATAATAAATTTTGGTTTTGCTGCTCATAAACACTCCTAACACTATTTGTATTAATTTTTTAAAAAAGTTTAATCAGCTTGTTCAAGCATGGATATTATTAGAGATCTATCCATTCGCCAAGAAAGCAATATATTAATTTTATTGAATGATTGATACGAATAATGCGATTTAATTATAGCCCTCGTCTCTCCTTCTGATTAACGCACGGCGTTTATGATTGCCATATTTTTTATAATCCAGGTGGTTTTCATAGAAAAATAATAATACTATCATTTGAAACATTTCTACCAAGGACTAAAATCTATGAAAACTCTAGGATTAATCGGCGGAATGAGCTACGAATCCACCTTGGTTTATTACAAATTGATTAACCAGGAAATTAAAAACAGATTAGGGGGACTCAACTCAGCCAGACTCCTTCTCTACTCCGTCAATTTTGAAGAAATCATGAAAATACCTACTACTGAAAATTGGGAGCAACTGGGAAGCCATATATCAGATATTGCCCTCACCTTGGAAAAAGCCGGAGCTCAGGTCCTGGCACTTGGAACCAATACAGTTCATAAAATTGCCCCTCAAATTATGCAAAAAATCTCCGTTCCTTTCGTCCATATTATTGATGCCACGGGAGAAATGATTAGAAAGGAAAATATCAAAAATATAGGTCTCCTTGGCACTAAAACCACCATGAGTGATAGTTTCTATAAGGATCATTTAAAGGAAAAATTTAATTTAAATGTTTTTATCCCTCCGATGACCGACCAGAGCGAAATTCATCGAATTATTTTTGAAGAACTATGCCATGGAATCATCAAAGATGCCTCCAGGTCTGTTTTACAAAAGGCCATTGGCGATCTTCAACTGCGAGGATGCAGTGGTATCATTCTCGGTTGTACAGAACTTCCGATGATTGTTAGAAAGAATCATCCCACTTTAAAAATTTTTGATACCACTGAAATTCATGCCCGGGCATGTGTGGATCATATGCTTAAAGAAGACTAAGGTCTTTTAAAATTCCCTTAAAAATACTAATAGCACGGTACCACTCTCTTTGGCGTACATTTATTTTGACTCTTTTAAGTCTCTTAAAAGTAGACTCAAGCATAGGAACAGATTGATCTAATTTAGCGGTAATAGTATCAATTAACGCCATGGAATCAGCTCTTTTACGCTCCCTTACCAGTTGATAGGCATCTAATAATTCTTGGGCCATTTCGTTGTCAATCACGTCAGAATATACTGCTGTATGGTCAGCTTCCCCAATACCGTTCGCATAACATTGATTAACACCCGTATTCAACAGGAATAAACAACCAACTGAAAAAATTAATGCTTTGATCATACCTTCCCCCTTAGCTTAAGTCCCTTAAAACAATTCTCACAATATAGTGAATAAAAAACCACCTGTAAATTATTTATCTCCTCCCCAAAAGCCACTCAAAATCAAGTGGTTAGATTAAACCACCGGGGAGAATTTTTTTCAAATGACTTATAAAAATAGATCATTCTGAATTAAAAGTGTAAAAGTGCAAACAATTGTTAAATAATTACCCAGGTCTTAAAATGCAACCAGAATGGATTATCTACGAAGATGAAATACTAATTGCGATTAATAAGCCCAGCGGACTCTCAACCCAAGGTACAGAAAAATCAGCCACCAACAATCTCTATTACCAATTACAGGAATTTCTAGATAAAAGGGGGCACCAAAAAACATATCTGGCCTTACATCATAGATTGGATTCGGCAACCTCGGGAATTATTATTTTTTGTAAAAATAAAAATTATAATAAATATATTTCTGAACTCTTTAAAAATCACCAAATCAAAAAAACCTATCTTGCCATCTCTGAGATACTTGACCAAAAAAATCTTTCCAACACTTGGACTACGGACGCTCCACTTATCACCTACCCGTTCAAGCATTATAAAAAATCAAAAATTTCGAGCAAAGGAAAAACCAGTATTACGCATTTTAAACTTATCAAAACCCTCAACCATTATGCACTCATTGAATGTCTGCCTCAAACAGGACGACTGCATCAAATCAGGGTCCACCTAAATAGCTGCCAGCTACCTATTGTCGGGGATTATCATTACAACAAAAATTTTTCCAAGACTGCGCTTATGCTCCATGCTCTAAAACTTGAGTTTAATCATCCCCTAAGTGGAAAAACCATGACCTTAGAAGCAAAAACACCTGATTATTTTCTACTTTTTCCTGATTAAATCATCAATTTTAGTAAATCATTAATCATGAATTCATAATAGACTGTAACCACATTTGCCTGACATTTACTTTAATCTCATAAAGCATGAAAATAATATTAGGTTCAATCAAAGGGAATAGTTAAGTCCATGCGTTTATCCAAACATACCAACATCTTGTTTTTGTGCTTTCCCCTTTTGGTGAGCTTATTATTTGTTAATCGTTATCATCACCATCAAAATGGTGAAAACCAACAGCGTTTGAAAACATATGCCAACTTTATATCTCTTCACCTTTGGAATTTAAACCAGGAGGCCATCAGCAACTATCTGACCTTGCTGGAGGAAGCCGATATATTTCATGGGTTCGAAGTATTGGATGAAAACAATGATGTTTTTTTATCCCTCCCCCCTAAACATCGCCCTGGACCTGCCTCAACTTTCCATCAAAGATTTATCAACGTTAAACATATGCACCTCCAAAGTGATATCAACTTCAACAATCAAAAAATTGGTTTGATCAAAACAACCTATACTTGTAATTACCTGCGGGTTTTTATTTATACCCTTATCTTCACCTCAATCTTTACCGCATTGATCTTTTATTACCTCAAGGGCGTACACCTCTCTAAAAAACTGAAAGATCGGGAGGCAAAATATCGCACGATTGTTGAAAACATGCGAGATGTTATTGTTGTAACCAGCTGCAAGGGAAAACTTCTCCATATCTCGGCTTCTGCACAAAAACTAATGGGATATACGTCTGAAGATCTTTTTTTAAAAAAATCACTTTTAATTATTAACGATCAAAAAAAAATATTGAAACAATTCTTATCCCAGATCAAAACTCAAAACAACGGCATGCTCGATGAATACCGGATTGAAACTAAAAGTGGGGAAATTAAATGGGTACTGCATACCTGGCAAAAAATTTTCAATTCCGGCAAGCTTTTCAAACATTTTGACCACAACCAGGATATCATTATCAACCTCATCCGTGATATCACGGATCTTAAAAATGCCCAAATCAAACAAGACAAATTAAAAGAGCAGATGATCGAAAATGCCAAGTTGGCATCCCTGGGAACCATCGCTGCAGGTATAGCCCACGAGCTCAATAACCCCCTGACCATCGTGTCTGGCTACTTCCAAATTCTCTCCAAGGCAAAAGAATTGAATATTTCCGCAGACAAAATTATAGCTTACCGCCAGGCCATCGAAGTTGCCTTGACCCGCATGCAGACGATTATCAGTCACATCAAGGTTTTTGGCAAGGACACCTCCAACGAACCGATGGCCTTATACTGTATCAATAAAGTCATTAACAACTCTCTTATTTTATTAAATAAACAGTTAGTCAATCATGACATCCAAGTCCACTTGCTTTTGGATGAAAAAATCCCTGAAACGTTAATTAACATAAACAAATTGGAAACCGCATTTCAAAATTTATTTATCAATTCAAAGGATGCCTTTGATGCACATCCTGGCATTAAAAACAAAACCATTACCATCACTAGCCAATCTAATGAAAAAGAAATTATTATCAGATACCAAGATAATGCCGGTGGCATTTCCTCTGTCAATATGGGGAAAATATTTGACCCCTTTTTTACGACCAAGGAGGTTGGCCAAGGTACAGGTCTTGGGCTTTCCATCACCCATGGAATTATAAAAGAACATAATGGCACCATCAAAGTGAGTAGCATTCTGGGTGAAGGCAGTGAATTCACCCTAACCTTGCCCATCATCACTCATAAACAATAGGATTCCACATGATTAAAATTAAATCATTTTTTATAATCATCTCGTTTCTAACCAGTCTTAATGCATTTTCAATGGTGCTGGCTTATGTTGATTTCCCCCCCTATTCGTGGCAGGAAAATGCCAGTGCCAAAGGTCTCCAGATTCAAATCGTCAATAGTATCTTTAAAAATGCCCGTCTTGAGCTTAAATTGATCCATCTCCCTTTTAAACGGGCCTATCAGAATGTCAAAGAAGGAAAAATTGATGGTCTCTTTAATTTCTACCAAACTCCTGAACGCTTACAATGGTTTGATTACAGTCTGGGTTTTATAAAAAATCCCCTAGTGATTTTCAAAAAAACCAACCGACAAATAGATATTAACAAGCTTGCCGGCTTAAAAGTGGGTGTTATGAGAGGATACACTTATGGAAGTGAGTTTGATCATGCTAGTAATTTCACCCGCTACGTTGTGGATTCTCATGAAAGTGCCTTTTTGTTACTTAAAAAAAACCGCATTGACGTCTACCCGTGTGATTATCGGGTGGGTAATTGGCATATAGAGAAATTATCATTACAAAACGAAATCAATTCAATCTCAAAGCCTTTAAAAATCATGGATGGCCATATCGGCTTTACCAAGGACGTCCATCAAAAAAATATTCAAAAAATCAATAATGCTATTAAAAGCATGATAAAATCTGGAGAAATCGATACCATCATCAAAACTCCTCTGGATCCCGAACCCATTAACCAAGCGGAAGAAAAATAATAAACTCACATCCATGGCCAGCCTCACTCCTTACGTCCACTCTCCCCCTATGAATTTGAACAATATGTTTTACAATGGAAAGCCCCAATCCGGATCCCCCGAGCTCTCTGGAACGTGCCTTATCAACCATATAAAACCGTTCAAATATCCTTTGATGATGTTTTTTTAAAATTCCAGGGCCTTGGTCAGCCACTATCACACTTAATTCATTTGCCACTATTTTCACCCCAACATTTACAACGGATTCCTCCTTGGAAAACTTAATGGCATTATCCAGCAAATTATAAACCGCTTGCTCCATCAGGCGAATATTCATTTGAATATCCATTTTTTCGATAATAGTGAGTGATATTGTAATTTTTTTCTGCTTGGCCTTTTCTTCACATTGCAAGATAGCTGCCTTCACCACTTCTTCAATATCCCCACCTATCATTTCCAAATCACCCGACTCTGACATATTTTCAATCTTAGACAAAGACATCAAATCATCGATAATCCCCCGTAATCTTATCGTCTGATTATAGACCACTTGTAAAAAATTTTTTTGCATCTTCTCATTACTGACTAAGCCATCTAAAATGGTTTCCATGTAACCTTGGATGGAGGTCAACGGTGTTCGCAGTTCATGTGAAATATTGGCGGCAAAAGTTCGTCGCATCCCTTCCAATTCTTTCACGCGTGTAATATCGTTAACCACCAGCAGAGCACCAATCATCTGATTTTCGTCGGTCACAAACTGGGAGGCCTTAATATTTAGATATTTTCGATCAATCAACCGGATATCCTGCTCGATCAGACCGCATTTTTCATTTAAAATAGTATCAATAATATTTTCAATTTCCGGAATCTGCAACACCAGGCTCACCGACCTATGATAATAATCCGTATGCGGGTCCAAATTAAAAATATTCATGAAAGTCAAATTCATTTCACATATATCGCCGGAGAGGTCCGTGATCAACACACCTTCTTTCATACTATACAACAAGGATTTTAAAATATTTTTTTGATTCAAAAGATCTGAGCGAACATTTTTTTTGTTCTTAAAAATAAACATACACCAATTACCACATTTCCTTAAACCGATACCCCACCCCTCTGACCGTTTCAATGTATTCGGAACAAGTATCCAGTTTTTTTCTAAGGCCCACGATCTGCACATCCACAGCCCGGTCCGTTATCGCATGGTTGGACCCTCTGATAAGGTTGACAATTTGATTTCTGGTAAACACTTTCCCAGGGTTTTTTGCCAAGAGATGCAGAATTTGAAATTCGGAATAGGTCATTTCAACTTCTTTCCGATTACAAAATACTTTCCGTTTGATATTATTAATTTGGAGATTTTCAATTGATAAAATCTCTGAGACCTTTTCTGCCTCCACCTTGTACTGATTAACTCTTCTTAAAACGCTATTAACTCTGGCGACCAGAATTTTGGTAGAAAATGGCTTAGTAATATAATCCTCGGCACCCGCACTTAAACCCTTAACAATATCAGTCTCTTCTCCTTTAGCCGTCATCATAATTATGGGAATCAACTGGGTTAATTTGTTTTGTTTTAACAGTTCACATATGTCAATACCACTCATGCCAGGCAACATCAAATCGAGAAGAATGAGATCAGGCTTTTTATCCCTAGCAGTAGCCAAACCATTGTTCCCATCCAAGGAGCAGATCACATCATATCCCGCATCCATAAGATTAAACTGGACCAGATTGGCAATATCCCGGTCATCCTCGATAATCTGAATAAGCATGTTTCCCTCCTGATCATTTGAAATTTATTCTATAACTTATAATTCACAAAATGAATAATCCTAAGCCTCCTCTAATCGCTTTCTAACAATCAGCACCCCTTTGATATTATTTGCCATGAAAAGGTTAAAAATCTAATAAAATCCTAACAATGTCGGCTTGACTGGTCGCTTATATATAGTAGATCTTAAAAACAGGACTAACTCAAACCTAATTCTTGCAGGTATTTAAAAATGGAAACAAATATTTTTTTAATTGGAGTAATTGTTTTAATTTTATTTGCAATTTTTGACATTACCGTTGGAGTTACCAATGATGCGGTCAATTTTTTAAACTCTTCCATAGGTTCCAAGGCAGCTCCGTATAAGGTGATTTTAATTGTAGCAAGTCTGGGTCTTTTATTGGGAGTTACCTTCTCTGCAGGTATGATGGAAGTTGCCAGGAAGGGTATCTTCCACCCATCTTTTTTTACCATGCCGGAATTAATTATGATTTTTTTGTCAGTCATCATAACAGATGTCATTCTCCTTGATTTGTTCAATACGTTCGGTCTTCCAACCTCCACCACCGTCTCGGTGGTTTTTGAATTGCTAGGAGCAGCCGTAGCTATCTCTCTAATAAAAATTTTTAATAGCAACGAATCTATTATAGAGCTTGGAAAATATATTAACACCGCCAAAGCTATGGTGATCATTTTCGGTATTCTTATCTCTGTTATTGTGGCCTTTACGGCAGGAGCTATTGCTCAATTTTTAACAAGACTGGTATTTACGTTCGATTATCAAAAAAGAATGCGGCGCTACGGAGCCATCTGGGGTGGAATCTCCCTTTCCATGATCCTCTTTTTTATCCTGGAAGAGGGAGCGAGTGGAGCCTCGTTTATTTCCAGAGACACCATCAATTTTATCAAACATCACCCCGGCCAAATTATTGGCAGTAGCTTTTTATGTTTTACTCTTTTATTTCAAATTCTCATGATTTTTTTTAAAATTAACATACTAAAACTAATTGTCCTGATCGGAACTTTCGCTTTGGCCATGGCTTTTGCTGCCAACGATTTAGTTAACTTTATAGGTGTACCTTTAGCTGGGTATCACGCATATATCAATGCCATGGCTTCCACTTCCCCACTTGAAATTAAAATGGAAGCCCTGACCCAAAAAGTTTCTGTTAATACCCCTGTTCTACTCTTTGCAGGAATTGTTATGGTTTTAACATTATGGTTTTCCAAAAAAGCCCATACTGTAACTGAAACAGAAGTAAGTCTGGGCAACCAAGGGGAGGGAATTGAAAATTTTGAATCCTTTGGGTTTGCCAGACTCATTGTCAGACAAACTTATAATTTTTTTGAATTAATTAAAATTTTAATCCCTAAAAAAATTCGTCTGTTTATTTTTAATCGAATTAACCCGGCTTCTGCCAAAACACTTCATAACAAAAGTGAAAATACTGCCTTCGACCTGGTACGTGCTTCAGTTAATCTGGTCATCTCCAGCGCCTTAATTTCTTTTGCCACCTCTTTGAAACTTCCATTATCCACCACTTATGTTACATTCATGGTAGCGATGGGATCATCTTTTTCAGATCAGGCTTGGGGCAGAGAAAGCGCTGTTTATCGAATTTCTGGAGTGATAACCGTTATCGGTGGTTGGTTTTTAACCGCCCTAATTGCATTTAGCTGCTCGTTTATTTTTGCCAACATAATTAATTATTCCAACATCGTCGGAGTGATTTTTTTGCTTTGCCTTACCGCTTTGGTCATTTGGAAATCCAATCATAAACATAACGATCGTCAACAAAAGAAAAATAGTTACACTGTTTTAAACCTAAAAAAAATTAAGGACGCTGGCAGTGCTAAAAATATAACCTTTGACCAGATAGGGTTATACCTGCGCGAAATCAAAAATAATATGGACACGTCTCTTGAATGCCTATTTTTACAAGATCTATCGGGACTCAAAAGACAAGTGCGATCCAAAAGAAAAATTCAAGAATGGTCAAACATAATCACTGCCAATATTTTTAAAATAATGAGACTATCCAAGATTGATTCAGAAGGGATAAATCACCGCTACGCAATCACCACTCGATGCCTGCAAAAAATTGCTGACGCTCACCGTGATATTTTACTTAGATCCCATACGCATATCAGCAACCATCATGCAGGGCTTTTGCCTTCACAGGTGCAAGAGTTACGAGAGGTAAAAAAAGTTTTTTGTGATATTTTAAACGAAGTGGAACTTAGTTTGACCCGTAAACAAAACATCAATTATCAGACCGTCATTCAATTTAACGAAAAACTTAATTACCTGGCCGATGAATTGGACAAAACCCAGGTGAAACGGATACTCGATGAAAGTTCAAAAACCAGACTTAGTATTCTTTACTACTCAATTGTCGGGGACATCATGACCATCTCCAGAGAAAATATCAAGCTCCTTAACATCTTTCATGATTCATTTGATTAAAATAGGCAACTAATCAAGAAAGACATATCCATGCCCCTCTATGCTTTTATCCTCAAATAACTTATAATTTTATAAACGTTATTATTTAGAGATCGATGTCTTGTAACCCTGCTATGTAATACATGAAAAATACGCAAATTGACATTAACCATCCCATAGCAATTATCGGGATGGAGTGTTACTACCCGGGTGCTCGTAATTGCCAAGAATACTGGAAGACCATTGTCAATGGGGATGTTTTCATTAAAAAAATTGAAGATCTGGCCACTGGCATCCCCCAGATATATGATCCTGACCCCAAGGCATACAACAAAACCAACTCCAATCTCGGAGCACTGGTTGATGATATGGAATTCCCATACAAGAAATTCATGGGACTTCCTCCGGTAACAGTTAATACACTTAACAAAATGAGCCGTCTGTCGCTCATGGTTGCCCAGCAAGCAATTGAAAATGCCAATATTTCAAAAAATTCTCCCACCAATGAAAAAACCTATGTAGTTATCGCCAATAAAGAATATGATGCCCCTCTGGAAGGCTATGCTGATAGCAGTCTTTATTACCGGCTTAATTATTTAAAAGAAACCATAAGTTTTAAAAACCTTTCTTTCCACCAACAACAGCAACTACTCGAAACATTAAATCGCGATTTTTTTAAATTGCATCAGCCGAAATCCCTAGATGAACTGATACATTCAACAGCCCCAGCTTTAGCCGCTAGAATTTCCAAATTCAACAATTTTTCAGGGGGAATTACTTCAGTGGATTCCGCCTGTGCCTCTTCATTTTCCGCCATGGATCTTGCCATTAAAAAACTGCGTTCCAAAACATCTGATGTAGCAGTGGTGGGAGGCATTGGCAGAATTGTGCCCATGCTTTATGTCTATTGTACCAAGGCACTCACCATGTCAAGCAAGGGAAGTTTTCCTTTTGACGAGAATGCTGCCGGTTTTGTCTCTGGTGAGGGGGTTGGTTTCTTTGTTTTAAAACGACTGGAAGATGCTTTTTTAGACAACAATAATATTCATGGTATTATCAGAGGCATTTCTCCATCCTCTGATGGATCAAAGACCGGTCCCTGGGCCCCATGCTGCCAAGGACAGAAATTAGCAGTCAAAAGAGCATTTAAACAAACTGATTATTCGTTAAATGATATCCAATATATCGAATGTCATGGAACCGGCACCAAAGTCGGTGATCTTGAAGAAATTCAAGGCATCTGTGAATTATTAGAAGAACACCCTCATCGTTCTCACGAAATCGCCCTTGGTTCATCGAAAGGAGGTATCGGACATCTTTTAACCGGCGCCGGCATGGCAGGTTTATTCAGGACCCTGCTCGCCATAAAAAATAAAACCTTACCCCCCACCGCCGGCCTAAAAAAGATCAATTCAAAATTACCACTAAAAGAAAATAAACTATTTATCCCCCCCACCGCCCTTGACTGGAACCTCCCCATTAATCAACAAACCAGAAAGGCCATGGTCAACTGCTTTGGCTTTGGAGGAACCAATTATAATCTTCAAATAGAAGAATACGATCGTGATTATCACCAGCAATACCTCCAAGATAAATCAAGATATAGTTTTAAAATCAATTCTTATAAAAATATCAACAGGGCCAATTTAAAAAGTTCATTTAACGCCCCCATAGCTATTACCGGTATGGGTTTTAACATCCCGGGTGCTTCAACCTACGATCAATTCATAAATAACCTTGAAAACCAAAAAAGTTTTATTGCCGAGATGGATTCATCCAGATGGGATAGTTTTATTGGTCAATCAAAGGATCAAAGCAAATGGGTCGCCAGTAACCATAAAGGTGGATTTGTCGATCTTCCCGATCCTAAAGATACATTTAGATGGAAGATACCCCCCACTACCATCAAACATATCGATCCCAACCAATTCCGACTTTTTCTCGCTGTTGAAGCAGCTTTGAAGCAGGCAGGACTCATCGGAAAAAAGGAAATATTACAAAACACTTCCATGCTTTGCGGAGTCATTTCCGATTCAGATTTTATGATGAGAGAAGTGACCAGTTTGCGATATAATTATTTAAAATATTTCATAGAAAACCAGATTGATTTTATTCCCCTTGAGGATCGCCATAAATTGTTAAATGAATTTTTTCAAGGCATAAAAAAAGATTTGATCGAATACAATCCTGATAACTCTGTATCGGGCGTAGACTCCATGTTGGGCTCCAGGGTTGCAAAATTTTTTGATATCAAGGGTGGTTCAACCTCCATCAATTCTCTTTGTACGACCGGACTGGTTGGCATCGATCACGCCTGCAACAGCTTGCGTACCAGAGATTTGGATGCCAGTGTGGTTTGCGCCTCTAATATGGCCATGAGCGGCCCGGTTTTTTGTATGCATAGCGATCTTAAAATGATGTCACCGGATGGCATGCTTCGACCCTTTGACCGGAACCGAAACGGAATTGTGCTCGGCGAAGGTGTGGTGGTTTTTGTTTTAAGACGTCTGGAAGATGCTCTTGATCACCATGAAAATATTCTGGCTTTGATTTACAACACCGACCTGGCCAACGAAGGATTAAGTAACCAGATGGTAACCACGCATAAACATACCGCCAAACTTTGTTACCAGCGCTGTGTGAATGGACTGATTGATCCACCACCGGTTGAATATGTTGAATGCCACGGCGTTGGGCTAGGTGTGGGTGACCAGATCGAAATGGAATCAAGCCTTGAAGTTTATGGAAAAAAACATATCACCATAGGCAGTATCAAATCTTCAATTGGGCATCTTAGGGTTGCCTCTTCGCTAGCATCCCTATTAAAAGCGGTAGTAACCCTTAAAGAGAAAAAAATATTTCCAACCATCGGCGTATCAAAGCCTGATCAATATTTACTTGATCACTCATCCAATATCACCCTGGCAACCCAGTCAAGGGATCTGGTGGAAAACACACCCTTTGTAGCAGTCAGCTCTATCGGAGTATCTGGAACATGTGGACATTTAATTGCCTCCTCTTATAACCCCCAGGATTGGCAGTTAGACCAATTAAAAGACAATTCCCATAACATCCATCATCCCCAAATCATCTCCGGCATCCCGCACAGCAAGGCCCGACAGATCGCTGAAATTTACCGCCACATCTTTATCCAAAACGATTGGCTCAAAAAACGCCTACCGGCCCAAATTGCCAAAAGACAAGAAAAGGCATTAAACAATTTAGAAAGACACACCCCTTCAGAATATTTACATGAACTCACCTGCCTGGCCCGCCATTTAAATATTGATAATAAAACCCTGATGGAAATAAATGCACTCAGTAGTGTCGTCACTATTAATTATGGTGAATGCATGGGATTTGCCTGTCATCGTAATGGGCAAATAATTCATGGAGCCAATTACGACTTTCCATTTCTTACTAAAGAGGAAAATGCCCTTGTTCCTCGTTTTTTACTGGAATATCAAAGCGAAAATACACTTCCTTTCATTGGCCTTTTCCATGCCGGAAGCATTTTTCCTTTGGGAGGAATCAATACCTCCCAACTGGCCATCACCTACGCAGCCTCCACTGCCCCGAAAGAACTGGGAGATGGAATCAATATCAACGTTTTTATTCGCAAAATTCTTGAAGAGTGTCACAATATTGCTGATTTTAAAAAACAACTTGGTAATTTTAACTTTGAAGGATCCTGGGTCATTTTGCTTTCCTCAGGAAAAGAAAATGAAATGATCATGGTAGAAGTATTCAAGGACAAAAAACAAATCACTCAATCCTTTCAATTATTTCACACCAACCATTTTCAACATCTGCAAGATGATGAATTTAAAATCAGTCCCGACTCTCAAATACGACTGAGTCGCTTACAGCAATTGCTGGCCTGTTTTGATGCAACTACAGAAATCAATAGTAAAAAAATTTTAAGTGATCGTTTCGATATAACCCGCCAGAAAATCACCCTGCACCCCACGCAAAACACTCTCAACCGCTATAACACCGGTGCTTCACTTTTTTTTGATCATAGTAATTTTGCCCTTACCGTCTCGCTGGATACCATCCCCGCAGGTGACGGTATATTTAAAAAATACACTTTCAATCCTGCTTCGACTTTAGATCGCTGGATTCCAAGCGCCACGACTATCTTTAAACCAGAAATTGAAAAAAATATCCACTTTCGCATCTTAGTATTAACACCTTTACCTAATAAAATGACCAAGGAATCCTACCAGCAACTCACCAAACAATTAATCACCCTGAATTACGATTATATTGATATTAAACATGATCAACCAACTCAAAAAACCTATGACTTTGTCCTCGATCTTTCCATGTATTGTGACAACATCATTAATCCCTTCGAATATAATTTCCAATCATATATTGAACACATAAACTTCTATAAAACGTTGTACAAAACAATTATTATTAGCAAAAAAATTATCTCCTGCGGTTTTAAAGATAATCAAACCCTTGACTTGCACGGAGAAGCTCTCCGGGCCTTTTATTTATCCCTAGAAAAGGACTATCCATCTTTCCAAACCTCTCATATCACCCTGCCCGTCAATCAAACCTGGAAAAATATTTTAAGTATTTTAACAACCTGTGTTTTATCGAAAAATCTTCCCGTTGTTTTAGAACTTTTCAATAATGATCTGTTTATCAAAAAATTTATCCTGTCCTATCACAAGGATTTTGTCCCCACCAACAATACCTATTACAACGATACATTTTTAATTACCGGTGGTGCCAGGGGAATTACCGCAGAAATCGGGATTGCGCTGGCAAAATTATTCAAGGGACGTTTTATTATAATCGGGCGCAGTGACTTGCCAAAACAAGTATTGGAAATATCAAAAAATGATTTTTTAAATGAATCCATTAAAAATCATCCTGAATTAAAACCCAAAGACCATATCGCTCTTTTTGAAAAACATGAACGCAATCTTGAAACTGTCAAAAACTTAAAACGTTATACCGATTTGGGTGTTAACGTATGCTATGAAAATATTGACCTTTCCCAATCAAACTTATCAGATAAAATCCTGGAAATTCAAAAAAAGTATGGGACCATTGATCATCTTATTCACGGCGCAGGTGTAGAACATTCCAAAAAGTTTTTTGACAAAAATCTAGAGGATTTCAAAAAGATATACTCCAGCAAAACCATCAGCACAATTGAACTACTTCGTTCTTTTATTCACATCCCATTAAAAACAATCACATTATTTTCATCAACTTCAGGTATTAATGGAAATATCGGACAAACCGATTATAGCTCATGCAACGCAGTTCATTTCCATCTGCCTGCCCATCTTAAGAAATATTTTCCAAACACCCTTATTAAAACGATTGCCTGGCCTGCATGGGGTGAAACCGGCATGGCCATGCATGATTCGGTTTTTTCCCAAATGTCATCCAACCAAATAAAATTTATCTCAATCGAAGAAGGGGTAAAATTTTTTCTTAGTGAGTTTAAAAGCATTGAACCATATAGTTCATGCGTATGCACCAATTCTAGTTTGGATGCCACCACTGCCTTTAACTTTTATCAAAACCAAGATGAACGACACCTGATCAAGGCCAAAAAAAACTCTACCCGTGCCCTGTCATACGTTGATCATATTATTAGTGATTCTAGTGAACTATTTATCACGCAAAAAATATTCACCGGCAATGAAGTTTTTTTGCAAGATCATTTAATCGGAGAACGCCCCACGGTCCCCGGAGTGGTTTTAACCGAGATCGTGCTCCAGAATCTCCACCTCTGGTCAGGTAAATCCATTAAGGACATTGGCATTAAAAGCATTTCTTTTTTATCCCCGACCCAAGTGCCAAACCTCCACTTCGCTATTCCACTGGTACTCACCACAACTTTAAAAATAAATAACCATGAAAGTATTTCATTTGATATTTCAACCGCCAAATACCGAACCGACGGGCAAATGCTTCTTAAGAGCAACATAAATTGTCAGGGTGAAGCGTGTCTTTTTCCAAACTTCAACCAAGCCACGCCAACATTTTTTTACACCAAGGACCAGCTTCATAAATTAAAGGAAAAACCTTTAAGAACCAAGCATGACTTTTACCATTTACTACACGATAAGTTTCCTGAGAAGCTTGGTTTTTCGTTTCAAAGTTTAGAAAAAGTTCTCTTGATAGAAGACCATACGCTGCTAGCAACCGCTAAAACTTTACCCTGTACTGCTTTCGGTCCTGGATTGATTTTTTTTACTGGTGGAGTTTTTGATATTATCAATCAATTAATGGTTGAAAACCAATTCCTAACCAGCAAAGAACAAACCTTTATTCCAGGCCATTACTTTGACATCAGCTTTTATAAAATGATCACCCCCGGTGACGAATATTTTATTTATCTACACGACATCACTTTAAGCACAGATAAAATTATTTTTTCCGCTGAGATCTTGGATGCCAATCTCGAAAACGTTCTTTTAATCAGAAGAGCTGAACATATTAAATATTTAAAGAGGAACATATGAGCAGTACAGATCGTAAAAAGCCCCAAGCGACCCTGCTTGGCAAACTGATGGTTTTCTATCCGGCCCTGATCATCTTTTTAACCCTCTTTGAATTTATCCATCTAATCATCACTCAAAATATTTATCATTTCTTTATGATCATTTTTATTCTTTATTTTTTACCGGTTATAACCTTTAGAATACATAATTTACTCTTCCCACTCATTGAAGAAAATACCATTTTTCCTTCTGGAAAATATCCCGCATGGTGGGGAAGCTTGTATATTCAAAGAATTTATCTTTCGATCCCTCTTTTAGAAAATATCCTGCGCATGCTTCCTGGATTTTATAGTTTTTGGCTTAGACTATGGGGAAGCAAAGTAGGAAAAAATATTTTTTACGCCACCCAGATGGAAATTTCCGACCGGAGCTTGCTCGAAATTGGAGACTTTGTCATTTTTGGCAATCAATCAGGCTACTACAGCCACATACTCTCCCCTACCAAAGATGGGAGGATGCTTCTAATGATCAAAAAAATCACCATAGGAAACAACGTTTTTATCGGGGCATGGAGCACGGTGGGGCCTGGCATTTCAATTCCGGACAATACCAAAATTCCGCTTAAAAGCAATCTGTATCACCAAACCGATCTACGCTCTTAATAAATATTTGGTAACATCATTAATCGTTGGAGTACTGCTTAGGACAAAATTATCCTCAATCTTATGATGGTATTTTTCCTTGAGAATGCTTAAAATTTCAATTTGTTTAACGGTATCAATCCCAAGATCAGCTTCCAAATCAAGACCCGGATCAAGCATATCTTTTGGGTATCCGGTGATTTCAGAACAAATATCAGTTACGGTTGCCAAGATACTATCAGTGTTTAGTGGTTGTACATCCACCGCCTTAGTTTTTACCAATTCGCCCGTCAAATCAATCGGCTCAACCGGCACTTTAACCATGACCATTTCTTTTTCCTCAACCGAAACTTCACTTAAATTAAAACCAGAAATCAAAAGATCGGCCACCAGCTCTTTTTGAGCTGATAAAAAATTTTGAAATTCCTTATTCTTGATTAACTCATTAAATTTTTCGTTGTTTAAAAAAGTTGCCAACATGGCCATCTCAAATGACCTACTACTTGATGTTTTATTCATTTTTTTCTCCCACATAAAATGATCTCTATCTTCCAAACATAATTTTTAATGCAAAATTAGAGTATTAGACCAACTCTCTGTCTCGACGCAATTTAACATTCAGCGGAAATAAAACAACCTCTTTCATCAATCAGTGTAACTTTTATCATCAGATGATTTTTCGTTATGAGCTTTAAGTATCATCATCAAGACGCTCGAATTGACACGTTGTTTCATGAGATAACTTCAATATGCTTTTGCGGCCGTTAAATAATACTGTAAGTGATTATAAGTGAAGCAGCGGCTATTTAACTGAAAAATTTTATTATCGATTTTATATTCACCCGTAAAATCCATTTGACCTACATCATTCTCGAAAAAAACAGTTAGTAATTCTAAAGACGCATTACTTTCAAAATTTCTTGTATCAATACTAAGTCCTTTACCAATAACCTTGCTCATCGCTTCTTTGGCAGTCCAAAGTAAAGTTATAACCTGGTCCCAATGAATAGGTTTTACCTTTGATATCAATTCTTTTTCTTTAAGGGTGAAATTATATTTATAAAAAGCGTAGTCCCTCGTAGCAACATATTCTAAATCAATACCCGTATTGTCATGCATATCAAAAGTAGCACAGGCAAGATCCTGGGAATGCGTGATCGAAACTTGTCCAAGAATATTTTGTTGGTAAAAAAGTCGGGGACGCCCCCTGAATTCCCCTATGGGGTCATTCACCACTTCCAGCTCTACCGGATTGACATTCTTCATGGCCTTTAGACAGGCCAGCTTACAGGCAATCCTTCCGGCCAAAAAACTCATTTGTTTTTTTTTCACTTGAGTATTCAAATACCGATGCATTTCTTCAAGACCTAGATAATTCCCTATTTGTACTTCACTAACCTGATTTATAGACACAATGCTCAGATGTTGCATGGTTCCTCACTAACTTAAGTCGTTTTAGTACTTATGATTTGATTCGTGAAGTGATATTATTCCCTAATTATAAAAAAAAATCACCAGTACCTAAAAATCCTGACATAAATCAAGAATTTTTTGAACAGTGAGAAGAATCCATGTATTTTTTCTTCGACCTTATTTAATTTTATTTTTAGCCGATTTTGTTAAAAGCAATGGTTTAGCTGGAAATCCTTCAATAAATCGCAATTGATCTGGACCTATTATTTGAAATTGATATTTTCCAATTAATTTCTCTTCTTTTAACTTCTCTCTTATTTCTTCTATCTTTAAATTATAGTGATCAACCGAATAGCTTCCCACTCGAGTGTAATTTATCACTGCAATCAAAATGTTATTTGGCTCTTTTTTTATTTCTTGGATTTTATATTCTGAAATCAAAATACCATCTTCCAGAACTCCTTCATCCATAAATAATACCGATTGTCCCGACACCATCAGTTCAAAAAAACGATCAATTGTTTTTGAATAATTGAAATTTTCGTTTGCATAACAAATACCACATACAAGCAAAATCCATAACCATTTCATCTAACCACTTCCTTTTTATTTAAATCTTACAGTGAAGGCAGGCAATTCTTCCTCTACCCCCTCCTTCCACGCAAACTTAGTACAATTCTCATTATAGATATTTCTGGTAAATACCCCTAAGGCCCTATTCCCATTCCCGGCAGCCTCAATGGTTTTAATCAGAATGCTTCCATCGGGTTGTTTTTCATACTTCATAAAAATAAATATGTGCCCTTTATATACGATAATATCACCATATTTAAGCTGAGTCTCACATACTATTTTCTCGAGATTAAAATGCTTTTTAATAATAGCTTGGGCATTTTCCGCCCTTATCCCTTCTCTGGGAAACTGAGTTGCTACGTCTAGAAAATCTGAAGTTACCAATTTAAACTTCCCTTCCATGGGGACTTTAAAAGCATCCCTGTCTTCAAAACTTCCTTCCCCAAATGCACAATATTGGATAAAAGCAGAACAATCCATGCTACTAGGTAACTTATTACTCTTACTCAAATTAAAATCATAACTTTTAGCGCTAAGAAAATATCCATCATGTGTGATATATTCGAATTTTAGTCGATCGGTATCATTTTTAAATTCTTGGCTTGGAACTTTAATCCCTATTTGCATTTTTTTTGCAAAATCTTGAAAACCCTTTATGTTTTTATTAGAGAGATAATGATTTCTAATTAATTCAAAAAGAATGACTTTTGAAATACCAGGAAGAAAATTGTTTTCTTGCGAACTTAACCCAATAAAATAATCAGATCCTTTCACTTGATCAAGGAGATATTGGATGGGAGAAACTTTTTCGTTTAATACTTCATACCCCGGACGTTTATACATTGGTTGAGACACTTTATCTTGTTCAATAGATCCGGTTAAAGATGCTCTCATCAAAGTCATCGGACCTTGTTTATTAAAATATAAATATGTTAATCCTTTGCCCGGCTTAACTCCTGATAAGAACTCATATAAATATCCCGGCATAAACAAGGACTCAAAAGCTTTAATTTGAGATTTTTTATCAAGAGAAAGCAGTCCAATTTTTTTAATTTCATTATCAATTAATTGAAAATCGTTATGCCTTTTTTCTTTAAAGATTTTCAGTATTGTATCAACACATTCTTCAAATTTTTCCTGTTGTTGATTGACGATCTTATTCATCGTTTTAATTTGCATTTCTGGAGAAAGGGAATCTAATTTTAGAGGACAAGATTCAGTTAATAACGCATTATTTAGTGATTTTTCCCGATACGATTGTACCTCCTGACAATTTGGCAAGGAGCAAGGTTCCGAGTAAGTTTTAATTGAAAACAATAAAATAAATAAAAAAAGCATTATTTCTCTGCACTCTACCATTTCTGCTACATTATATCTGGTAATATTTTTGTTTTCAACAAGTCCTAAATTACCCTCTAAGATTGAAGAGCTTTTTTTATATTGTAAACTAAATCAGTCCTCTATTCTCATCTAGACACTTGAAGTTTGGAAGATTTGACAACAATTCCTATCATCATCACCACCATAAGTAGTAATCCCCACTTTGAAAAATCAAATAGTAAATACCAAAGGGGCGTACCCTTTTTTAATATCTCCAAGGATTCCACCCAAATAACCTCACAGGCTCCATTCCCCGTATCAGTTCGGGTCAGACTGGAATTACGCCAGCCACTCTCGTTGTTCAAACTGGTATAATTGGCCAGAGCCCCTTTTATTTTTATCTGGTCCCCTACTTTTACGTGGGCAATTTTTTTTCTTATTTCATCACTTCTTGTAATTAAATGATTATTAGAAATTTCATCAAATTCAAAATTTATCCCCGGGGGATAACGAACATTACACGTCCAGGAAACATTCCAAAATTTAACTTTATGAAAATCATTATTAATTAAATTATTTCCCCAGATCACACACAAATCCTTCGTATCAAAAGATTTGCTATCATGATAAATATCACCAAACCCAGAAGGATTATTATGGGATACCACCAATCCTGATATTTCATAATCTTGAACGGGCTTGATGAGATATTGAACCCCCATATAATTTAAGGTAATTTCTTTTTTATCAGTTTCAGTTTGTAAGGGTTGTTTATACAAATCAGCATTGATTTTTTTATAGTCAACCAGTGAGCCTTTCAAAAAAAAGGATATGAAAAAAAGAATGCCCAAGCATGCAATGGCCATCTTTACTTTAAAAAGCATGGCCTTATAAGCAAGTATTTTTTGCTCATTCCTTTTATTTCGCATTTCTTCTAAAGCTTTTTGTTGCTTTTTCAATGCAATTTGTTTTGCGTTACTTGATTCATTCATGAGTAGTTGACCTTTTTGATTTGACAAAAAAACAATCCCTGCCCTTATAAATATATTCTCTCTACATACCGATAGGCAAGTCAAGCTGTTGCCAAGGGTTAAAATAACCATATGAAAAATCTTAAATTTATACTACTAAGTCTTTTGCTTTATTCATCTTGCTTATATGCATTTAATACTTCCAACTGGAATAAGTTTTTAGATAATTTAATAATGATTATCATAAGGGCGGAATATCCCCACCAATATGCCAAACCATTGCTAAATTCTATTTTTAAAGTCAGCGATTTTAAAACGCTGACCAAAAAATACGCATACATCTCCGTATCAATACAAACCCAGCATTCGCAAAACAAGCTGGTAAGTCGCATGGTTGCTGATTATCCAAACCCCTGTGAATTTTTCAAAGAAATGATGCTTGAATTTTATAGCGATCGTAATCTGATAGATAATAAATATCGGGATATTACCTTAACCTTTGACGGATTTTCACCGGAAATAGTCCGATTTTTACACACTCAAGACAAAAATACATCCACCCATAAATTTTTTTTCGACAAAGAAAAAATTGTCATCGTGCTTAACCAGGATTTTTTTATAAATAATAATCAGCTTTTAAAAGATGGCTTTAAATATTGTTCCATGAATTCCGGACAACGACTACTTGCTAAAGCCGAAAAATGGTTTCCCCCTCAACTGGCTTACCCTTCTCAAACAGTTATCCAGCGCCACGCCGCCATCGCTGAACAAAACCGGTTTGTTGGTAAGATAGAGGAGTCTTCTTCCAATCCAACCACGCCCAGTCCATCGGCAAAAGAACAGTTGCCGCCCTCTTTACCTGCCAACAAAGATAGCGATAAAACTGGCCCGGTACAAGTCAAAACGAATCGCTAAAGACCAAATCCTATTTTTAGAAAAACTTTTTATTTTTTCTTGGAATAATAAGCCTTGAGGGAATCAAACCATCCACTGGCCATCTTTTTATTGCCCGAATCATTGGGATGAAGTCCATCAAAGAGATCAGCTTTCGGATTCATTTTACTGTAAAGATCTACAAAAATAACTGGAGACTCCTCCGTTGATTTTTCTTTGCAAAAAACACTTAATCTGCTGTTATACTCTCTGGTCTTATCATCAATGTTGGCGTGAAAAGTATCCGGTATCACTCCCGCTATAAAAATAACCACGCTAGGCTTGGCGGTTCTTAAATAATCGACAATCTTATCCATTTCGCCAACCGTCCCCTCAATACTCTGACCTGCTCCCAAATCGTTAGTACCCAAATGAATAAGCGCAACATCAGGAGTATAAGTGTTTGCCCATCCACCTATATGCTTCAAAATTCGATCCGTAGTCCATCCCTCATGGCCCTCGTGGTCCACATCAAAATCCCGATGTGGGCAGCCACTGACACCAGGCTCAGTTTGATTCACTTTCGTGTTCATGCTTCCGACAAAATCAAATTGAGGAAGACTTGACTTTGAAAGCATCCCCCATAAAAAGCACCTATAGGTTGGGGCATTAACTGCTCCCCGGGTAATTGAGTCCCCTATTGGCATAAGTTTAAGCGAGGCAGCGTTTGATAAATTTATATTAAAAAATAAAAATACCGCCAGCACCATAATATAATTTTTTTTCATAAGGGAGCTCCTTTAGAAAATACAAGAACATCTATCAATTATATCCTAAAAATCATTTGAATAAATTTTTTACACCCTAATAAAATCATTTTTTTCAAATTAACAGGTAATTACCTACTCTTTTACTCAGCTTAGATAATTTATTTTAATGCCCATATTTTGAGGCAATAATATAATATTACTTTGAAATGACAGGTATAATTACTACTTAACTGGATGGAGTCATAAACAGTATTCCAAAAGCAGGAGCTAAAAAATAATGGAAAACACTATTCGGGTATTACATGTTGACTGTACCACTGGTTTTTATAAACATACACGCTACCAAGTAGGTGAATATTTTGGACCTATTGATTTGGGCCTGCATCTGGCAGGAAAATATCAAACTTTAAATATTGGTACCGGACTCTTAGCCGGATCGATTTTACCCGGATCAAATCGATTATTTTTTACTGGATTTTCCCCCTGCTGGGGTGGTTTTTATATTTCGTCTATGGGCGGAGCAGGATTGGTATTTGATAATCTCGGTATTAACATGCTTTGTCTGAGGGGAAAATCTTCAACTCCATCAATCCTCTATTTAAATCGCTTACACGGAGAGGAGATTCAAGTTCAAATCCATCCGATTGATAACCTTGAAGCAATCTGGCACCAAGACAAATCGGGTGTCTATGCCCTCCAAGAACATGTTTTAAATCTTTTTAAGGACAAATATCCGAATGATCCTAGAATTTTATGTACCGGACCCGCCAGTGCGCTCACCGATTTCGGGGCAATTTGTTCAGCTCCCATAAAAAAAGGAAAAATAACCAGCTTTGATACATGGGCCGGACGTGGTGGATTTGGTTCCAAATTATTCAGAGAAAATCAAATTGCCGCTATTATTTACGGAGGCACTTTTATAGATGATGATTTAAGGGACCGTCAGGTGGTGGATGAATGGTTTATCCAAAAATACAATAAAAAATTAAGCGCCAAAGATGTAGAAGGTACCATCAAATACCGGTACGATCCCCAATTTAACACCGGTGGAACATTTGGAGTCAACTACACTACCCTCAAGGGAAAAATTCTCTTCAAAAATTATAACAGTATTTACCTGGATGAGACCAAACGCGAGGAGATTCATAAAAAGCTCATCGTTGACCATTATCTCAAGCAATTCAACGAAGACACCATTGCCACCAAAAGCCACGGAACTTGTGGTGAACCCTGTGTAGCCGTTTGTAAAAAGACTAAGGGACCTTACAAAAAAGATTATGAACCCTATCAAACCCTGGGCCCTCTGTGCTGTATCTTCGACCAAAACGCCGCTGAGAAATTAAATCACCACGTTGACAGCATGGGATTTGATGCCATCTCCGCAGGAGGCGTCCTCGCCTGGTTACTTGATTGTATTGATAAAAATATACTAACACCCGCCGAGCTAGGCATATCAGGTCGTCCCCAATTTGATCTGGAAAATTTTGATATTATCAAGGATTCCTTGCACAACTGTAATCTGGCCATCGAACTGGTTGACTCCATCCTAAGAAAAAATGGCGGAATTGATCTATCACAAGGTGCCCGAAAATTTGGCAGAAAATTATCCAAGCAAAAAGGAATTAATATCCTTGATCATTTTCTCTTTACCGCCAACGCCCGGAATGGATGGATGGTTCCCAATCAATATTGGACTCCTGGTGTATTATCCCCTATGCCGATAATGGGCAAATATTATAATTTTTATGGTTATGAATATATGCCTCCAAGAGTGTTAGGTCAGGTCAATGCGGATAGAATGATCAAAGAAATCATGGTGGACAATGCAGGTATGTGCAGATTTCATAGAACCTGGGCAGAAAACATGATGCCCGAAATTATTGACAAACTTTTTCAAAAAGGTGAGGAATATAAAAAAAGGGCCAGGGAAACCGCCAGTCGGATCAATGGCAGAAACTCATCTTCGCTATGGGAATCACAACTAAATATCAATTTTATTATCGCCTATTTAAAAAGACAAAAAGAAGTTGAAAAGGTTTCTAGCGTTGACCTTGATAACTGGATAAAAAAATTTAATGATAATCCCAAAGAAGCGTCTATTGAATATTGGTTTGAAATTAGAAAGGGCATCCATGAAGTACTAGTGGAATATAATTAACAACTTTTTAAACTACTCACTGATAGGCTCCAACAAGGTCATGGCCCTTCTTTTAAAGATCTCCTCTTGGGCATCCTTGGCTTCCAGATTATCCAGATACTTTTGCAATTTACCCCTAATCTCTTTTTTAGCTTCCTCATCTTCAATATTAAAATTCATTCTCATTTCAAGAGCACTCAAGGCTGCATCCTTATTCACCATACTGGATTCATCCCCTCCAACATTCATCAGGGTATTCATCAGAATTTCCAAAGCTTTTGGATCCTTAACAAAACGCAAATTGGAAAGCCCGTCAGGGGTACTGATATCTACCAAATTAAGCAGTTCAATTGCTCCCGCATTCCCCAACGCATCTTCCACCACTAGCAGCCTTGCATCGTTATCCTTTCGGTAAGTCTCATGAATTTTCAACAAATCATCAATTAAAATCTGGCTTTGCTCAGGAGATTCGTTGGCAGCAGATCTGGCTATTGATCCTCTCATTAAAAACCCGGTATCCGACATCTGGTTTCTTAAAAAATTCATGGTATTGGGGTTGGGATTAGTTTCTTGCATAAGTAGCTGCATAATCCTCTCGGACACTGCCGCTTCATTTTTCTCTGCAAAATAGTTAGAAAGCTCCACCACAAAATCCTGAATTTCGGGTACAATCGGTTTTGCCAAAACTGGCATCAGCGCCTGAAACAGTTTAGAGTCAGGTGGCATTTTTTTTAATTCATTAATAAGAAAAGTCAGACTATCGATTTTATTAATTTCGATAAAGGCCCGCAAGGTTAAGAAATCTTCGTTGGTCAACAGCCCCTTATCATCCAATTGTATAGATTGAAAAAAGATTGCAATATGCTTATTACGAATTCGTTTTTTCATGTTGGCAATATGGGCCGCCTTGAAATCAAAATTATAGGATAAATCCGTTTTAATCATCCGCTTTTCAACATGTTTCAATTGATTCACATCCCGCAGCTCATCACACTTCAAAAGAGACTCCTTATTCCAGTCTATTTGGGACGACATGACCGACTGCAGATGGTTTTGCAAGATCATCCTCTCCTCTCCCTCCAATTTCTTGAAGGGGACGTAATTGAAGGATCCTTCCAAATCAAATGGCATCTTGACGCTTTTCTTCCTTATAACCAGAGCCTCCTCACTCTTATTCAAAGGCTTTACGTCGTAATAAACCTCCCCAAAAAACTCTTTTCTACGCTCTGAACGACTTGGAAAAGTCAAATACGAGGCAATCTGTTTGATAGCATTCCCGGGAAGCTCACTTTTTTGCGCTGGCATTTCCAGCCAGACTTTAAACCGGTGATTATAGGAAAGAAAAAAAGGAGAACGCATTTGATATGCTTGCGTGACCACGCCGTTTATTTTTACAAAATTCTTATCATCATATATTTTGACGACATGATGTTTAATCCCGTTTAACTTAAAAAAATAAAGTAACAAACTTCCCGAATTGATATTTTCCACGAGAATACTTTCGGTGGCATCAATAAAATTCTCTCCCTTGGAGACAATTTTAAATTTTACGCTATAACAACTTTTGTTTTGAGGTTCGCTGGAACCAGATTGAAATGTCGCCAGATATTTATAAACCGTTGGTAATAATATAGCTAAAATTAAAAAAGCCCCAAAGGTTATAACAAACCGTTTCTTAGTCAAAATACTCTTTACAAAAATCATAAATTAATAACTCAGCTTAAGACCACCAGAATCTATTGCAGTTTGTTCTTCACTTCCCAAACAGATGTAGCTGGAATAAATTTATTAAATACATACCCGCTGGTGGAAACACCACCCCAATCAAAAATCTTCACTCCCCATTTTTTCCAACGAAATCCTAAAAATTTAGGGACACGGATTTTTGCGTAGGCACCCACCCATCCACTAAGAGCAGATAAAGTATCCAGTCCAGAAATTTGAACACTATAGGCCAAATACTCTCCCTGAGGGCCGGGAGTAGAAGCAATACCATTAAACCCATAGACATCTATATCATTATTTAGAAAGGTCAAGTGACCTTCCACACCTGCTTTCGCTATCCAAGCATCAAGTCCCGCATCCACATAGCCAGAAGTATTAATAATCGGCCTAACCCGACCATTGGCCCACATGGAAACCACTCGGGCACCCATTTGAAAGCTGGCATTTCCCTGAACTCCTGCGGAAACTGAAAGAGTAAGTGGCCCAATCGGAAAAGGAATCGTTATGCCTTTTTCAATAGCGGCAATTGGCACACTGTCTTCCACCCTTATATCAGCACCTTTCTTAGGATTGGAATAAAGCTTATTACCCAGATAATAAACATTTCCATTATAACTGACATCACCACTAAGTGGTGCAGTCAAAGTTGCATCGGCTTTCAACAAATCAAATTTATTTCCAAAGAGGGCCACAAAAAATGAAGCATTATTAAGCCCGTCAACCCGCGCCCCGGCAGGTATTCCAATTCGACAAATGGAATTGCCACCTACTTTGGGAACGTAGGTTTTATAGCAAGCTTCTGCCTTGGAACCTACCGCAAAAATAGCGGCATCTCCCAGATCCATCGTATAGGGATAACATTCCACTGTCTGAATGCCAATTCCGTCTGGTCTGCAATAACCCATCACCGGAAGTTGATCTTTTTTGGCCTTGGCTGCCTCAAAGAAAACATCCATTTGAACTGCATTCAAACCAGGATTACCTTGAGGTTTGTGCTTCATTTTTACAATATTTCCCTTGCGATCCAGATCGCTAGCGGTCTTACATGGACCGGCAATAACAATAGAGTCATTAGTATTGCTATTTAAACTGAGTCCGCATTGAGAACTTGAATATTTTTCGGCATCAGTCATTTGATTAAAAAAATCGTTAGATGGCACTGATTCAGTTTGCGTGCTACCTTCTTCCACAGGGGCCAAAAAATTCGGTCCTAATTGTCCATTACCGTTAGGATCACCAAAGGACTGAACCTTTTTCCAAAAATCAAATGCCTTAATCGGATGGGTTCCATCGCACTGTTTGGTGTAACAAAAGCCACTTGGAATGTTAGCGCCAAATGCCGTTGAAAGATTTATTAGATTAGTTAAAGCAAAAAATAATAATGCCAAGTTTAAATAATTCATAATTGCAAACTCTCCTCGATTAATAATTTTAAGGTGTTAACGATCGCAAATAAGTAACATATAAAAGATAGACCAACAATAGGTTTGAATTTTTAATAATGTGTTAATCATTAAACATAACTAGCTAATATTAATACCAAATTATTTATTTTATTATCTTATTTTAACACTTCTTGTGCTAGGCTTTTATTAGTATCAACTCCAACCCCAAAACCAGGTTGTCCAAAATGATCCCGCTAAAAAAAATTTATATTATCCCCACAATTCTATTGGTATTTTTTTCCACTATAGTTAACGCATCGGTTTTTCCTTCCAACCAACTCGAACTGATTAACCAGCCTAAAAGCAATATCACCCAAGAGCTGTTTGACGAGATCATTGATCAATTCGAAAACACCTACAAACCAATCATTAAAATGAAGGGCGGTATATTAAAAATTCAGCGGATGTGGAGTGCCAATGAGATTAACGCCTTTGCCGGGAGATTCTATCCACTTTTTTCAATCACCATCATGGGTGGACTCGCCAGACATCAATTCATGACAAAGGACGCTCTCACCCTTTCCCTTTGCCATGAAATGGGACATCTGCTGGGTAGCGCCCCCACCAAAAAGAAAATTCCTAATCGCTGGGCCTCCGTCGAGGGACAAGCTGATTATTTTACCACCTTAAAATGTGCTCGCAGAATATGGGAAAAAGACGACAATATCCAAATTATCAAGGAAATGGAAATTTCCCCCTACATTGAAAGTGCCTGTCAAAATTCGTTTAAAGTCTTGAATCAAATTGCTCTTTGTATAAGAAGTACCATCGCCTCCTTTCATTTATCAAAAATCATGGAAGGTATTTTTAACGATGGCCCCATTAATTTTGATACCCCCGACCAGACCATTGTAGCGGAGACACTACCTAATCATCCCAGCTCTCAATGCCGCTTGGACACCTTTTTACAGGGCGCTCTTTGTGAAATCGATTATCATGACGAACTAAGCAAAAATAATCCTAAAAAAGGAGCCTGCAACCTTTCAACCAATCATACGTGGGGAATCAGACCCTTGTGCTGGTATAATCCCGACCAATATTAAACTAAACACCCATCATTTTTTTAAACCAAGAACTTAACAGATATTGAATCGGTCTCATCTTTCTTTTTTCATTTTCCCGACTCATATTAGCGTGACTCTCCTTTGCAGTCTCAGCATAGGCCAACCATTCTGTCCTATGCTTATCTGCTTCCTTAATCCAATGTTCCCTGTAAATTTGAACTTTTTCCAACTCTTTTTCATCGAGCCAGACCCCATGGCCATTCACACAAGTATCCACAATAACACCTGATTGATAATCATAATTATTGGCCCGCATGGCCTTTAAGCAGATCGGACAATTTTCGACTGAACGCTGTTCATCCTGGGGAACTCCGGCAAAATGAGTTACCAACGTCTCTTGCACTAATTGATGGTCAAATTTCTCATCATACGAATTGATAATTTTGGTTAACTCCCCAGCATCCAACCACGTTCCTTTACACTTTTCACACTTATCAATTTCAACCCCTTCATAAACCTGCTTTTTTAAAACCATTGAGCATTTCGGACATTTCATTATTTCTCCAATTTTAAATTGTTATATAGATAAGAAATATATTCTACCATTATCTTTTTTTTGTCACCACTCAAACCAATCAGACAAATATATAAAAATTATCGGACATTCATGCCCGTGTAGAGCTTCCCTGCATAAATAATGGGAGGAATCGTGCCACCAGATTGAAAACTGGTGGTAAAGTCAGTTAACATGACCGTCCCCGCTTCAGTACCGTCACTTCTGAAAAAATTATAGGCATCATTTTTCTGGGCCCAGAAATAAATTTTTCCGGCCAGTAACGTGAGATGTTTGGGGGAAGAACCGGTTAAACCTGCTTCAATATCCTTAACAAGAACAGTCCCTCCATCCGTTCCGTCGCTTTTCCATAACTCAACTCCATGTACCCCGTCATCGGCGGTAAAATAAAAAATACTGTTGGTGGAATCCCAAATCATGGGTTCTTCTCCAGCAGATGAACCGCTGGCACCCGATCTTATATCTTTTATCATGACTGTTCCACCACTGGTACCATCCGTCACCCATAATTCTTCCCCGTTAATACCGTCGTTGGCATAAAAATAAACCAGCCCGGAAGGGCTTAAAACCGGACGATTGAATTCTCCCCAGTCAGATGGATCAATGTCCTTAATCAAAGTTCTCACTCCTGATGCTATGTAGTGCGGCTCAAATCCCATGCTACTTTCCGCCAGGGTCTTAAAATACATTCTTGAATTTGATGTATCACTGACAAAATTTTTAGCATTATTTGATGTAGCTGGAGAGGTGGCCTGACTGCCACTATTGAGCGTTCCATCGGTGTAAAACATCGACATCGAAGCTACCGTGGGGCCAAAATTATTATAATAAATATTGCTGCCATCTGAACCAATAAAGTTATACTCTGCCAGCATTTCCTGATTAGAAGACATATTGACATTTTTAACCAACTCCCTATTACCGGACACTCCCGTGGACATATGCAACTCATCGCCATTAACTCCATCGTTGGCATAAAAATAAATTTTTCCAGTATTAGCAAAATAAAAAATCTGGGAATCAAATCCAGGATAAGAATCCCCTGACGGATTGATATTATCAACTATCTCTGTCCCTCCCAAGGTACCATCCGTAACCCATAATTCATTCCCGTTTATACCATCATCACTCCAAAAAAAGGCTTTATTTAAGGCCGTTATAGTTTTAAACCCAGTCGGATTCGAACTGGCTACCCCTGGACTGATGTCCCTTAGCAGAGTCGTGCCCGCGGTGGTCCCATTACTCACCCACAGTTCATTTCCAGTAACCGCACTTGCCGCAAACACCAAATTGGAACCGGCTAAAGCCATTTGTTTATCCGCTGATATTCTGACCTCTTTGAGAGGAGTAATCAAATTGGATCCGTTTTCAATTTTTACGAGGTTAAAAGCCCCACTCCTGGATATGGGCAGATGCAGATCGTACTCATACGGAGAAATCTGAATTACCCTCGGGTCAAGTTCCGCCGACAAACCCCTGGGAAAGACAAACGACTGGGCCAGTGGCGCAAGACAATTGGGACCAGGGTAATATTCAATTATAAATGGAACCCCTGTTCCATTTTGAAGTGGATCAATATCCCAAACAGGCATGACCATGTTCAAGTTATAACTGAAAGGGAACACCCATCCGCTCCCGCTGGATATTGACAAGCAATCACTGGATATTCCCCTCTGATAGAGAAACTCCCCGGTAAAATTTTTAACAAAGTAACGGATTTTTACTCCTGCATCGGTATAAGGTAAATCAGAAACCGGACAAGTAATCCCATCACTTTCACACAAAAGTATTCGAAATTTTCTTGGCAAGGATGAGTTTTGAATGGTTAGTTCAACAATTTTCTGTCCTCCGGTCAATTGTATAACATCTGTTTGACCAACATACATTTGAGTACTATTTTGAAAAAGATAATTATCATCGCTGGCAAGACCATAAAATTTATAATTACCGTTTTTGACCCAAACACCGTCGAGGGAAAGATCTCCTGGTTTATAGTGAATACTTCCACCATCTCCCGGTGATGATAAATTGATCCCATAGACATTAAGTCCGCCAACAAGTTCCATAAGAGAGGTTGCACCAGATTTTTGGTCATTGTGGGATACAAAAAAGATTCTGGTGTATCCTTCCTTGGCAAGTTTATCAGCACAACCAAGTAACATTAAAAGTAATAACCAACTAACAATATTCATAGCCTTAAATTATATGTTGAGTAAATCCCCAAGTCTAATATTTTGATCAAGCAATTGTTCCGTTTGGAACAAACCAATTCAGTCAGTTTTACTTTTTGATTTTTCAATATTTGAGTTATAATCAAAATAGAGCAATTTGAGGAAAACGATGAATAACCACAATTTACCTCTAAGTGTAAAATTAAAAATTTATATAAAATCCAAACTGGCTTATGTATGGAGTAAATATCATGTAGCTCCACGCTATTATATTGTCATCCCTATTGAAGTGACCATTAACAAAAAAAATGAAAAATTTCATGCCAGCATCATCAATATATCCCGAACTGGCGTGTTTATTGAAACCAATCAAAAATTACCCAAAGGAACCGTCATCACACTCCATTTTACTTTTCAACAAGAAGAGTATTGCCTGCCGGTTAAGCAAATAAGTGATCATACCATTATCAATTCAAATGGAATTGGTGCAAAGTTTATTTCCGATAAATTTCATGGCGATCCTACGGAAGCAGTCAATCAATTGATTGAAACCATCAGTAACATGGTTCCACCTGTCCCTGTACAAGGTTCATGATTTAACATAAGATATTAGGATGGAAAAGCACTCAATTGGTTCATGGCTTAAAGCTTTATTTTATGACCATCTGATGAAAATTTGGGATTCCCATTACCGGCAGACCAGATATTTCCTGATCATTCCCTGCGAAATAACGGAAATCAAATATGATAAAATTTTCGCCGGAAGAATTGTTAATTTATCAAAATCCGGACTTTTTATTGAAACCGAAAAAAAACTTTCCCTTGGATCATCCATCTATGTTTGCTTTCAATACAAAGATGACAATTATCGTTTAGCTGCACGAGTGGTAAGTGATCATTTCGTCGTTCAATCCGAAGGGATTGGAGCAAAATTCATCTACAACCGATTTTACTCCAACCAAAGATCAATTGTCGCCAACCTGATTAGAACCATTGAGAAAGAACATCCTGCTGTTCCAAAGTCGTAAGCAAGTCCAGCTTTTATCTTACTAGAAAATTAATTGCCGAATTGACTAAATGGTTTTCCTTGGAAGGATCTCCACTTTCAAAATTAATAAAAACATCTGGCCTAATACCATTTTGTTCCCACTGCTGGCCTTGTGGACCATGAATTTTTCCGATTGTATATTTAATCGCATATCCATTATCGAGATTTAAAACACTCTCCACAGAGTTTTTTCCTTGCGTAGGATTGCCAATCACCGTGGCTTGCTTCAGTGCTTTAAGAGCATTTGAAAAAACTTCAGCAAATGATCCCGTATCTCCATCCACCAAAACCGCCCATTTACAATTTACGTCAATCCCGTCTTGCGTAGCCTTGAAGATTTCATATTTACCATTATTTTTTTCCACCTGAAACAGTAAATCTCCTTTATGGGCAAACAGCTCCAAGGTTTTAACGCCTTCTTGAAGTGCACCTCCAGAATTGGCCCTTAAATCAACCATGCAGCTACTTGGCTCGCTCTTTTTCATTTTCATAAGAGCTTCTTTAGTTTCGTCATAAGTTTTGTTATTGAAAGATTTTATTCTTAGCATCCCAAGCTGGGGACGAGGAAACGAAAGATCAACATTTTTATAAATAATTTTTTTTCTCAAAACATTTTTTACCATCAAATCCCCGTTTCTTACGATAGACAATTTCACTTTGCTACCTTCTTTTCCCCGGATTTTAAGAATAACATCACTGATATGCTTGGCACTGGTAACTAAATAATCATCAATCTTGATAATTTCGTCTCCTGCTTGAATACCTGCATCCCGGGCCCCACCCTCTAATACCTCGGTAACCAGCGGATAACGATCTCCTTTATCCTTATCAAATTTCAAGACAGCACCTATCCCGGCAAATTCCCCGGATAATTCGGCATCCAAAAAGTTTTTTTTCTCCGGTATTAACAGAGTGTTAACTTTAAATTTAGCGGCACCCTGATTTTTTTCATCTAATTTTTGCAAAACCCCCCTGACAGCCCCCTCATAGATTTCACTATCAGTGAGCTGATACAGGGAGGTTTGCTTGATAGTCTTAATTACTTTTTCAAATTCTTTTTTACTAAAATCCTCCTGTGCTCTAATATATGTTACAAAAAATAAAAAAATCATAATCAGTAATTGCTTCATAAAAAACTCCTTTTTAAAGTAAAGCCGATTTATTATTTTCCTCCCACACGAGAGGCCTTGATATTTCTTTTTCCATATATATACCTGATTCCAACCCATCGCTTGAACCAAGCAATATAAATCTTGCTTCCACCAACAACCCTATCAAAAATGAGATGATCAACAGACAACCGGTAGGTGCCACTTTCCATAATAGGTTTTTTTGCTTCGAGGGCACATAGCATTCAGTGGGAGCCAACTTGACTTGCTTTTGAATTTGCCTGATGCTTTCAATTCTTTGCACCAAGTTTTGATTATCCTTTAACATCAAATTAATTTTTTCCAATAAGTCAGGAGAGGTATCCCCCATCAAATAACCTAAAATTTGTTCATCAGTGATTTTATCTGTCATATTTACTCCGTAAATCTTTTTTTTAAAGTACCAAGCGCCTTGTTTAGCCTACTTTTCACGGTACCTTCAGGTATTTTTAAAACTTCTGAAATTTCCAAAATGCTCAATTCTGCCTTTATTCGAAGCAGCAGTACTTCTTTTTGCCTAGCAGGTAAAACCGTCAACATCTCCCATACACCTGCATCATCTCTTATAACTTCAAAGGGAAAAATGGCATCCCAATAATCTTTTAAATTAATCATCATTTTTAAAAACCGATTATTGGCCCGAATTTTATTTAACGAACGATTACGAACCGCTTTAAACAGATAGGCTTTTTCCACTTGCTTTTTATTTTCAAAGCATTCCAAAAAAACTTCTGAAACAACATCCTGGGCATCTTCAAAGTTTCTTATAATGGATGCTGAAAAGGTGACTAAAGCCTTTTCGTATTGTTTAAATGTCAAATCAGCATTTTCCATTTATTATTTCCATGAAACTTATTTTTTAATGTTTCTTATACCTATAACACCGGAAAGATTAATTAGGTTCATTTTTTTTATTTTTATTTTTAGTGAGTTCAACTTTTTGCGGTCAGTTAAAAGGCAGATGGTTTTGCTATGAACTTACCTAAGCTGCTTTCAAAAGAATCTTTTTGCCTTTGTAGAAGCAGTAGTTCTTACCAATGAAACTGATTTTATCTTGATCTAAAATAATTCCACATCCATCCGGGCACGCATATAAGGGGCGATTTATTTTATTTGAATATTTTTTTAATTCATCTTCATAACGAATCGAGTTTTTGTAATGCGGAAAAAATTCAAAATCAACCAAATTCATGGAACTTAGGTTGGTTACCTTTTCCTCATTTAAATCACAATCAAAAGAAGGAAATGAAGCGGTCTTCACGTTGGGAGTCATGATAATGGCCCCAGCACTTAATCCACTAAGTATCCCCCCCTCTAAGGCATATTTTTTAAGTTTAGGAATAAGCCCTGCCTCTTTTAAGGTTTTTAAAAAATAGAAGGTATTTCCTCCACCTAAATAAATAATATCACTTTTTAAAACTTCCCTAAGCAGGATATCCGTAAAAGGAATATCCGCTGGAAAATTAATCATCCGAGAAATATGAAATTTTTTAAAATGTCTAGCAAAATAAGAAAATTCAATATCTGCATCATAAGAACAGGCCGGTATGTATGTAACCACCGGATTATTTGATTTCACCAACTTAATCAGGGCATGATTCAACGAGATGTTTTCATCCTCATCACCACCACCATAAAAAACAAGTCTCATATACCTTCTCTGTATGATCTTACAATTTCCAAAAGGTTTTTTACTTCTTTGGTATTTTTAATTTTATGCCTTTCCAGCTTCCTGATTTTGGATGGATCATGATTTTGAAAATATAAAAAATCATGCATTATTTTATATATCTCATCAGGTCCATGCTTTATCGACAGTATCTTATCAACAATAATAGTTACCGCATCTCCCGTAATACGGTCATATTTATTAATGACGGAGGAACGCATGGTTAATTCACACAGGATATGCTTGACATTTTTTTTCAGATTAATTGCCACCAGCTTAACCATGTGCATGTATTTATCTTGAAATAAACTGATCATTTGTTTTCGATATTGATTTAAAAGCAGATCCTTCCTGGTTGCATAGCTGGATTTTATTATTTCGACAAACTCTTCGTTGGTCAAAAAGCTCTCCCGAAACTGCATAATCTGTGGATACTCTCTCAAAATATCCCTCATACAAAAAATTGCTGACCAGTTGATGCCATCTGCAACTTTTTTTATCCCCTTGATTGATTTTATTCTTTCAAAATAGGAAAAACTAGATCGAAAATCCCTTACCATTTTTCTGTGTTTATGAAGCAGATAGGCAACCTGTGAATTATTAAACCCTATTTTAAAAAGCAGATTCTTGTCTTTTTGAAATTCAAATATTTTATCAAACTCCTTCAAAAGGCCCTGATGCTCAAAACTTTTGATAGGGCGCTTGGCCTTATTTTTTAAAAAATCCGTCATTTGGACAAATGTCTGAACCAGATACTTCGCCTTGATTTTTTGTTCGGAGATGGAAGTCGAATACCGTTCCACATCATCGTATCTATACTCATGGTGAAAAAGACCAAATTGTCTGACTGATCCATAATCGATGATTGAACCATCCATTAATATATTATCCCCGTCCCAATCTAGCCAACAAAAAATATACTCATCTTCAAACTGAGCCACCATGGTGGCAAATACATTTGCCATCTTGGCTAAAAAATAATCATATCCAGCTATCTCATCCTTAGGGTAATCCGACCAAAAACCATTTTCTTTTTGTCTTTTTACATAATAATCATACATTTTTTTTAAATACTCATAATTATTTTGCTTAAGCGGGGCAAAAAAATGAGAAGGTCTTATCAGATTAGGATGGGCCCGGACGTTTATTGCCAGGCCATTATTATGCTCAATGATGGCCAATACTCTTTCTGTTCTGATACCGTTTAAATACATCACCTCACTAAATAATGATGAAGACACCCCTTCATCTTTTTCTGAGCATCCACACCCATAAGAAATTGAAGGATCACCCGTCTTAAAAAATTTCTTTTGCTTGGCACTGGCGGGAGAAAGTCTAGTGGCACCTGTTCCGCAACTTGAAATATCCCAGGTAATTCCATGATGCGTAACCTGGCCGTTCCAAACACTCCTTCCATCTCCGGAGGTTTTCCCCTGTTTGCTCGGATGCTGAAGCTGTAAATACCTGGTTGCCATATAGGTATTTTCCTTTATGGTACCCGGCGGATGTTTGATATTATGAATATTATCGTACTCGTTAATAATCACAATATTAAACGTTTCCAAAATCTTTTTTTCCAATCCAGCATTCATTTTTTCCGGATGATCCTCTTCTAGTAATCCCAGCTGTTTCGCCAAGGCAAAATTGAAATAATAAACCTTGCCGGATTTCTTTTGCCTCACTTTATATTCAACATAAGCTTCAGGCACATGGTTTTTTAACGGATGACTCCCGTTTAGTTGTTCAAATTGATCATACGGGTGGCAAATTTTTTTAGGAACAATCTTATTATGATGTAATGATGTTTTCATGCTTAGGAAATCGGATCTTGACAAAAAATATTTAGACAATTGAGCTTTAAATGTAGGGAGTTATAAATTTTTCCCCTTTCTAAACAGGAATTAGGCATTCATTAATAGTTCAAGCAGTTATGCTTGAACTATTAACTCAATTTTTCAGATTAATGCGCTATCTTTTTTAGGTTCTTTTATCCTAGGCGTACTTACAATTTCTCCATTAATAATCACGGCAAAATTATTGCCCTTGTACTGTTTTATTCCCCTTTCAAAATCTCTTTGGGTTTTTTCATCTAACTTTATCAAATCAGTTTTCTTGCTAAGCAATTTCTCGTAGGAAAAGTTTTCAACCCTCAGAATCGGCTTTTTGGTAAGAGGTAGTAAATGTCTGTTATTAAAAACCAGTGCATTCTCGTCCTCTGTTTTTAAATTTTTAACCGGCACAATTTCCAAAGTACCCTCTTTGATCCGTTTTATTTTGGACGGGTTCATATTCATAAGCGATGAGAACAAAAGCGTAAGTAAAATAAGCTTTGATTTCATAAAGACCTCCCTTGATAATCTAATTAACTTGATTTTCTATGAAAATTTAGACCAGTGGTGGCGCTCTTATGGATTTAAACGAAAGTTGATACGAACTGATTAAATGTTTTAGATCGGAACAAATCGAACTGGATAATGAAAAGACCACCGGAGATTTTTCAGCCTCCCAATTGGTTATCATCCAGTTTTCACTGCAGACTTTTAGCTTATCTACTCTTTTTAAGGACGTTTTGTAAAATGAGCTTTTGGACTTTTCTTTGTCAAGGCATACCTGACAAAAAGGATCAGAGATAAAGACTCCTAAAAAAATGATTAATCCATGAATTATGATTATTTTATTCATCAATTCCCCTCCCTTATAAAATGTGATCAATAAAAATTCTGTCAAGGTTTTACAGATTATTTTTTAATTTATCAAAAGTATAAATACGCTTTTTCTTTGCACGACATTATATTCAGATTAAAATTTCTACAAACTTATGATTAGATATATTAAACCCACTTTGATTTATTTCTGCCTTATTTCACTAGTCGCAATATTGTTAATCGCTACCAAATTTCAGGCACGTGAAAATGATTCCAGATTATATACCATTTTTGTCACTCAACTTACTTTAGATAAACCATTATCAGAGATCGTGGCTCTTGAATGGCGTGGCCAATCCGAATACGCCGATCCCCACAACCCTTACGTGCGAGATCATTTCATTGGTCAATTTATTTTTCCGGTCATACTTTCTAAATTGGGATTTCCCAGCGAATACTCCCTGTATTTTCTAAACACCCTCTACCGCTTACTGCTGATTTTTATGCTTTACCTTATTGTTAAGGAATTTATTGAAAAAGAAACCGCTATCATCATTCTATGGGCCTTACCCCTTACCCCCATCAATTTTTCGTATCAACTTCGGGCAAATCATGAGCAATTACTGTCTCTATGCATTGCACTTTGTGTTTTAGGCCTGATTAAAATCAACAAAGGCATTCTTTACCAAATCTTGTTTATTACAGGTTTTGTGTTTTCCTTCCTAACCAAAGGTTTAGCTGCCATCATTCTTTTTCCAACCCTTGCATTTATTTGGTTCGTTTTATATTTTAAACCTAACCAAAAAAAGATGACCAACTTGGTTTGGCTGATCTTTTCATTCTTAGTTTTGCTTTTAGTCTTTTATCTTTACGAATTATGGTTTAAAAAAGTCACCGGCTATCCCCTAATAGAAGCCTACTATCAAATACAAATTTATGAAAGATCCCTGCAGGAAGGTAGTACGACAAATTCCTTTTTGATGCAAAAAATCGGCAACTTTCTGTACTACATCAGTCGCACTCTCATTAATGGCCTGCCATGGTCACTTTTATTAATAGTTGCCATTATTATAAAGTATCTTAAAACCAAAAAACTTAAAAGCGAATTTCCCAAATCTACCACTATGCTAATCTGGATTCTGGCATCCTTTCCCGTCATCTACATATTGCTTTTTTCCATCTCCGACCGGCTGGCCCAAAGATACATCTTCCCTGCTTATTATTTCTTTAACACCTTGATCCTGGTGATCCTTATCCAATATTCACCTGCCCTTAAAAAATTTCAACAATATCTTAATTCAAAAATTAAGCCTCACTATATTCTCATTTGGATGTGGTTTCTTCTGATTGTATCGGCTTTGGGAATGTATTTTTTAAAGGGTGGGCATAACCACTGGATAAGCTAATTCAACAATTAGATATGAATTATATGACCTCGAGTGCTTTTTAACTCAAGGTCATATTTTATTTAACGATTAATTAAAAGGAATGGGGGTTGGCATTGGAATTTCCTCATCACTTACTAAAACCATCACTCCAACTAAAGTCCCATACATTCCATATTTTTTTACCGTTGCTTTCCAATTGTTTTTAACATCATCGTAACACATACGAAAAGTATGGTCAGTTAAAACAATCTCAAGCTCAGGTCTATCGTCAGGCCCTAGGATATGAGCCGTATATTTCTTAGACCCACAAAAATCCTCCATGTTAACTACCGGAACATTTACGCTATACCAGCGAACGTCATCTTGAGGTCTTGGGATCACAATGTAAGAAAGATTGATAAAAGATGGCATGTCAATGGTCAAAGGTTGTATACCCGCATCCAATAAATGCAGATAAACCGTACTCAATCCTTCATATTCCCCACTGGCCTGAACTACCAACATCTTCTTGTTATTTGGTGCATATGTGGTATCCACATTCTCCGTTGCCCATGCTGACAAAGTTGAAAGAAAACTGAATAAAATAATGATTGCGTGTTTTTTCATAAATCCCCCTTTTTGTAGGTTGCTGCTATTTAGCGATTGAACGGGAATATAATTCAACAAATACATTATGAATAATTATTACTTCTTATTGATTTTAATAATAAATACTGATATGCTTTTTCAATGCTCATTGATAACATAAATCTTAATTATTTTCGGGTCTTTGAATCAGTTTACCGGCAAAAAAGCACCATTTTAGCTGCTGAAGAATTGCATCTAACTCAATCCGGAATTAGCCAGCACCTAAAATCTTTTGAAGGACAACTTGGACAAAATCTATTTGACCGTATCAATCGATCATTGGTACCGACTCCCTTTGCCAGATTACTCTACGAGCAATGCCACCACGGTCTGCTTTGTTTTGAAAAGGCCCTCAAAGAACTCCTTGACGAAAAAACTTCACCTTCACTGCGAGGGATTTTATCCATAGGATTCCCCACTGAGTTCGGTCATAATTGTGTGCTTGAAGCTATTGCCCAATTTGCTCATGCAAACCCCACTTTAAAGATTGAAATTAGCTATGGCCTTGCTTACGAAATGAATCATCAACTTTTAACCGGACAATTAGATTTTGCCTTTGTTGATAATTTGGCCATGAGTCCTCAAATCATCACCATTCCAGTATATGAGGAAGCCCTGTCTCTTTTCGCTTCAAAAAAATACCTCTTAAAAATAAAAAAGCAAAACCAGAAAAACAATCCTGATTTTGAATCGCTGGATGACTTTGAATCCTTGGATTATATTGATTATCTACCAAAGGCCTTGATCCTTAAGATGTGGTTTAAGCATCACTTTAAGACCTTTCCTGCTAATCTCAATGTACGAGCAACTGTTTCGGAAGTACGAGGGGTTTCCAAATTAATATTTTCTCATCTTGGAGCTGGAATTTTGCCAGAACATCATGCCACTCTGGTGGATCCCAAGGGAATATTTCTGCACCGTTTTAAAAACAGAAATAATATTTTGAAAAATAAGATTTCCATTGCTTCCCTTATTGATCGGACTCATTCACCCGCCGCCCTGGCTTCCGTGGAATATATCAGCGATTTTTTAAAAAAAATCAACTAAGCATGAACTGCGCTTGAAAAAAAGACAAAAAAAAAGAGAGGTCCAATATTGCTATTGAACCTCTCTGGCTAAATAAGATTATCGATCTCTATTATCTCTTCCTCTACCGCCACCGAAACCGCCTCGTCGTCCACCGCCGAAGCCGCCTCTTCTACCGCCGCCGCCGAAACCGCCGCCGCCAGTTTTTTCTTTATCGTGTGCAATAGAAACTTTTAAACTTCTACCATCAACTTCTTGTCCATTCATCTTGTCCACAGCACTTTGAGCTTCTTCTTCGCTGCTCATTTCGACAAAACCAAATCCACGACTTTTTCCTGATTCTCTGTCAGTGATAATTTTAACAGATTTC
>MEQB01000020.1 GCA_001770015.1 Bdellovibrionales bacterium RIFOXYC1_FULL_37_79
TGAATCCTCACTTAATTATCGACCTTGAAATTGGAAATCGAAGCTATATTTAGTGCTTTCAATATAGATTTGCTTATCTAGACTTTTCCATATGAATTTATTTGAATCTTTCACAGAAAATTGACTATAAAGTTGTAAGGCAGATTCACCACTTAAATGAAATGAGGCTGACTCTGTACTTTCAGACAGTGTGCTATTGGAGCCTGATATTAGCTCAATACTGCAATCACTAAACTGAATCCTGGAGGGTTCCATCATAAGAGGTACTACACAAGTAATAGTGAAGTCCTCAGTAGAAATAATTTTCACTGGAGATTTGTAAGGTCGTTGAGTAATTGGAACATTTAGAAACTCAAAAAAGATTGCAGCTTCATATGGCCCACTTTGCGTTGGGTTATCTTTAATGTTAATCCAAAGATTTGAATTTTCGTTAAATACTCCAACAACTTGCGACGCATGGGCTGAAGAAAAGAAGATTAAACCAAAAACAAATAAAACAATTTTTTCCATAGTTCAGTTTATACAACTTTATTTACGATTTCGCAAAATATATCAGATACCGAAGTTCTTGATGAAGTCTGATTTAAATCGAACTCAGTAATACTAAATCGACCACTTTTTCGCTGATCAAAATTAAAATACGAAATTAATTTAACAAATCTTGTAGGATGGTCTGTGGCTCTGTGCTTTATAAAATTAATGTTTGGGTACAAAAGGGTTCAAACGGAGCCGTCTCCGTTTAAGAACTCCTTGCGTTCTATGGGGGTCATCTCTTGTCATAAATATTTCTTCCATTCTAATTCTTTTTCAATTTTTCTACTAAATCCTCAAAGGCCCAAAGAGCATTTTCCCCCTCACACCATTTTTTGATACTTGCAAAATTAACGTCCTGTTCTTGAGCGACAAGTACAGCCTGATTCAAGCCTTCCATACTTTTAAAATAAATATAAGAAGCAAGACGATCTTTCACACAATCTGTTGGAGAAAAAATTTTAATAATAGTTTTTCCAATTTTAACTTCTTGAGGTTTGATTAAATAATCTTCACCAATTCCAAGTGGTGGCCCCCCAGGAAATTCGATGAGAAGATGCTTACACTCAGGATGAGCATATCTTCGAGCATCAAATTTCATAAATCCAATCTCGTTCATTGCTTCTTCTAGGCCTTCTGTAAACATACTTGCACGAACAAAATCAAGATCGCCTGAGCGATAAAGACCTTTTGTATAAATGGCAACGACAGCACCACCAACAAGGATTGTATCAATCCCTTTTTCCTTTAAGTGAACTGCAACATATTTCCAAAGTTCTTCCTCTGTACAAGTTTTTAATTTGATTTTCAAGTTATGTTCCCCTTCTGCCAATCACTGGCTTACCTTTTGCTCTTGGACGACGACGAGTAGGGAAAAGTTTTTCATGGTCAGAAAGAGGGAGTGATTCGTAATATATTTTAATAATCTCTATAAAAGGTTTTATGACGGGAGACTTCATGTTAAAAAAATAAACTCTTGTGCGGCCAACTTTTTTGGAAACAAGTATACCAGCTCTCTCAAAGCGATCGAGTTGATTTTGGATTGGACTTAAGGCCAGCTCTAAATCGTTAGCAATAGCAGACGCATGAATTTCACCATGATGATAAACATAAAGCAGAACAAAAACGGCTGTATTATTTCCAAAAATATCTTTAAGCATGACTTATTATACACCTATATATTAGGTTATACAACCTTGTTTTTAGTAAAACAACAATGCTTAGTTTAATAATTCTCCAGAGAGTTCTCCATGTGGAGAAACGTGGGTCAGAGATTGGAGAACGCCAAATATTGTTATTGCGGTAGAGTTATTTCAAGTCGTTATCTTTGGAGAATGCAAAACAAGCCGTTCGAAAGCTTTCACACCGTCTCCGCCATTGTTAAACTTTTTTCGGCCACCAACATCTGAGATCGTGGGGTTTATTTCTATGAAAACAGTCTTGGAGTTCAAAAGTTCAAATAAATATTTATAAGATTTTTTTTAGCATCAGCATGCCGACCATTCTAAGAGAAGCTAGTTTTCGTTTTTTATTTTATAGTCGAGAAAGGATAGAACCACCTCATATTCATGTTATAGGTCATGATGGTGAAATAAAGGGAGTCTAGAAAGTGAATATCATGAGTAATTCAGCTCACAAAGTTGAACTTGATGAATTATCAATAACCAAACTTGAAGTAACAGAATACCTGTTAATAGCATATATAAGTGATGGAAGAATTATTTCAATTCCCGTTGCTTGGTTTGAAGCTTTAAGAAATGCTACGTTAGATCAACTTAAAAATTTAGAAATTTCACCATCGGGTTATGGCGTACATTGGCCAGATGTTGATGAGGATATATCAGTAAAAGCATTTTTAGGGATCAAGAAAAACTTATATGGGGTTGACGGAAGGTCTTTCTATGTTATTTTAGACAGTATGTTTTGATAAATGTGGTTGTCTCATGTAGATCTTTCAGGTTCTCTTGGAGAAGAAGCGCAAATTGACTTCGTTCCTCACCCATTTTGTTAATAAATTCAATTTCTTCTTCAGTATCCATTCGATCATCTGATAAGTTGTCCAAGTATGCAGAATGATTTTTTATGGCTTGCTCAAGTACGCCAATTGATTTTGCCATCAAGATAGTGTGATCATAAATTTCATTGCAATTAATCCCTGATTTATTGGTTGTTTCGTCAGAAGCGAACGTGCCATGTGATAAAATTAAAGAAGCAAGAATTGTTATCAATGTTCTCATTTTTCCTCCTACTGATTAATAACTGTATTTTCTGTGATAAATATATCACAAGTGCGCCTTTAATATGCTGAGAAGAGAAATTTGTCTATGGTTGGAAATGAACCTAAAAAGATCATATTCGGCTACAAAATCGTAACAGTTTTCTAGAAGAGGTATTATAATTTATTTATGAAAAAGTTACTTAATGAAATACTGGTTGCCGTAAGGGATAATTTTTCTCAAAACTATATCAACGAAAAACTTGGTTATTCATACAATAAAGTTTCTAAGTGGGAAAGGGGGCAGGACGCTATTACGCTTGAGCAGTTTGTATTATTATGTGAGGCATGTAATAAAAAAGATAAATTAAACTTGGCGCTAGTAAGAGTTTTGGGAATTCGCGAAAATTTATCTCACTCAAAAATTCTCTTTAGGTATCTAATTAAAGAGTTATCTGATTTTGAGGTGACGAAAATAATTAATATCTCAGAGGCTACTCTCAAGAGGTGGAAAAATAATAAATATCCACCATCTTTTTTGGCGATATTAAAATTAATTGATTATCATAAAAGCTTACCTCAATTTTTAAGTTACATAGTAAATATTGATAAAGTTCCTATGATAAAAGGGGAAGTTGAAAGATTGAAAACTAAAAAAGGATATTTCTTTGAAAATCCTTTAGCGGAAGTCATGGTCTATATTCTAGAAATGGAGGAATACAAGAAACAAAATAAACATGATGATAATTATGTTGCAATGCTGTTAAATATCTCAATCGATGATGAACAAAAATATCTAAAACAACTTCTAAATATTGGAATGATCAGAAAACAAAAAAACAAGTATATTCCCATTTACATGGATGAATTCAACACTTCTTTCTATTCTGATACGTACGATTTAAAATTTAACAATTTGCTAAAAGAGTTTTGGCTTAAAAGAGCATTGGAGATTCTTGGTAATCTTCAAAACGATGCTGTGAAAAATATTTTCATGAATCAAACACAGCTAATTAGCATTGAGGCAGATAGGCAAATAAAAAAAGAACTGAACGATTGTTTTCATAAGATAGCTCTTATTTGCAAAGAAGATCGGGGGAATAAAGAATTGATTAGAGCCGTTAATTTTCAATATATTACTTGCATTAAATCATCTCTATGATTTGGGATATCATCTTTTTTATCTGACGGTCCATACCGAGAACACGAGAACCGATCCGATAACAATTTGTGAATAATCTTGTAACAATGGGAAATTAGTGAATAAAAACTCAGGATTTTGCTTGAAAAAATTCTATATCTTGCGCTTAATGTCCGCCATTTCTCGATATCGTTAGGTGTTTATTTTAAATTGCGTTAAGCCTCTATTTAATTTGTATTGAATTTTGTTTTCTAAAAAAATTTCAATTCTTCTAAATTTATCACCATGAATTAAAGATTTATTTTTTTGAACTTCAAACTTAGCAACCTCAGGGAACATATCGTAAATTTCAATTCTCTTTAAGGCCTCTTTGCCTAGAAATTTATTTTTTTCTATGCTTTGAAGCGTGCTGAGCGGTATGTCGAATGCATGTGAAAAATCTCTTATCGAAATCCCCAATTCTTTTCTAAAGAAAAGATAATTTACATTTTCATATTCTGATTCTATGCTGGCTTCAAAGATAAAAGATGAAGGCCCCTTTTGGCCAATAGTAGATAGTAAAATTAATTCATTATCTTCATCTTCAGAAATATTAAATTTTCTACAATATTCTTTATAAGCGGGATTTTCTCGGGAAGGTATTCTGTCTTTAAAGGACGAAAAAAGCTTAATAGACTTATAAGTTCGTTTTTTTAGTGGTAAATCAGGACCTATTGGAATTGCATTCTTGGAATATGCATATTCCTTATTGTACTCAAAAATGTAATTAGGACCGTCTTTTGTTAAGTCACCAACTAAAATTCGAGATGCTCTTTTTTCTAAATAAATATTTAATTTGCGTATTTTTTTCATATTAAATTTCGTTAACTCTTTTTAAGATAATTTTTTTGAATGCAGTTTTTCGATTTTTTGAAATAGTTGATGTTTCAACAATTTGGGTTATTAGGTTTAGATGCTTTTTAATTTTATCGATAAAATTATCAACAATTTCTTCATAGTTCAATCTTTTGAACTCTATGATGTAGTCTATCAAAGTAGGTTCTTTAGATAATGAGGTATAAATTTTTCCTACTGGATTTAGATCAGCATCCAACAATATTGAGCTTTCAATTCCGATATAGCTGGGATTGTCGTATATTGGTGAAAGCTGAAACTTGGATGGTCCCGTTTGAATTAATCCAATATTTCTTCCATGACGATCATGATTACCAATTAAAGAATCTGCTAGCACCATTTCTATGAAACTTTTTATATCTATTAATTTTCCAGTTTGATTAAATATAATTTGAACAAGATTCTCGCAGTTATATTCTTCGTTGTTTTTTAAAAAATGATAAATATGCACTAGATTTGAAGGGGTAGATTTTTTAATAAAATTTTTAGTAACAAATGTCGGAATCTGATCGTTATATTTAATCATGCAAAATTCCGTAATGTTGATACCAAGTATTTGAAAAATTTTATTACTTATCCATTCAACTTCGGGTAGCTCTGGATAATCCGGTTGTTGCATTTTGAGGATATACTGTTGACCTGCAATCTCGGCAGAATACTTTTTAAATGCGCCATGGAAAAAGCTTGTGTTTAAGTTTGATATACTACTCAAGTTTTCTGGTTCCTTAGAGTTTTGTTTAAGTGTGAGATTTGCGAAATCCTCTAAGGAATCTTGAACTTTGAAATATTTATCAAAGCAGGCTTGGTGTAATCCATGTTTTGATAAATCTGCAGGGTGAATTTTCGAATAGCAAATATAGCAAAAAGGTAAATGTATCATATACAATACAATATATTATAGTATTGTATATAATACAACATAATTTTGTATCATATACAATACAAAACAAGCCGGTTTAGTAATTTTAAGATGTTAGGCAGAGAAAATGTAAATAAAAAAATCCTAAATAATGCTAATGACCTAATCAGAATGAGGTAATAATTAATTAAGCAGCTATATTATTATCTATTACGGATGGTTATTGGAAGAAATAGGAATTAGGATGGCGATGTGTTACCTATTGAGTAAATATATTTTTAGAGCTAAAATTTAAAAATAATGAAAGAGCTAGAGAAAAAGTCTGGAAAAAAGGTTTCAACTAAAGAAAATTTTAAAATAATTACTGAATCAGAAAAGAAAAAGTTATTAAAGAAAAAATAGAATGTGCTTGCCTATGCTTGGTATTTGTAAAAAAGCTATGATAATCAATACAAATTTCTAAGAAATACCGTCTTCGTCATTGTTGAATTTTTTTTTGCCACCAACATCTGAGATCGTGGGGTTTAAAAAAAGTTCACAAGTTCAAATAAATATTTATAAGATTTTTTTAGGATCAGCATGCCGATCATTCTTAGGATTTGAAGTTGGTCGTTACATCAGTTTAGAAAAAATTATCGAAGAAAATAATGAGCGGTATTATGAAACTTTGGAGCAAAGCTCTCAAGGATGGCACAAAGGAACTCACGATCCATGGCTTTTTATCAATTTTCAAAACGGCATACAAAGAGTTTGAAGGGAGAGTGGGGGAAATTCAAACACCAAAAGGAAGTAAAACCGGATTAATAATAACCGCACTAGAGAAGCAGCTTGGAAAGTTTTCGGTTGCTGATTTGCAGAAGGCCTGCCCTGCAACAAGCACTTATATGATTCGAAAGGTTTTAAAAAATCTCAAAAAAGAGGGCAAAGTTGAGTGTCTTGGTCGAGGAAAAGATGCTTTCTGGAAAAAGATCTAGGTTTAATAGGTAATGAGTGTTCTATGATGTTTCCAAGTTTAAAAACATGGAAGTAAGTAGTTCGAAACCTTTCACACATTCTCCGTCATTTTTAATAATCTACTAATATTGATTCTACTTCTTTGTACATGTTGTATGTGATTATGCGATGACCATTATCACAGTCAAGATAGGTTATTGTTTTTACGAGCCCAGGACTTAATTTCAGTTCAGTTTTGTCGATACAATTAAAAGTTTTCCAGCGAGCCATTATTTTTTCAATTGTAAATTCGTTACGATAGGGGTCGTTGGGTAAATAAGTAACAGAGATAATTGTTCTGTCATGTTTTAAAGTGATTCCCCATTCTTGAAATCCTGTTTTTTTGTTGAGGTAAATCCAGGCAGAATGATTTTGTTTTTTTGGATGAGAATACTTTTCATTTGGGAGTCCTAGTTTTGAGATTAATAGTTCTTTGTTCCAGCTTTTTAGAGAAGCATTTTCAATAATTTCCCAAGTTGATAGAAGATCGTTATTTTCATTTACAATAGTTTTTACGGAAGAACACGATATTAAAAATACAAGTAATATAATTAGTTTCATTTATTATCTCCCAAAATTTTTTTAATCCATGAATCAATTTGAGGAAATCCTCTTTTGAAATTAATAGGTTTTGTAAAGTAATATTCAATATTATTAGCAAAATCTTCTTCAGGACCGTTTTTTCCATCTGGAGCGGAAAATGATGCTCTATTGTAAATGTATATATTATCAAATTTTCTCCACTTACTAACATCAAAATATGATTGTTTTTCTTTATCTGACAATCTTGACCATAAAAGGTGTGCTAGTTCATGAATAATAATTTTTTTAGTATTCATATTAAAACTTGAATCATACAAAACGATTATTTTTTTTTCAGGCGCACAGGTCGCAGGATTGTTGGAAACTTCTGATTTTTGGGCACAATAAATTTCTAGCTTGCCAATATTTGTTAAGATTTTAGGAATTGATTTAAGTATTTTTGAAACTATTTTCTGTTTTTCTTTTAAGCACTCTTTAAATTTTTCTTTTGGGTGTGGCCACTTCTTAGGTTTTTCTAGTAAAAACTGTTCTTTTAATAGGCCATCATCTCGATAATGACGACAATATGATGATACCGTTGTAGAAGAAACATGCGTTCCATCGTTTTTATAATATGCTTGACGAGGATGATTTTGAATTGAATATGTTCCTTCAGGACAAGAATTTGCCTGAGCATTAAAGAGAGTTAGTAGGAACAATAAAAGCATCGCAATTTTCATTCTTAAATACTAGCAAGGTAAGCCATTATTGTCTCTAAATTGTTCCCCAGGGTCGGAAATAATCTGAAAACAAAACAAATGTGAAAAAATCTATATTTTTCAACAGTTTTTTGGAAACATTTAGTCAGGGAAATGTCTACGAGTTTCCGCTATTCTTGAATATTTTTAATCATAATAATAACTTGGAATCATAGAATTTACTCGAATATAAAAACGAATTGGCCCAAGATGTTGTACTCTTGGGCCCAAAGATCTTTTGAAAATGTAGTTAGATTTATTTAACACGTTCGAGAACGGCACCTGTTTTAGTAATTATAAGAGTATCATTTTTTAACTCATAACCTGTTTCTTCATTAGTATCAATATTTATGATTTTTGAATCTTGAATATCATACGTGAATGACTCTGGGGGATTGCCAAAAAAAGTGTTTGCATTATCATGTGCAATTCCACGTTCAAAAAGTAGGCAGTGAGTACGAGTTTTTGCAGGCTGTCCAAACAAACCACCAGTGGTAACAAAACGACAAAATTTCATTCCGTCTAGGTTGCTATCGAGACTAAAAGCAGAAATTGATGCAAGCGCGAATGTCTTACAAGCTTTAGGTACCCTTGTAAAAAGTAAAAATTTATTAGAGGTATAGCACCGCTATGAAGCTTATCTAGTGTGAAGAAATAAAATTAAAATGAACAAAATTTAATTCTCCTTTTGGTCTTTATTCATAATTGCTGTGTTAGTGTCCATCCTGGTTATTAACTGGTTAATCAAAAAAAGGAAGTCGTAACTTAATTTTTTAATACAAAATTATCAACGCTATATAAATGTACTCTGATGTTAACAACAGATGGGTTACTTAACAAATTATAAGATTTACAAAGGAGAAAATGATGAAAAAGAAATTTCAGTTTTTGGTTTTTGTTCTGGCCACCGCTTTTGTTTCATTTGGCGCTGGTGCAGCCTCATTAGTTCAGTTGGAAAAAAAATCCATTGATGCAAGTAACGTTCTTGAAGAAATTATGAATATTTCTGAGAGTACTATTCCAGATGATCTTTTGAAAAGGGCAGTTTGTGTGGCGACCATACCGGACGTTATACGAGTTGGTTTTGTATTTGGAGCCCGCTACGGAACTGGATTAGTGTCATGTCGGGTTCCAGGAGGTTGGAGCCAGCCATCTTTTTTATCCATAAAGGGAGGCAGCTGGGGGGCTCAAATAGGAATTGCATCAGTTGATTTGGTGCTTGTTTTTATTCGTGAAAATGCAATTGAAAAATTTAGTAAGAATAATCTTACCGTCGGAGTTGATGCGGCAGTTGCGGTAGGTCCAGTGGGTAGAGATGCCCAAGCCGGAACAGACTATCAACTAAACAGCGAAATTTATAGCTACTCTCGTGCAAGAGGAATTTTTGCTGGATTGGCCATTCAGGGAACGTTGTTAAATGTTAAAAATAAAGATAATGCAAAAATCTACGGACCATTAGTAAAAACGAAGGAAATCTTAAGCACTGACGGTGCGAAGTCTCCTTATAATGTGATGTCTTATGTACATGCACTTACGACATATGCTCCATAGATAAATTTTGCTTTATTTTTATTATGTTGTGCCCACAAGTTTAATATTTCGTGGGCACAACTTTTTTGAAATAGAAACGAGTAGGTTGTAAGTATAGGCGCAGTAAAGTAAATTGATAGTTTCACATAAAATTAGATGATTCATCAACCCAGTAACCTGGTCGTTTATAATGTTGATGTAATCCATCTTCAAAATCGCGAGTTACTAGATATAATTTGGTATATTCCGGACACTCCTTTATCATTTCTCTTGGAAGATCAACAAATACTTTTTCATCTAGCCAGCTAATATTTTCTATCCATTTTGGTGAAACTAAAACTTTTTTACCAGGCCACCAGTTCATTGTATCAACAATGATGTAGCGAATAGCCCATGTTTTGGAATCAATAACAAAATCATGAAGATGACCAATTTCTCCATCGACTGCCTGAATAGAGTGATTGCTTACATCTTGTGTGCTTCGTAAATGAAGATCAAGTGGTTTTATCCCACGGTTATCTGGGTACCATTTTTCTCCATCGTCGATTATATTAGGAGAGATTCCCCACATATTGGGCCCATCCCAGTACACTGGCCATTCATAGTATCCATGGTAAAGCTCTTCAAATTGCCTGGAAACAGGTTTATCAGTATCAAGGGCGGGGCTATCTTCGATTTGTTTTTTGGTTAAATTGACGTCTATGGTTTTTTTATCTTTGTCCAAAGCTTTGAGTGCATGAGGGGATATAAGAACTTTTCTTTCGGTCAGCCAGTCACCAGTGTCGACCACAAGATATCTAATTGTCCAATAGTGATCATCGAAGTAAAACTCTTTGATGGTACCAAACTCACCATCTAGACTTGACAATTTATATCCCTTTAGTGTTTTTGCTTCATTTAACATCTTCATATCCTTTTGTTACGGAATGTTGGCATTTATAATTAAATTTTCAACCTAACATAAAGTTTATGAATAAAGATCAAACCAATAATGAAATGACGTTAATGTTAGGTATTTATTACGGGCTAAATCTGGATTTTAAAAACTGGTTTTTAGATTTGCTGTGTTTCGTTGGAAGAAATATCGTTTTTAGGAATAATTCTTTTTTTGGGTTTGGTTGCTGCATGAATAGTAGCTTTGATTTTCTCCAATTCCTTGTCTGCTTTACTTTTTGTATAACCATAAATATTTTGAAGATGATCAGTTAATAATTCGATGTTTTCTTCCATTGATTCAATGTTGTCGTCGGTTATTTTCTTAAAACGTGCTTTGATAATGCGTGTAATTTTAACCCAATCATCTTTAATCGATTTATTTTGCATATATTACCTCCTTAAGTAAAAAAAAATGTTGGTTATTTTTTTGTTTAATATTATTGTTCGGTTTTTAGGCTCATTAATTCTTGATTTTTATCAAGAGTGTTGTTAACGCTGTCGAGTGGGTTGATATATTTGTTTTTAATTTCTTTCCAGTTCGATTTGGGGGAACTGGGGGGTGAATGGCCATACTCGTCTTGCTCATTTCTATTGGAGTTGATTGAAAGCAGACCATCGAAAAAATCACTTTTAGTGCGAGCCTTGGAAAAGGTGGCTTCAAGTTTTAAATCGGAAATGTCTTTTGAAAGTTTTTTTATTTCATTTTGAACCTGTTTAATATATTCGTCATTTTGATAATAATTATGAGTACGGAATTTGAGTTTTGAATTTTTTAAATTTCTTTTTTCAAATGATGTCGTCGTACTGCCCACATCCTCCCAGTACATATCACTAAGCTTTAGATTTTGGTAGTTGGAATTATTTTCTCCAAGTGAGAAAAAAATTATGAGCAAAAAGGTAATAAGGAATATTTCATTTTTCATAATATTTCCCGTGGTTAAACCTTTTATGTGAATTGTCTTGCCGACAAGTACAACCCACTGGAACAGTTGAATGCTCTAACGGGACGGAAATTAGCATATTGATAATGAATAAATATCAAACTTAGAATTAAATAATGTTCACAAAATACGTTTTTGATTAGAAAAAACAAAGGTGAGTTTATGCGCATAATTAAATTTGGTATTAATATTTAATTGTAATTAGGTTAAAAAATACATTACGCTGATATTTTTATGTGAACATAATTTAATAGTATGTTTGGTATTCTGTCATAAAACTTATGTTAGTTTGGCCCAACCCAGTAACCACGATTTAATCAGGAGAAAAAAATGAAAACTAACAAACGAAAAACCGTAACCGGTGTTTTGAGTCCAATTAGATGGAATTCAAATGATGAGATTGTTGAATATAGTGTTTATACAGAAAATGATGAGGACATCATTTTGAGAGGGAATAATTTAGATTCAAACTTCAAGTTTTTTAAAAATCAAAAAGTAAAAGTTTCAGGAAATTTTCTTTCGTCATCAGATGATTTGAGAGTTTTTCAAGCATCTAAAATTCAAAAATTGAATAAGGCCGCTTAGGGTAAAATTATTAGGGGTTGTGGAAAATATTTTTAAATTTTATTAAGGAGAAGATTATGAGTTTGGCATTGACGATTAAAAATAAAGGGTTTTCTGTGATTGAAAAGCATGTGAATAAGGAATGTAAAAAATTTGAAAAAATATTGGAGGATCCGCAAGTAAATTGTAAGATTTTAAATCTCAAAAAAGGTATTTGTGTAAAAATATCTTTAAATTCCGGATCAAAAGTTTACACGGGGGAAGCTTCAGGCATGCAAATAAATGTTTGTATAAATAAAGCTGTCAAAAGACTGATGCGATTAATTGAAACGGATAAGGAGGTTTTATTACAAAAAAAACATCAACATCATATGAGCGATACTACTAAGGATGATACCTCTATCTATTTAAATGATGAAGAAGCCGACAGTCCCTTGCTCCCGTTAAAATCGAGCATGGCATTTTAACAATATTTTTACTGTTTGAATTAATGGAAGAGTGAAAAAATTATATTATTGAGGGAGCTAAGTATGAACAAAATTTAATAATTTGTTGGGTATTTTCTCATAAAACCTGTGCTAGCTTGAGGCACATATAACACAAGTTAAATAACACAAGTTAAAAAATTTTGCAGGAGAAGAAAAATGAAAGCAAGCAAATTAAATGTTGTAACTGGTATCTTAAGTCCCATTAGTTGGAATACAAATAATGAAGTAGTTGAGTACAGTGTTTACACAGATAAGGATGAGGACATTCTTTTGAAAGGAAAAAATTTGGATTCGAATTTTAGATTTTTTAAAAATCAAAAAGTAAAAGTTTCAGGAAACTTCCTTTCGTCGTCAAGCGATTTAAGAGTTTTTCAGGCGTCAAGAATAGAAAAATCAGATGATACGGTTTAAAAAAAACATTAACAGTATCTCCCTATAATTTGTGTGAAATTTTTCACAGATGAACATTTGTTAATTCTTGCACTTTAAATTGAAACAGAAAATAATTATTAATATTGAATTTGTGTTGGCGGTTTGAAATATTAACAACGTTGTTAATAAATAGATGCACGTTTAGTGGTTAAGTTATATAACAACTTTTTGGCTAGGGTAGCTTTAGACAGGATAATCAAAATAAACAAGGGTTTTTGTCTTATGACCAGAGTGGCAATTTTAGAAGATGATGTGCGGGTCGCAAAATTTATCGCCGATGGACTAAGGGTTGAAGCTTATCAAGTTGAAATTTTTACAGTTATCAATCAACTCATCGACTCACTCCAAGAACAGGCGTTTGATATTTTAATAATGGATCGCTTAATTGGAAAACTCGATGCTGTAAGCTGGATTAAAACCATTAGATCTCTTCGGCCAAATATCAAGATTTTAATTCTGAGTGCATTGTCTGGTTCGATTAATCGGATAAAAGGTCTAGAAGTAGGAGCAGATGATTATTTGGAGAAACCATTTCAATATCATGAATTAAGCCTCCGGGTGAAAAAATTGGTTAAAAAAGAAAGCTCTTCACCTGAATCTATAATTAACTATGAGGATATCACCTTAGAGTTGGATGGCCAGAAGATGCAAAGGGCCGGAAAAGTTATTCATTTGAGTCCATATGAATTTAAATTGATGACAATTTTTGTTAAGAATCCTCAGAAAATCCATTCCCGCACTGAGCTGCTGGATAGGGTTTGGGGTTACAATATTGATACCGGCTCTAATGTGGTTGATGTCGCAATTGCAAAACTTCGTAAAAAAATAAATTTTGCCAGTTGTGAGCCATTAATAATTTCACGAAGAGGGAGTGGTTATATTTTGTCTAACACTCAGTCTTGGTGAATTTAAAATCGTTTAAAATGAATAATAAAATATTAGTCAAATTGTTATTTGGTTTTATAGTTGTTTCGGTAGCTGTTTTTTTTATGGTTACATCAGTGATGTATTTGTCTGCCCACAGTAGCAAGGAAAAATATTTTCATAATAAACTGGTTGCCACTTCAGAATTATTTATTTCATCCTATACGTCGGTTTATAAAACTACTTTCGATGAAAAGTTGTCGTTTGATATTGCCTCAAAACTTATTGAAAAGCTTAACAACATAAGGCTGATTAGAGTCTGGGATGATCAGCAAAATATTATTCAACAAAATCATGCAAGTGAAAATGAGTATGATATTGACCACCATGGTATTGTGGATGGCGCTTTTGAGACTGTTCATATTTCCAACAAGAATTATCTTAATAGCATAAAATCTTTTAAGATTGATGATCAACGGGAACGTTTTGTAGAATTGCTTTCTTCCATAGAGGACATTGAAAGAATTACGTTGGATGCAATAACCCAAACTGCATTGATTGCTGCTTTTGTAATTATATTATTCTTTCCATTGTTTTTTTTATTTTCTAGAAAACTATTGTTTCCCATCAATCAAATTTCAATCGATGTGCAAAAAATAAAAAATTACCCACCGTCTCAGTGGAAACAATTAAAACAACATCCAGATAATCTTTTTTTAAATGAAATAATCATTTCGGTCAATGAATTAATATTTCGTGCCCAAAGATCTCTGGTTTGCCAGGAAAATCTTGGCAGATTTTTAGCCCATGAAATTAAAGCCCCCCTGACCAATTTGTTAAACGAAATTGAACTTACCAGGCGGGAAGTTGCCAATAATTATGATGCTAAGGAAAAAAATGATATTTTTTGTGCTCAGGCTGTTACAGACATATTAAGAATACGTTCCATCGTTAATAATATCTGTGGATTAGCCTATATAGATAGCATGGTGCATTTTGAGGAAAATGTTGATTTAAAAAAATTATTGCAATCTACTGCCAAAGAGTTTCAACATATTTATAAGAATGAGGTAGGTTTTGAAGACAGCCTTGAATCAGAACAGGCACTGGTTAGTGTCAATATTGATTATTTTTGGATACTTTGTTCTAATATTCTTAGAAATTCAATTGAACATGGTAATGGACACGAATCTCCACCACAAATTCATCTTTCTCTGAAAGGTGATTGGTTTGAAATAGCATTTAGCGATAATGGGCCGGGTTTTCCATATTCTAGAAAATTTTTAGAAGATATGAAAAATGAAAATAATCTGGACCAATTGTTACATTCACACGGAGCAGGATTGGTGCTGTGTTTGAAATTATCTGAAATAATGAATATTGATATAAATTTTAAAAATAAAACACCCAACGGAGCGGTCGTAACCCTTGCTTTTGAAAAACAAAAAATACTCATTTAGTTTTATAAAATTTCAAATTAAAAACAGAAATATGAAAATAAATCTAGAGTTTTCCCGATATGAATAAATGGTCAGTATTGTCTGTCGCACTATTAAATGGATTTATTGTTCCATTCATGGCAGCAGCTATCAATATTGCAACACCTGCACTTTCAATTCATTTGAATATGAATGCAATTGAATTGAACTGGGTTACCACTATTTTTTTACTTTCATCAGCAATTAGTCTAATTCCGCTTGGACGATTGGCAGATATTTATGGACGTAAAAAGTTTCTTCTAATTGGAAATATGTTGTTATTATTGTCTAGTATTATGGCAACATTTGCTTCAAGTTCAGTGATTTTTCTTATTATCAGATGTATTCAAGGGATCTCTGGTTCTTTTATTTATGGTACCAGCATGGCCCTATTGGCAGGTGCTTTTTCTCTAGATCATAGAGGAAAGGTTTTTGGTATTCAAGTGGCCTCAGTTTATGTCGGATTATCATCTGGACCGATTTTGGGTGGAATATTGGTTGAGTACTGGGGATGGGAGTCCATTTTTTTTATACCAATTATCCTGTCAACGGTATCAATTCTTTTAATCACCTTTAAAATAAAAAAGGAATCGGCTCAATCTTTTGGGGAAAGATTTGATTGGAAAGGAAGTATTTTTTATGGATTAATTTTGACAGGGCTGACTTATGGTTTTTCTATTTTACCCTCATTTTGGGGGTATGGATTGATTTTGTTTGGAATAGTGGGTCTGGCACCGTTTATTTTTTATCAAAAGAAATGTTCATCACCGCTTATAAATATAAGTTTATTTTATAACAATACAGTGTTTGTTTTTTCCAATTTGGCGGCACTAATTCACTACTGTGCCACTGCCGGCGTTGGATTTCTGTTGAGTCTCTATCTCCAGTATCTTAAGCATCTGTCACCCAAAGAGGCGGGAATGGTTTTGATGGTTCAACCAGTTATCATGGCTATTTTTTCTCCTATTATGGGAAATCTTTCAGATAAAATTGAACCATATTTGGTTGCCTCTTCTGGGATGTTAATGACTTTTTGGGGTTTGATTATTCTTTCCTTTGTATCCAGCACCACCAGTCTGTCAGTTATTTATATAGCATTAATTTTAATGGGAATGGGTTTTGCGCTCTTTTCCTCTCCGAATACTAATGCAGCGATTAGCTCTATAAGTAGAAAAGATTATGCAATGGCTTCCAGCATGCTGGGAACAATGCGCATTGGTGGGCAAATTTTCAGCATGATGATTGTTATGGGTTTATTTTCTTTGTTGATTGGAAAGGCTAAAATTATGCCAGAAAATTATTCAAATTTTTTAGTTGGAGCAAAATATGCTTTTGGAATTTTTGCTTTTTTATGTTTAGTAGGAACCTATGCTTCAATGAAAAGAGGCAATCTTCGGGGTGCTTGAGTTTATTATTAAAAAATATGTTTGATAAATCCTTATCAAAATAGGGAAGAGATGGGGGGATTTATGGTTTGGTAACAGGGTTAGAAACATTTTTTAGAATATGCTTATTATATAATATTTCCTTTCCATTCGGCACCCATAAAATATAAACTATATGGAATAGCCATTTAGACCTTGGGAGATGAAATGAAAAAAAATTTTTTACTTGTAGCTCTTCTTTCTTGTAGTGCTTTTGCTACTAACATCCAGCTTAATATAGACTCAAAACTTACAAATGGTAATTCTATAAAAACAACAAAGGCCGCAATTCTTGCCAAGCTTGGAACAGAATGGGAAATTCCATTTCAAAATGACAAAAACTTTGTCTTAAAAATGAAAGTAAGTAAATCTGAACAAAAAATGCCAGATCCTAAGTACAACTTTGAAAATGCTTATATTTTCGAGGGAAAAATAATTGAAAAAATCAATGGAACTGAATCAATCATTGTCTCTCCGAAGGTTATTACACTGCTTGGTAAAGAAGCGGTAATGACTATGAAAGACTCTAAAAAACAGACCTTGGAATTAACAATTCATCCAATTAAAATAGTTCCATAATTAAAATGAAATCATCAATATCAGAAAAAACAGGAGAAGTATATTAAGCAAACATGGGATATTATTGAAAACACTTCTGTAAACAACTGGTCAAAAGAAAAACTTACAAATAAAATTGGTGAACCAACTCAAATTATCACACACCCTGCAAAAAATATTTTTTCTGCTTGGATATAAAAGACTCAAAGTGATGGTCTACAAAAGTGGGGAATAAGTATAAAACAAGATGATACCGTTGATTTTATTACTTATTTGCCAGAAGAAAAATATCGCCATGAATTTACAATTGAAAAAATAATGGCTCGATGGAACAGTTTTAATTGTATTCATAAAACAAAAAAAGAATTAAGCCCTGAACTTATAAAAATAATAACCTATCTCGACTGTGATAATGGTCATCGCATAACTACATATAATATGTATAAAGAAGTAGAATGAATATTAGTAGATTATTAAAAAATGGCGGAGAAAGGGGGATTCGAACCCCCGGACCGCAAAAAGCGATCAATGGTTTTCGAAACCATCCCGTTCGACCACTCCGGCATCTCTCCGCATTTGTTTAGGTTATAACTCAACTTTTTGAACGCATCAAGTTTTAAAAAGTATTGAAGTGTCTGGTGTAATGTAGGTGGAAAATTATTTTTCATTTTTCTTTTTTTTGATCGTAAGAAGACTTAATCCGATAAACGTTATAAAAAGAATGATACGAGTTAGCCAGCGATAGATTATTTCTCCCTCGGGAACGCCTTTTAAGAAAAAAACTTTGCCAGCGTCCTGGTATAACCATCCTGAAATAATAATAATAAGATATAGAGGGGTAATAATGGCAATGATCCATTTTATACCACTCCAAAGTTTGATTCGGGAACCCCGAACCAGTTCTTCCCAAGAGGCATTAAAACCAAAAAGGTAAACCCAAACATAGATTTCAATTAGGGCAAAAAGGACGAGTCCATAAGTTCCAGCAAGCGTATCCATTTCGTCAATGGCTCCTGGAACGAAGATGGACCAATGACCAAGAAGACAAACAAGGCCCATAGTTATCAAGCAAGAAGTTTTTTTGGAAAAACCTATTACCTCTGAAAAAAAGGCTATAACGATGGCACCCATGGATATAGAGGATGTGATCGCTGCAAAAAAGAGCAAGATAAACCACATTGAGGAAAAAATAAATCCAAAAGGAAGTTTGGCAAAAAGCAGAGGAAGTGTTACAAATCCAAAGCCAAGACCGGCAGTACTTGCAATTCCGATGGCCCCGGTTACACCAAAAAAAGCCACCGCAAGAGGAATAGCAATTGAGCCGCCTAGACAAACTTCGGCAACTTCATTAATTGTTGAAGTTGCAATGGCCGGGGTTACAATATCATCATCTTTTTTAACATATGAAGCGTAACAAGCAATAGCACCGAGACCAAGAGAAAGAGTGAAAAAGATTTGGCCAGCAGCAGCCAGCCATATTTTAAATTCACCTAATTTAGAAAAATCAGGTGTCCATAAAAATTTAAGTCCATTCATAATATTGTTATCGGGAAGGCTAGGATCAGGAGTTCCGAGAGTGAAAACCCGGATGACTAAAAAAAAGGCAAAAATAAAAAGAAGAGGCATTAATATTTTAGCCACTTTTTCAATACCGTCAGAAATCCCACGGTAAAGAATATATCCGTTTAAAAAAAGAATAAAAATAAAAAGGGAATAGGGAAACCAAAATGATTTTAAAGAAGCATAATCGGAAAAAATTGCTGAAGATTGTTCGGGTGTCAGTCCGGCGCTGAATTTACCAGAAAGTGAAAAAATAGAATAACCAAGCGTCCAGGATTCGATAAAGGAGTAGTAGGACATGATTGTTAGGGGAATCATTATGCCAAAAATACCTACGAGTTTAAGAACAATGCTATTTTTTATGGAACAAAAAATTCCCGGAAGGGTTGCGTGTCCTTTACTTCCGCCGTAACGTCCAAGACCCCATTCTACGAACATAAGTGGAATTCCAAGTAGAAAAAAAGCAACGAAGTAGGGAATCATAAAGGTGCCGCCGCCATTACTGACTGCTTGTAGTGGAAAGCGAATAAAATTGCCAAGCCCCACTGCTCCGCCGGCCATTGCCAAAATCAAACCAACTTTTGAACTCCAGGTTTCTCTGTTCATAAATCCTCTCAATTAATTAAAAAAATGTAGATAAGAAAATTTACAAAACTTTGGCAAGTATTTCAATTTATTTTCACCACGGATGGATTTAAATTCTATCCCATAGAAAATTTAATTTTTGAAGATAAGAAGCGTCGGTTAATTCACCCTTCATACTAAAAGATGGGTCAAAACGGACTTCGAGACTGAGTATTCTGATTTTAGAAAAATCATTTTGTGTGTTCAAAAAGGAATATCTTTTAGCAACCTCCATTGCCCTTCTTGGAAAAATCATTCCGCCACAGCGTACCTTAAAAGGATTTTCAATATTAGGAATATAAGCGGAAAAAAGCAGAATATTTTTAATTTCTTGCCCAGTCAGTTTGGGATAACTTATTTTGATTGAAAGAGCGATGTTTAAAGCAAAGGGAGATGCCATGGATGTACCGGTATGCCTTATAGTTCCACCGCCCAGAGAAGCTGCTTCAATGTTGGAGCCAGGAGCAAGAATATCAACATGTTCGATTCCAAAGTTAGAGTATGGTGCTAGTTGATAGTCGAACATTTCATTTTCTAGGATGTCGCTAGTATCAAGGGCGCCGACTGTTAAAATATTATCTAGGTCAAAAGAGGCAGGATAAAGTCCATTACGTCCACTTTGTAGTTCTTTTCCAAAATCATTGCCAGCTACTGTAAAAAATAATGTTTCAGGATTATTTTTAATGAGATTTTGTAATGAAGTGTAAGTTTCTTTAGGAATTTCCTGGAGTGACCAATGGGGAAATAAAAAACTTAAATTGGCAAAGGCAGGTTTTAAAGTTTGAAATGTATTGTTTGCCATATTTAAAAAATCACTTTCTCCGTAATCGCCAGTAAAAGGTAACAAGGCTGCCTGGTCGATATTTTTTAACATAATATCCGCGACATGTGTTCCATGAGAAAGTGGAATAGTTTCATAAGCAGGATTGATTTTTTCAACAGGTAGTCCTTTATGCAAAGGAATGGACCAACCGATAAAATCGTCGACGACTTCGTTAATATCGTTATCAATACCATCAATTTTATCAGCGTAATTAATTCTAAATTTGTAAGCCAGATTTGGATGGGTGTGATCAACACCTGAATCAATAATGGCAACCAAAGTCCGGGTTTGATCATGTGATATTTTAATTTTCCGGTCTATTTCAAGGATTGGTTCATGGGATAAAACTTTATGTAGATTGAAAGAAAAGTCATTGTTATCGTAGTTAGCAATATTAAAATCGAACATGATATTTTTTCTTATGAATGCATGGGGGTGATTATCGGTGGGGGAAGTATACATGTAGGTGATTTCTTCAGAAGTGTGTCCACGATGAGTCACGATGATTCGTTTAATGAGTTGGGCATATTGGTTGAAATAGTCTAAAGAGACTAGTGTTTCTTTTTCAAATTTATATTGAAAAATAATATGTTTGTTGTCATCAATGATATGTATTTTTTCTCTAAAAATAAGTTTTCTTTCGGGAAGTTTAAAATGTGTTTCAATGTAGAGATTACCGGTTTCATCAAGTATTTTTTTTTCAATAAGTACGTCCTCACTAGACCACAGATAAGTCGAAACAAGAAAGGTTGTTGCGAGTGCAAAAAAAATTATGACCTTGGTTGTGTTCCATATATAAATCCGCATGAGTAAAGATAACATAAATGCACAAATGGCTCGCCGAGTTATGAAATTATTATAATGTTTTTGCGTTAACTCTTATAAAATACCTTAATGGAAATAATAATAAAGATGATAAAAAGATTTATTCCTCTTCAAATTCTTCTTATAAGAAGGGAATATTTAAATAGAAAATGGGAAAATTACTTTAAAGGTAAAAAGATCGCCACCATATTTGAAGAAATTTATCGAAATCGACTGTGGGACGATGAAAAAAAATTGGAATTTAGCAGCGGACGTGGATCACATGAAGAGTATGTGGTGGATAAATATGTGGAAAATATTAAAAAATATTTCGGGAAGGGACCAAGGCTTAATGCGGTTGATCTGGGATGTGGTGATTTTTATGTAGGAAAGAAAATCCGGCCCTTATTTAATAACTATATTGCCTGTGACATAGTTGGAAAAATAATTGAATATAATAAAATTAAGTTTAAAGACGACAATGTAGATTTTAGGCGGCTTGATTTGAGTGAGGATGAAATTCCCCAGGGTGAAGTTCTATTGGTCAGACAGGTTTTGCAGCATTTGGATAATCATACGATTTTAAAATTTGTAGAAAATCTCAAGAGAACGTCTTTTAAATATTTGGTTTTAACAGAACATATTCCCAAGGGGGAGTTTATCCCTAACGTTGATAAAACTACAGGTTTTGGAATTAGACTTGGACACAAAGAAGAAAAGTCAGGAGTAGTTTTAACCAAATCCCCCTTTAATTTCAGGCCAAAGAACGAGGAAATTCTTTGTGAAGCTTTACAAATGGATGGATTAGTTAGAACGATTTTGTATTATTTGGAGTAAGATGGATTAACTTGAACTATTCTTCAAAGGGCAGGGAGAAACTGCAGCGTGCGCCGGTCTTGCTGACAGAAGTAGTCAGACTTGTACTAAAATCGGCGATCCATCTACCGGCTTTTCTTGCATAGAAATTGCCATTGGTTCCTACACCACCGCCACTTCTTACACCTTTTAACTCTGCACTTATAGGCGTCCAGAAATAATCGTTACTAAAAAGGTTAGGATAGTCGGATGCTTTCAGGCCATCAGTGCAAACACTGCCACTGCCGTAGGAGATGACGAAACCCATGGCGACGCTATAACAAGGTAGATTAACAACATAGTTGGGAAACATTCCACTTGTACCTAGAATAATACCATAAATTTCATCGTTACTTGGATCCAGGGGAGTAGTCCAGCCAATGGTACCGTTGATCTGATCTGTGTTCCATTCCCATAAGTTTCCCACCATATCGTAAATTCCATAACGTGAAACGCAATCAGTGCTTGTTCCGGTGGACGATGGGTTGTCTTGTGCAACTTTACAATAGTTAGTGGCATTTCCGGTTTCCCTGGCTTCAATGTCCGCTGTGATCAAGTTAGCCGGCCAAGCTGCAGCAGCAGCAAACTCTGATCGACGAAGAAGTCGTTTGGTTAAAAAATTACCATCAAAAGATAATACCACGTTATTGCAATCATCATTTGCCATAAATTGATACATGTATTCGGTAGGAGTTTGTCCAGGCAAGTTTTGTGGTTCACCAAACGCATTCAGGCTTAGTTCGTATCGATCAACATAAAGTAAGCGATCAAAGATGTAATATCCGTCAGTGCTTCCTCTACCGGTATATGCGCAACCAAGTTGATGATTAGCGTCTGTAGCAAGGCCCATAAGTTGGCAAACGTTTTTGTTAACCGCATAGGGATGAACCAGTGCCATATGGAGAGGAGGGGTAATAATATTCAGATTAGCCGCTTTGTCAGTGGAATCAATTATTCTTCCAAGATAAGTTGGCCGTATAGCAAAGTGGTACGATGTATCTGGCGGGACATTATTAACAGTATAAATACGATCAGAAAATTGGATTCCATTAATGGATGCCACTTCGTAAGGTGCCATACTAGCAAGAGTGGTTGGCAGAGGAGATCCAATTCGTTGATAAACTTTATAGCCATCTACCACTACTCCCGCAGAAGCAGGGATCATCGCATCCCATTTGAGTCTAATGGTTCCTGTGCTATCATCAGTTACGGAAAATATTTCGTACCAACCGGCAAAATTAGCAATGGGATCCACTCCCCGTCCTGAAATATTGATGATGATGGGCAATGTTTCATTACCATAGCCGTTATAATTTATGCTTACTGAGGCGCTATGGGTTGTTTGATCTTCTGGAGAGTAGGTAACATTAATTTGACAAAAGTTGCCACTGGCCAGTGAGCCTCCTTGAATACAGTTGGTAAAGTAATTATAAGAAGTCAGGGCACCTTGATTAAGTGCCACCGAGAAATTATTAGCAGAAGCTGCTCCTACATTACTTAGAGTAATGGATAATACTCGTGTTAACAGGAAGGGTACATCTCCAAAGTTATAAGAATTAGGCCCTGTGGCAAAATTGACAAATATGTCTGCTGGACTTATACCGTAAGCCACAATTTCAAAAGAAAACTGTTTGGTGCTTAAAGATGTAAAATAATCATAACCATACCACGAACGATGATCACCAGTAGCAACTGGATTAAAAAAAATTTCTTGCTGGCATGTTCCTCCGGGAGGAATATCGACGCCAACACAATCACTTGCTCCCCAGGTGAATCTACCACCAAGCCCTGTGGCGCTGTAGGCAGAAACAGTTGCGGTACCAGTATTTTCCAGAGTTAAATAAAAACTGGTCGTATTATTGGTAACACCGTTGCCGAAATTATGAATACCGAAACGGGTAATACCACTGATTTCTAAAAGACCACTATTAACTCCTTCTCCCAGTACAGGATAGTCTTCAACAACTATACCTAGTCCATTATTATAGGTCAGACTAAGGGTGGCAGAGTAATTACCCGGAGCACTGGGGGTAAAGGCAATTTCTATGTCGCAAATATCTGCTTGATATACATCGAAATTGGAAAAGCTTGAACAAGAGTCAGGATCAAAATCAATCACGGAAAAATGAGGATTACTGATAGTTGGAATAACATTTCTGGCAGTTATATTGCTACTTGGATTGGTTATCCGGATAGGAAGGGTGTACGTTTTGCCAACGGGTGTATCTTGAAAATCAATTGAGTTTAAATTGTTATTGCCTAGATCAGTGATAAATAAATCCGAGGGATTTCTCGAGGTGGCGCGCAAGGTAAGGTTTCGTATACTTGAACCGAGCAGGTCATTATAGTTTAGCGTTAAGCCGGTAAATCTAATTCCTAAAACAGTTGGTGTTATTTGGAAAATATATTCACAAGATGAATTTCCGCTCAAGGTCGCTGTGCAGGTGGTGGAGATAAAATCAAAATCGGATGTTATTAAGTTGGTCATATCAAGGGATATATCAGTTGCTGTTCCGGCACTTTGATTATTCAGAGTGACAGTTACATTTGTGGAGGGAAGACCAAATAATACTTCTCCAAAATCAATATTGGATGATGGTAGAAATCTAAGATTGGAAACATCCACATAAGAAACGGACAATGGAAAAATGCTAGACGTATTGGCAATTCCGTCCCCTAAGCCGTCGTCGTAGGAAATTTTTAAATCAGCATTAAAATTCCCTATCAAATCAGACTGAACCTTGATTTTTACTGTGCAGCGACCGGTGGGATTTAGGGAGGTAACGGTTACTCCGCAGTTTCCTCCAGCTTGTAAAGCAAAAACTCCGGAAGGGTTATTGATTAATTCCACCGCAATACTCTTGGCTTTATAACCACCGCTGTTTTCCAGGGATAAAACTCGGGTTTCAACGTTACCTACGGGTTTAGTACCAAAAATATTGGGAGTGGTGTTTGGTACACTGTAAGTGGCGTTGATCGTTATCAAAGCCGGAGGAACAACGTTTGCCGTGATTAACGAGGTGGCGGTGACTGCCAATGGACTGGAAATATGATTATCGTTGTAATCGATGGAAAGAATTTCGTTATGGATTCCCAAATCGCTTGATACAAAAGAAAATTCTATAGAGCAAAAATCACCGGGGTCTAAAGAGTCATCACAATTTCCACCTAAACCTGGGTATCCAGCAGTACCCGTAAAAGTTAAACCACCAGAGATATTGGTAAGAGACATGATGGTATTAATTGAAGCCACTACGGAGTTATTAATAATATCTACAGTTTTTATGATATTGTAATTTTGTGGGATATTCCCCAGGTTGATTGTGCCGGGACCTAGTAAAATCAAGTCAGCTCTTTCATCTACCACATCCAGTGTGAATTGAAGTTGTCGGGTGGCTGTTTCGCTCCCGTTGTAAAACGGAAAGGGGATTTCGAGATTGGATTGTCCCTCCACCGAAGTGTGTTGGGATACTACAAAAACACAAAGAGCGGAAGGAGCTAAAGTGAGACCGCAATCACCGGTGTCTCCGGGAAATAAACCGCCAGAATAAGCCAGATCGCCCGGTAAAACTGGTATGTCGAGCAAAGTGATGGTTCGACCACCGTTGTTCGCCATAGTGATGATTTCTTCTTGAACGTTGCCAAGGGCAAGCCGGGGAAAACGGATGGAATTGGTATTATTGGAGACTGCTTCAGGCAGTGTTCCAAAATATCCTTGCGCAATAATTAATGATCCTGGATTAGAGATATCAGCATTAATACTAAAGGATTGGGTTTTATCGGTGATGCCATCATTGTAGTTGATCACCAAGTTAGTAGAGAGTATTTGCTGTTCTTCCGAATATAATGCGATCGTAATATTACATGATTGTCCTGGGAGAAGTGAACTTCCGCAAGTTCCATTAGTACCTGGATAGGTTCCTCCTTGATAGGCCAGTGAACCAGCGATACCTGAAATTATTAATGACGTTAAAGGAAATCCCCCAAGATTATTTAAGGTGATGGTTTTTTCATGAAAAGTTCCCGGGAGAACCGAGCCAAAGGAAGGACTTGGATTGAAAGAAACATTTAAGATACCATTATTAGCATCGAGCTTAGTAATGACATTTTGCTCGTTGCAAGAGCAAAGTAAAATAATCCATATAATAAAACACAAAAACTTCATTCAACGTCCCTTGCGCACTTTTTAGAAATTATGGAACACTGAAAACACATCTGATTCCCACTTTATTGCCGGTGTAAGACCACTTAGGTCTGGTGTTATAAACACCTCCTTCGTCACCACCCATTTGCCAAGAACTCTCTCTTAAATAACCAGATCCCCCAACGGTAAGCTGGCGAGTAGATCCATCGGTGTATGCACTAAATACATCCGGAAGATAGTGGTAATTGAAAGGGCTATAATTATCTTGTTCAGCAACTCTTACCAGAACACCAGGGCTTCCATCCCTGCTGGTGTCTTGGAAGTTCCAGCTATAATCTCTTGAGTTGATGGCAAACATATAATTCATCCAATCGGGTAAATTATTATAACCGTTTAAGTTGTTATTGTTTGGCGGGGCTTGATAATCGTAACAACCGCTGGCGACCCCCCATTCAGCATTAATACATGCAAATTTTAACCCGGCTAGTGGATTATAAAACTGGCTGGTTTGCTCAGCGAGAAATCCAAAAGAATCAGCTAAAAGATTATGCTTCCCATAGAAATCTGTTGAAGTAGGAAGATATCCATCCTCAGTAGATAGTTTGCTGGTATGTTGCCAGTATTTTTTTATTTCTTCAGGAGTTTTGTTAATGTCTAGCATCCAACCGCTTCCTGAATTAATAAACCAATCATCGGTCATTTCAACTTCATTTCCAACAAAGTCTTGTAATCCAAATTTAGAAAAACATAAATGACTAGAATGTTCGGTATTATTTGAATATGATCCGGTACGAAGCAAATGAGCTGCGTAATTAACAGGATCATTGCGGGTGGGATAATTATTTTTGGTGATATCAGTCGGTCCACCACTAACGGCCAAATCTTGATAAGGAACCGGATTATATTGAGCACCCTTGTCTCCGTCAGCAGTATTACAACCGTATTTGTCTTTTCCACTTCCTGTTAGATTTCGTCTGAGAGTGATATCAATGAGATCAAGTGGCGCTGCCTGTTCATGCCAATCACCCATGACAATATATTCCTGTCTGGAACCCAGGCGGCCAATGTAGTTGTTTCCATTAATGTTGATGGTTCGGTTGTTACAGTAGGCTTTTGCCTTTTCGTAGGTAGCAATGCGAGCGGGAGGGAGATAAGCCTGATTACTAAAAATCTGATTTGAAATGTTGGTAAATTGGCTTATGGAAAAAGCGGGGTTGTCCAGATATGTCCAGGCCGTACTTGCTATCCCGTCAGCGGAAGTGTTTACCCAGATATCCGCCCGATCAAAATAGGCATCGTAATAATAAGTAGCATGATACTCGTTGACGTGTCCTAGTTCATAAAAGATGGTGTTGGCGTAAGCTTCATAGCGGTATGATAAATATTCTGCCACACAGTTATATGGTCCACCGTCGCTGCCATCAATGTCACAGGCATTCAATCCAATTTTTGCGCCAACTTCAAAGCGATCGACTAGAAAACTTTTACCAATATCGAAAACAAAATTGCCAGTGGTTTCATCCCTGGTGCTACCAACTCCGTTGTATTCACATTGATAATTTTTAGCAATATCGTAGTTTTTATTAGTAGGCGTGTTAAAGAGTGCACCTCGTGCCCCTCTGACTTGATAGGCGGTAAGGGAATTGGCATCATAATTTATTACTCTATCAAAAGCGGCATCAGGAAATGCATGCTTGCCGTGATGAATATTTCTATCAATTTTTCTACATTGATGCTTGTTAAACATGTATCTATGAATAAATGCCATATTAGGGGGGGGAACGATTACACTTAAAATAGCATTGGAACTATTAATGGCGTTTTCGGTAGCATCAGTACTGGCGAAAACCAGATCAACACCGTTAACCTTAAGTACTACTTGATAGTAATATTTGCGTGAGTGAGCAGGAATATTTTCATCTAAAAAGTTATATAAATATACATTTTCAATCAAAGGAACTGTTCCAATGATAGTAGCTCCACTCATATCAGCATTGAGAGATCGATTAACTACATACTCAGCGGTCGAACCAGAACCAATAAGGGAGTTCGCATAAACTCCACTTAATTGAGAAAATTTAAAATCAAACCAGCTTAAAAAAACGGTACCTTCGGTATCGGGAGCGGAAGGGTCTTCTTCCATATACCAACCTTGCAAAGGATCAATATCACTGGCGGCACCACTGCCAAGATAAGTTAGAGAATTTCTGGTAACATTACTTAGCTTCTCTTTTATTTTATTACCGTTATCGAGTCCATTGGTTTTTGGTCCTAACGCCATGATGTGTTCCCAACCCTCATGCACCACTTCTGGCTTGGAAGTTCTACATCTTCTTAGTACGCTTGGCCTAACAAAGAAAGGTATTCCAGGCCCCGCTCCATCAGCGTCATAATAAGTTTCCATAGCAAAAATATAGGTGGTATCAGGGTCGAGACCGTTTACGGTAAATGGGTTGGCAGAAACTGCACCAGCAAAAAGAGGCGGAGTTAAAGACGGGGTTGCTAGAGGATCATAATCAAACTCTATTCTGGTGAAACCTGATCCTTCTCCCTTACCTTGGGCGACGATAGAGGTTGCGGCTTCGGCAACTGCATAATCCATTTCGGTTTCGTTCTCATCAATTTTATAATACAAACGGAACTGGCTATAGGTTCCCTCTGTTGGTACCAACCAGCTTACATTAAAACTACTGGAAGTGTTGGCACAATTACCGGCGCTTGGTCCCACAAAATTTGGCGCTTGATAATAAAAGTCTTTACAAACAACTCTTCTGTCAGCAGTGGCCATCTCACGTCCCACGCCTCCTGGACCGTTAAAGTCTCCTTCTTTTGGAGCCACTACAAAGCAAAAACGATTCGGGTTATTGACATCAACTCCGGCGTTTACGTCTCTTACTGCAGCACTTACTAAAGTTGGGTCAGTTAGATCATTAACTGGATCAATATAAGGATCGTCGCTCATAACATCGTTGGTATTTGTCAATTGACGGATAATGGTTCCGCTATTGTCGGTCTGATAGATAACGTATTCATCATAAACACCATTAGCGGTATCTGGTAGAGACCAATTGAGTTTGAGCCTGTCTAGGGCCCCACCAATAGTCTGAATGGATGTCACACCATTAAACGGACTAATTGGCGGAGTGGTCATTTTTTGAATTGAGTTGGCAGTTCCCGCTACTTCAGGTGATCCAGAAACACCACAGTTATTGATAGCGACAACATAGAAGTAGTAGTTAGTGTGTTTTTGTAAACCGTTAATAGTAAATGACTCGGGATTGTTAGGTATTTCGTTGAGATTAATTGTTCCTCTTGGAACGTCGGAATCGATATCCAGCGGGAGAGCGCTACTTTTTGCGTAATATTGGTATTTATCACACCCAGTACAAGCAGTGTAGCGGACTACGGCGCTGTTATATCCGTTGGTGTTTTTTGGAATCTCGACACTGGTTATTCCGCCAAAGTTGATATTGTTGATTTGCGGAGTGGTATAAGTAACGATGTGAACATTAGTCTCCATATTCATTCTAGCAGTTGAACTTATAACGTTCGTTGAAGATCTGACTGCAAAATGGTACTGAACACCAGAATTTAAGCCGGTCAGCTCGAAGTACGAAGCATTTATATTGTTAACGGTGGTAGCAGGAACAGCGGTAGGGTCATTGAGTTTTTCAAGTAGTGCCTCCTGGCTGGTGGCATAATAGATCGAGTAAGAGTAGGGTGCATATTCGTTTAATTCATCAATAGCAGCATCATAAGTGGCGTTGTTATCGTTGAAGGTGGTAAAATTAATCCTTCCATCCTGGTAGAGGGTGAAATTTTCTGCCTTGAGAGTATTGAATCTTTCAATTTCAGATCTTAGCTCTGGAGATTTATTGGCTATACGCCAGGTTATCTTGGCACCGTTGTAGAGATTACATCCGGAAAGTGGAAGAATTGCTAAAATCCCATCGAATTCTGGATAAAACTCATTGTGACTGCAAACTCTAAAGAAAGTTGCACCGCTATGGGATTCGCTTTCATCAGCTTTTGCAGCAATAATATTGTAAGTACCGCAATCACCGCGACCGTTTGTAGGTACTGCGACAACGTATTGACCATCGGGGTTTAATGTTAGATTGGTATCCACAAATGAAGCAATGGGGGTATTGCCTCCATCGCGCATAACCTTGTACATAAATCCAACTTCTACGCCGCCTTCTCCGCCATTGGAGTTACCCTCGCCCCCGCCGATTAATTCAGCTGGTTTGAAGGTTAAATTTATTCGTGCATCACTTATTGCCTGGGCCTCTGTTAATCCCTCAAAGGTGAAAGTAGGCGTCTGGTTAAGTGTTCCATCTCCTACGGCCAAATTTTCTTTGTTTTCTTTAATGGCACCAACGCAACCAAACAGCGAGAGAATAAAGACAGCAGTGATTGAGCGGATAAGGATTTTATTCTTCTTCATAAGTCGCTACCTAGGTTAATGGCTAAAGGTTACTAGTCGGGGTACTCACCAATATTATCATCGGTTTATCGGCTAAATTTCTTGATGAAAACGTTACATACATAACCAGTTGAAATTGAAAAGATGAATACTTTTTTAAAGACGTAATATTAATGGATTAAAAATTACGTTAACAAAAACAGCTTAAATCAAATCTTAATAAAAATAATTTAAAATCTTAGAAATTATGCCAACTATTTATGACGGTGAAACATCAAAATATAACGATTTAGTGATTAAGGATATTTATGGTTTATGGGGTTATCAAATTTAGGCACTTATGATTAAAATACTCAACATTATCTTTCGGTTCAATTTGCCTCATTTTTTTTATCAAGTTTAATTAGTTTCGCCCGAGAAGTTTTGGAGAACGGACGGTTGGATATATGATTGGTAAAATTATTCTAATATTTCTAGTTGCTGCGACTATGTGTTCGTGTTCCTTGGTAGGGGAGCGAGTGCCGAATGCGGAGTATAGTATTTTTACTTCGGTGTCTGGAGCTAACGTTTATCGGGCTGATGGCAAGGTGGTTGGTCAGACACCGCTAATGCTTAAATGGGAAGATGTTGCTGATGTGGTTGACGGAAAGTTTGTATCATTCTTGGTGGAAAAACCGGGGTATTTTACCAGGGTAGTATTTTTCGATGCAACAGACAGTGTAAATCTTAAAATTGATCTGGATGTAGATCGGGAATATAAAAATAAAAGACACGAATTAGCACTTCAGCAATTGAAAGATTTGCAAGAACAAAACGCAATTTTAGTGGAGCAAAAAAATTATTTAAAAGAATCGGTCGATCAATTTAAAAAAGATCAGAATAAGTATATTGAGAATATGGAAAAAATGAGCCTTGAATTGAAAGGAAGAGAGGAAAAATTGCATTTAATGCAAGTGGATCAAGCCTCAAGAGTTCCTGCAAGTGTTGGTCCGGTGTCAGACGTAACTTATAACGACCAACGAAGTCAGACAAGGGACGCAGATTTACAAATTTTGGAATATAAACTGAAAGAATGTACTGCTCAAAAAAATAATAAATCTAACAGCGTGAAGATAACTGCAAAATATTTTCCACCTCCCAAAACTAATGCCATTATTAGGGAATTATTGACTGCCCAGTTTTTAATAATCAGTAAAAAATTTGATCAAGCAAAAAAGATAATTCTTGATTTGGAAACTAAAAATCCAGAAGTTTCTTCTCTTTATACATTGCTAGCCTATGTGGAAATGCAAAATGGGAGCATTGATCGGGCTAAAAAATATGTTAAAAAATCGCTGGCGATTGATGGAAAAGACAGCATGGCCATGAGGATGAGGGAAATGATTTCATTAATTGAAAAAAAGGCGACTAAATAATGAAAGCTCTATTTGTTCTTTGGTGGGTGTGTTTAGGGATCAAGGTTGGTTTTGCCGGGTATACGAGTGATGTACAATCCGAAAAAGAAATTTCTCTCCTTGAACTTCAACTTCAATCAAGAATTAATCAAGTAATCAGGATAGTTTTTGAGGATTTAAATTTTTATGCCTCTGTAACCGTTAAACTGGATGAAAGAAAGTCGGCGGTGGAAAAAAATTTAGAGAATAACGAACTTGATTATCTTCCTCTTGTCATCAAAGATCAGGTAGATAGTGATAAAAATTTTTTAAAAATTGACGGGTATGATATCAGGATAGTATCAGCTACTAATTATTCGAGTGAAATAAAAAATCAAATCAAGCAATTAATTGAAGGTGAATTCAAGGGAAAAAAATATAATGTGAGTTTTATTTACGTTGGAGCCAATGGTTTGGTGAGCAAAATTCGAAGTGTTTTCAGAAGTGTTTTGGTTGATAATCTTGGTAATTGGTTAATGTTTATACTGACGGCTGGGCTTGGTTTTTTTGGATATCAACTTTATAAAAGAAGAACATGGTTAACCCAGACTCACCTGAATGTTCTCGCTCATTCTAACGTGGATGAATTGGTTAAATTTATCAGGTCAGAGATCTCTAAAAATAAGAATATATTGAAAGTTCTGGTTAAGGAGGAGCGAAGCGATCTTCTAGGATTAAAAACCCTGATGCCTTATTTACAAATTCAGTTTGTACCAGAAGATATCTTTATGAAATCGACACTTATACGAATGGAGCAGGAGAAAGGATTTTATACCGCTTTGGAATTTGACAACTGGCTAAAAGGGTTTTCTGAAAGAATATCAGCAAAACTTATCAAGGAAGGTAACGGGCCAATGACTAAAAAACTAGATGAAACCGTTTTGGCTGGTCTCAAAAATGTTCATACTGATATTTTGGTTAAAACCTTGAAGGAAATAAATGATGTTTCAACCTATGCGGTAGTTTTTCATTATCTTGATGAAGTGATGATAAAAAAACTATCTTCAAAATTTGATAGGCCGTTTTGGGCAGAATTATCACCTAAAGATCTCTATGAACTTAATCACGAACATATTATAAAAAATGTCATTAATAGATCAAAAAAATTCGTCGGGATCGATGTGGTGAAAGTAACTGACGAAAAAACCAGATCAACAGATGAGATGATTGCTCAGGTATTTGCTACCTACGGTAAAAACGTGACTTTAAATGAAACTTCACCAGATACTCTGGATCAATCTTTAAATATGTTTGCCGAGAAACTTGAGACTGATACATCTGAAGCTCAAGTGATCAATTTCTGCAAACCAGATTGGACCAAGGAAGGTATTACTAAACTGCCAGCTAACTACCTAACCAGAAAATTTGAATTCAAAACAGCGGAAGAGATTGCATCTTTACTTGTCAGTTTGCCCAAAAGCACCAGATATTTTATAATCTCTCATATACCTCAAGATAAAGTGAATACAATTATGATGATTCTTGAGTCAATTACCGAGGATGGGAAATCTCAAGAGGCACTTGACTGCTTTTTAAAGGAGATTGCGTCTGATTACCATGAGGGGTTATTTCAGTTAAATGAGAAAAAAGCTGCTTAGAAAAAATTTTGTCTGGTTGTTTATCCTTGGGTTAAGTTTCGATGCTTATGCAGTGGTCACTTATAAGGATCAGCTTGGTATATCGCTTGGTATGATCAATGCTGGCTTTTCGCAAAATTCTGGCGCCTTTGATGAGACCAAAGGGGTTTCCAGTGGATCAGTAGCCGTTATTTCATTGGATTTTAATTATGAGTTTTTCACTTCCCGGAGAACCTCCTATTCTTTTAGAGCGACCGGTTCCGGTATTGCTGGTGAAGTTAGCAAATATTATGCGGTAAGCGGTGGTCGAAAATATTATTTTGGTGCTGATGGGGTAAGTGCAGTTTTTGTTGATCAAAACATCAAGGTAATTACCAATCCGGTATTTAGATACTATGCTGGCTGGAGTCTGGGTTTTTTTAGTATGGTGTATGAACCCAAAAAAGAAGTTCGCAGCGATTTGGGTATTGAAATCGGGGGAAATGGCGGGATCTTATACATGGCCAATAATTCAACATCATATAAAGGTGAACTAAGTGTTTTACGAGGCGTGGGGGTGGAAACTACCAGTTTTATTATTCAAATTTTTGCAGGTGCTACCTTTTATATCAATTCTCTTTTTTAATATCAAAAGTAAACCCCTAGTCGGGCAGAGTATTCTTGTTTGTTGATCTCAAGCTTATTATTGATATTATCTCGGCGAAAGGTTTCTTTTCTATATTCACCATCTGCCCAAAAACGGGTTCTCCACAATTTGTTGGAAAAAAAGTAACGAACATTCCATCCATAGCGATATCCATCGGGGCCGTCTTTTTCCCTGGGATCACCATTTTTGGAACCAGCAATTGATTTTGCAAAATGAAGGCTAAGATACGTTTTGTTTCCCAAAATAGCGGGCTCAAAACTTATCCATTTAAGGGAATGGTAATTGGCAACGATGCCTTTCCCATATTCATTAAGGTTGGCATAGTGCAAGTCACTTTGTTCATAATATAAGGATGGTAAAAACCAGGAATTTAATTTATAACCGACACCTGATCTGAATAAAAAATGGCCTTTCATGTCGATGGGCCTGGTCTTTAAGGCTTTATCTATTTCAATTCCATTTCTAAAAAGCAATTTAGAAATATGTAATGGATTATAGTAGATCCATTCTGTAGTAAAACCGATAAGTGAATAAAATTCATTTTCAATGCGAACGAGATCGGTAATTACTAATCTTCTTTGCACATATTTCCAGGCAAAATGAAACTGGTGTGAACCAAGTCTTTGGGATAATTCATCATCAGTTTTCAAAGCAATGTTTGCCCCTAGAATAAATGGATTGGTGACATTTGTTTGGTTAAGCGGGCTGGTCTTATGGGATTTATTATTATTTTGAGAATTATTCAACGATGTGGATTGCAAATTCCACGGCACATCAGAATCTGAGTCTTCCAAAAGTTTCCATAAACTGGATTTTATTTCTGATGAAGAAAGAGTAGAAGATAGCGTTTTTAAAGTATGTACTTTTTTAGGATCTGAGGTTAGATTTTTGGTTTCTTGTAATGTGGGAGGTTGGGTTAAATCAGGTTGCCCAGAAAATTTTTCTTGGACTGGTATAGGCCGTTTATCCAATTTTTGCTTATGAATGGAGTCGATTTTGTTTTGTGAAGCTTTTTGAAAAGTTTCTTTTTCTTCTGGTCTCAATTTTTTTTCTAAAATAAATTCATAAAGCCCCAAACGAAATTCATATAATAATTCGCTTAATGATATTTTTTCATGCTTATCTTGCTTTATAATTTGGACTGCATCTGCATCAATTAGAAAAAATTCAATGCGATAAGAGTCCGGTCCATCAGTTCTAAGTTTGTACTTGAGAATGAATTGAGGTTTTTTGCTTCGAGCTAAATACTCAGGTATTTTACTAAAAACTAAATCATAAAGCTGGGTTGCTAAAACTACATCTACAACATGTTTTCTTAAAATATAATACTGATTAAAAAGACTTAAAGGTAGATCGGATGAAAAAAGAAAAAGTTTGGGATTGTCGCCAGCGTTTGGTTTCAAGGCATAAGCAGCAGGAGTAAAACTGCAGCATATAATAATTATAAACAAGAATCTAAGCGGTATCATTTGCCTAGTCTTATTGAAGGTACCTGATCTCATATAATTAATTATGAGATTAAATAGAAATATATTCAACTAAAGATGTTTGGGTAAGTTTTCCCATGTTGATTTTAAGATGGAGAATATAATGAATGTTGGTTCAATCTTGGCACTTTTTTCAGGTTTTTTTGTAAGTGTTGTGGGAGTTTTATTAACAACAAGTGACATAATGATGTTTGTTAATGGACCGAGTGTTTTTATTGTTATTGGGGGGACATTGGCGGCTACATCAATTTCCGTAAGAATACCCAAAATGTGGATATTAATTAAGATTTTCTTTTACAAAATGATAAAGGGTCAAACGGTAATTTTTCCAGAAATAATTAGAGAAATTATTAAATTAAGTTATGCGTTTTCCAGTGGAAAAGATATTAATCAGGAAGCTAAAAATATAAAGGATCCTTTTTTAAAGGAATGTATTCAGCTTTATCTGGATGATTTGGTAGACAATGAACATTATCTGAAAATTATTGATGGACGTGTTAAGAATATGCACAAATCTCTTATGATTGACGTAAATCGTTTTAAAAATATAGGTAAATATCCTCCGGCGTTTGGAATGCTTGGAACGACCATGGGGATGATAGTACTGCTTGCAAACCTTGGAGGAAAAGATGCCATGAAAATAATGGGTCCGGCTATGGCTGTTTGTTTAATTACCACTTTTTATGGTTGTTTGCTTTCTAATATTTTAGTAATTCCTATAAGTGAAAATATTGATGATAGTGCCCAAGAAATATTTTTGAAGAATAAAATTGTTGTAGAGGGTATAAAATTGATTTTAGCCAAAGCGCCACCTGCAATTTTAGCCGAGGAATTAAATTCACACTTAGACCAGGATGATCGTTTGGATTGGAAAGAGGTTTTGAGTGTCTAGTGTTGAAGACAAACAAAAAAAAGTTGAAGAGCTTTTAAAAGAGCTTCAGATTGCCGATAAGGAAATTGAAGAACTTGAAACTTCGGCAAATTCTTCAACAGACAGAAATGGTACCTGGCTTACTTCATATGCTGATTTAATGACTCTGGTAGCATGTTTTTTCATTATGCTGGTTGCGTTTGCTAATTTTGAAGATCCGTCTTTTCAAGGAAAGGCAAAAGATTTTGGGCGTTTTTTTAGAGGAGCATTGGCCATAAATTCCGGAGAAAAAGAAGATAAAATGGTGACTGGATCGAAAGAAGAGGTTAAGCGTGTAAAACCCAACGAATCCGAGACGAAACCAAAACAAAAAAAAGATTATTCCGCTCATATTGAGCAATTATCAAAAGTGGCCGGTGTTTCAGAGATTGCAAAACCCAGGGATATAGAGGTTATTTTTAAAGGATCGGCCATGTTTGAACCAGGTAGCGTGGACACAACGCCTGAAGTTGAGGATTCTCTGGATGTGATGATAGATTTGATTCTGGAGCGACAGGCAGATTTTATTATACTTTTTGAGGGACATACTGATGATACAGATATCAGCAACAAGGTTTATCCCTCCAATTGGGAATTGAGTGCAGCCAGGGCTGCTCGTGTTCTTAAAAAATTCGAAAAAGCCGGTATTCCAAGAGAGCGGTTGGTTGCAGTTGGTTACGGAGATTCAAGACCGGTTTATGATAATCGTGACCAAAAAGGTCAGTCAATTCCTGCAAATCAAAAACTTAATCGTCGGGTGGTGATAAAAGTTCTTCATGATAAAGATGCACCTAAGGAAAATTTCGGTCTGGGGGTTTTTTTTAAGGGGAAAAAGTTGCCTGAAAAAAAACAAAAAAAACAAGAACCTAAGTAGATCTGGAAATTAAGTCGTTAAATTAACAGTATGGTGAGATGGAAAATGGAAGTGTTTATGAAACCTCGATTGTTGAATATTATATTTATCGTCTTAAGTGTCTTGATTGGATGTAGTTCCACACGGGAAATTTCCATTAAAAGTACTCCGGATGAAGCAGAGGTTTTTATAAAGGAGTTGGGTTCGGATAAGCTTGAATCCATAGGTAAAACACCACTTGTACTTGAGGAAAAAATAATTGATAAAGTTGTAAATACCGAGAAAGCTCCAGTGTTGATTGAAGTGAGAAGAGCCGGGTATATGAAACAACAATTGATAGTTAATAATCTGGGAAAAACCAATATCCATTATGATATTAATCTCGAAGCCAATAATATCTCCAATATTATCAGTAAAATAGATGATGTAGGTACAGGTCTGTTTGAAGTTCAAAGGCTTCTTCGGGCCGGCGGATATGAAGAGTCCTTGAAAATGTTAAAGGAATTAAATGAGCAGTATCCATATAGCTCCATTATTCATGAGTTAACCGGGGCAGCTTATTATTTTAAAAAAGATTATAAAAATTCATTAATCTATTATGACATGGCCTATAAATATAATCCTAATAATGCAGATGCATTCCGAATGAAAAAATATTTAGAGGATGAACTTGGCGTTGAAAGACCATTGGCGAAAAAAGGAAGTAAACAATGATAAGTCGAAACTGCACCATTATTAAAACGGGTTGGATAATATTATTATTTGGTTTATGGAGTATTAAGGTCATAGGGGCAGATTTGAATAAAGCATCTGTTCAATGGCAACGAATTGATCTGGAAATTTCATTAAAGGAACGAATAACCAATCTGGCAAGACAAGTTGTGGAACCGGAAAAGTTTTTTGTTGAAATTCATATTGAAACCAGAAGTCCCTCTATAGGATTACCTAACTATGATTTTTCAAAAAAGGGAAACAAGCTAATTGAATTCAATGACACTAAAAAAAATAGCAACGGCGAATATATTTTATTTGATAAATTGGGATTAAACGCACCCAAATATAAAAATGGGAGCGAAGAATCGCTGGAGGAATTAAAATTAAAAATTTTTCAATATGAGAAAAAAGTCGAGCGGGATTTTTTTGACAAAATGGATATTTTTTCTAATTTGGATTCGATAAAAATTAAAATAGGATTAGATCAAACAGTCAAAAAAGATCAAGTGGATAAATTAAAGAAACTTTTAGATCAAATGATTCCAAGCTTTGGTGATGTTAAACCAAGTATTGAAGTTATTTCCTTAGATTTTAAAATTGCACAAAATCCAGCTTCTTTTGCGCAAAAGGCATCATTTATATCAGGACCGCTTGGAATTGTGCTTGCTTCTTTGTTGTTTTGCCTGACTACTTTTTTAATATTTAACAAGTATAAGGCACTCCGGGCTGAATCTTTAAAAAAAGATGCAGACATGGAAGCAGAAGCCAAAGAGATCAGAACGGAATCAAAATTACCAAGTACGGATTCCATGGTGGATCCCAAACTTAGACCGGGTTCTTCAGGGCTTATTGAGGCCATCACGGAAGCTCATGAAGGAGTGGAAAGATTTTGTTTATATCTGGAGAAATCATATGACCAGGCAACAAACCTAGTAAAAAAATGGATTAATTTAAATTCAAAATTAGCAAATGCTGCGCTTGTTATATTATCAGAAAGATTATCGGTAGAAGAGTTGTACAAAGTATTCATGAAACTCAATGCGGATGAAAGAGATGAATATACCAAACGAACTACAAGTGCGGATCTTGTTCTTAATGCAAAAAATAGTGCAGATAAATATATTGGACAACAAGTTTTAGAAGATATTATTACGGTTTCAGTGACTGAAGATAAGGAATTACAAAAACTTTTAGTTGAATTAACGCCACAAAAAGCGGCTGAGTTGGTCAGTCAAAATATTGAAGAAGGTGCTGTCTTGATTAATTTAATGAGTGGTGATTTTTTGGGACAAATGTTTCAGTTTGTGGATGTTGAAAAAACTAAGATGCTGACTATGCGGGCGCTTTTCTTGAAAGAAGAGGATTTTAAATTAAGTATTGAAGCACTCAAAATTACCTTGGAGCAATTTTCAGATAGAACGTATAAAAATCCTTTTGAAAGAAAGGTGGTTGAAGTGATGAAAGAACTTGATCATCAAAAACAAGAAAATTTTATGGACGTTCTGGTAGATGCCAAACAGTTTTATTTGATCGAAGATATAATAAAAACGACGTTTCCAACAAGATTAATCGACAAACTTCCCGGATCTATTTTAAAAGAAATATTCAAGGATATGCAAATTGATCTTAAAGTTGAGTTTTTAGCATCACTTGATGAAACTAAAAGAAAAAATTATATAAGAAAAACTACCCAGTCAGGTACAAAGGGACGGGAGGTTATTGAATTTGAGCTTAAAAGAGTCCTGGAAAATGAAGAGGCTATGGAATATGTAAGAGAAAAGAAAGAGGAAATCCATACTCTTTTTATCAAGTTAGTTCAAAACAAAATAAAAAAAGATGAATCTGCCCGTAAAATTGCTATTGAAATTGCTCAAAAATGGTTTGAAGAAATTTCTTCCGGCAAAATTGACCTGGGAGACGAAGATTCAGGCATGGATATGGCCGCCTAAGAGTATTTTTCCTATCTTCATTTTAACAAGATAATCAAGGCATAATATTAATAAGATAAATTCTTGTCGAATGAGGTCGTGGTGGAAAGTAATAAAATTGAAAGTAAACTTAAAAAAGTTAATGAATTGGTTGAACAAAAAAACTATTTTGAAGAAAAGAAGAAAAGACAAATAATCGCAACCACCACACATGAAATTGATGGAATTCAAATTGATCAGAAAGTTTTTCAAAAAAAATATAAATATGAAAAGTTGAAAAATGTTTTTTCTGCTTCCCTGGCAAAAATAAAAATTGGCCAAGGAAAACGAAAAATTGATGAAAATATTCGTAAAATTGAAACGTTGAATAAAAAAATTGAAATGCTTGGGAAGGAGACGGAGGATAAAAACAAGTTATTGCTGGAAAAATATCAGGTTTTGGATCAACAAAATGAAAGTATAGAAAGAATTACTCAAGAAATTGATTTGGTAAAAATTAATATCGAAAATATTAATTACGAAATAGATGCCAAAGATCGAAGTGTGAAAAGTAATAAAAAAGTGGAACAAGAACTTGAAAAAAAAATCACAGAACTGAAGGTCAGGCTTGAGCAAGGTCTAATTGAAGCCGGGGCAATGAAGAAAAGCCTGGATTGGCAGGCTGACTTTTTACGGGAAAAACAAAACGAAAAAGAAAATATCGAAAAAGAGATTGATGGTTTGAATATTCAAGCGGCGGGAGGAGTAAGTAAAAAAGAAGCACTAAAGTATGAAACCGGAAGGCTTGAAAAACAAATTTGCGATTTAATTGGTGTGTTAAATATAAAGCGAAAAGAAGTTGAAGATATTAATAAAAAATGTGAACAAGTATCGGGTTTTTTGAAATCGGTGGAGAATACTTATGAGGAAACCAAACAAGAGTTGGCGGGTCTAAATAGCAAAGAGGAATATCTAAAACAAGATATAAAAAATATTAATGAGAAGGTTAATTATATTAAAAATCAGATTCAGGATTTTGAAGATAAAAGAAAAGAAGTTCAATATAAAATTATAGATAAAGAAAAAGAAGCCGGCCAGGTAAAGGTCGAGATGGCCAGCCTTGATTCAAAATTAACTGAACTCCGATTTGTTTTAGATAGTAAACAGAAAAAATATAATATTGTCAGTTTTCACACGGAAGAGTTAAAAGAGAAACTTAAAAAATTGAAAGAAAAAATTGATTTATGTGAAATTGATTCAAAACAACTTGATGCAGAAAAAGGACTTTTAGAATCAAAAAATCGTGAGTATGTTGCAGCACTTACCCAGCTTCAAAGTGATTTGACACAAGTCGAAGGAAATCTGGAGGAAAAGAAAGCAGAGGTTGAAGATTATAATGCAGAAATCGGAATTTTAGAAACTAAAATAGAAGGCCATAGTGAAAAATTGAATGCAGTAAGTTTTAAATATGAATCGGCAAAAGCGGAATATGAAAACGTACAGATTATTAAAAACAACATTATTAAAAAAAGCTTGGAAATAGAAAATGATTATGAAAGTATCTGCCAAAGTGTTCGGGAGGTTGAATCTAAAAAGCATCAGATATTGCTTGATTTGGAAAAAGAGAAAGCCAATCAACTGATATTGAAAAATGAAATTTTGGAAAAAGAGTCAACCCTCGAAAAAATTTCACAAGAAAATGAAGGTTTGGTTACGCAGCTTGAATCAAGTGCCAGTGCTAAAGAGTCGTTAAATATTAAAGTGAATGGGTTGCAGTCGGAGATAGCTAGATTAAATCAAATTAAAATTGAATTTGATTATAAGACAGCTGAAATTAGTCGTGAATGTGAAGCTATTAAAAATGAAATAGCAAATCAAACAATAATTTTGTCTCAAATACATAATGATATAGAAGAAAAAAATATTTCTTATAAAAAAATTGCTAGCGAAAAATTTCAACTTCAGGAGCAGTATGAATTTATCTTGGCGGAATTGGAAAAGCACCAAAGAGTGTTACTAACTAAAGGCGATGAAAAGAGAAGTGTTGAAGAAGAGATTTATAAAACAACTCAAAAAAACCAGACGTCTGCGAATGATTTGAAAATCATTAAAGATGAAATTGTTGAGTACCAAAGGGAAATTAAAATATTAAAGGATACCGAGCTTGGAATTAAGCAAGATTTAGATGAAAGTCAAAAAAGAGTACAAATACTTACGGAAAAAAAGAATTGTCTGATTAAAGAAGGACAAGATTTTAAAAATAAAAATGAAGAGCTAAATCAATATGTTCAAACCCTAAATGAAGAAATAGTTTTACTTGAAAAATCAATTGGCGCTAAACAAGAGGAAAAAAGCCTAATTGAGAACAATATTAGAAGCCTTCAGCTAACAATCAAGGATAAAGGTAAATATCTCTCATCAATTAAGCAAAGTCATAAAAAAATTGATAATGAACTCATGCGTGTTGATGAAATCAAAAGTAATTTTGAAGATGACTATACGCAAATAAAAGAGAGAATTCAGCAGGAGGAATCCGAAAGACATGCAAAAAATATAAAACTGGAAGGCTTGAAAAAAGATCTGTCGAAAATCCAGTCTGATGTGGAAAATGCAAAGCTAGTGGAACATAAAATCAAAATAGAAATCGATTCTCTGAAAACGTTGGTGGTTGACTGTCAAAAAGAAATTGATAGAAACAATGAGGAAATGGACACTATTCAAAAAAGTATATTTATACAAAAAGATAGGACCCAGGGGCTTGAGGAAGAAGTGGGAACAAAAAACAGCGAGTTAAGAATCAGCACTGGCCTTTTAAAATCAAAAAAATATGATTTGAATTTATTAAACCAAAGAGAAGAGAGTTTTATTGCGGAGATAAATTCTTTGGAAAATAAAATTAGTCAAGTCTTGATAGAGATAGAAAAAAACCATAACTTGGTCATCACCAAGCAGCGAGAAATTAACATAAAAAATACTAAGATTGAAATGTTAACTGAAAAAATGACGGTGGTCAGTCGTGAATGTAATCAAAAGCTCAAGGATGTTGAAGAAATGGATGCAGATATCATGCAGCTAGATAATAGGATTATGGCATTAGATGCAGAATATAAGATTCAAAATGAACGCAAGGATTTTGTTGAAAAACAGTTATTTCAGACTAAAAGCAGATTGGCTGATGGGTTGAATAAATTGGCTTCTCTTGAAGATGAGTGTCAAAATCAAAACATGGTCGCCGATAATGCTAAAAATCAATTTAAAATTGCCAGAAAGGAATTACGGGACATTTCTTTGCAAACAATTTCGAAACAACGTGAAATATCAAATCAGGAAAATATTATCGACTATTACGAAACGAGAACTCAAATGCAGGGAAAGCCTAATTTGCCACCTATACCGAAATGTTTAAATAATATGGGATTTGCAAAAGCTAATAGTGATTTTGAGGTAATAATAGATTCCCTAAAAGAAAGTTTTCCGATTTTAAAAATTAATAATTTAAGTCAAAACGCCAAAAAATACCTGATCAAGGAAAGGGAAAAGTTTGTAAAAGTATTAAGTTTGATTGCCTCGCTTTCTAGAGATATGAACAAAATTGTTGTGGGGAATAATGTCAATGATATTTTAATTCAATTTGATGGTGACACATTTACTGATGGCCTTACCAAAGAATATTTTGAAGAAAATTTGATGAAGGAAATTGGTGATCAGAAATTTAATCTCAAGGATTGGTATATCAATAATCAGCGACTATTTGGAGTGGTGCGGATTGAAACAGAACGGTTCAAAGCTTTATATCCAGAAGTAAATTTTCAGGAAAATGTGTAAAAATTATTAAGAGGGCCTTTCTTTTTTGCCAATTACCAGAACTGTGTCACCTAGCTGGATTGGAATGGACATGTTTAATTTGGACAGTAAATGATTGTTGGATAATTGAATATCAAAGATCAGGCTGATCACTTTTTGAATAAAGTAAGCAATGCTCACAAAATATTTGAAGTGGTGATGTGCTTTAATTATATAGCCGGAACGGTGTAGCATATCCACATAACCACGATCAGAAAAATAATAATAATGCATATCCATAAACCAGGGCCAAAATGGCCCAAGGATAATGGAAAAAGTAGATTCAATATTAATGGTTGAAAAAATAATATGACCGCCATCATTAAGAAATTTGTTTAATGAACGTAAGGTGTCTATAGGAGAAGAAAGATGTTCAATTACATCCCATAAAACAATGGTGTCAAATTTTTTATTACCTAAAAGGTTTTTGGCCATAACATTTTCTAGGTTTGAATTGATCACACTTATATTTGGATATTTATTCCTGACGTATTCACAACCATGATTGGAAGGCTCAATTCCGGTATAAGACTTGGCGATATGCTGAACTTCGTTGATAAACACGCCGTAGTAACTTCCAATTTCCAGAATATCCTTGTTTTTAAAATATGAATTGTATTTTTGAATAATATTTTTATATGTTCTATAGCGTGATTTTATATTTTCAATATAGGTTGAATCAATTACCGACTCATACATGTGAAAGCCTGCATTGATAACGTCTGCACGTTCTTTTCCAATAAGATGGGATAGAAATCCATTTTTACAGATAGGACAAAAACGAATGTCAGGATATTTACCGTGATCAAAAGAACTGCAGGCATAACTTCCGACAAAATTTGGGTCGATATGTTTTTTTTTTGAAGGATATAAAAGGACACTGTGCTCATATGAACACATCGGACAAGGAAGATTGGTTTTTTGGGACCTATCCCATAAATTTACCAGCATTGACCCAAATTGAAATACAAAAACGGAGGTGGTAAGAGTGAAAATGAAGGAGTCCAATTGTCCCCTTAAAATAAAGCTGAAAATAGCAATTATTAATGAAAAGTTAAATGCAGATTTAAATTTTATACGTCTGAAAAAACTAATTATATAAATCATGAATTAACCTTTTTTATGGAAAAAATATAAATACTTTTATAAGATCACTCAATGTATCAGAAATTATCCAGGCTTTTAAGAAATATCTCGGTTGAAAATGATGAAATTAACTTTTTCAGAAAATGGCTGTTTATCGGGCTTGGGCTTCATGTCATCTGCGCCTTGTTTAGTACAGGTTTTTTTCATTTCGATGAGCAATGGCAAATTTTAGAATTTTTAGGGGCAAAACTTGGAAAGACTACTTACGATGTTTTGCCCTGGGAATATCGTTTTAAAATGAGAAGCTGGACGCAACCAGGTATCTATTATCTTTTGTTTAAACCATTTATTTATTTCGGTATGGATAACCCCTTTACTCTTGCCACAATTGCACGTCTATTTTCTTCCTTAATCGGGTGGTTTTCTCTGGTTTTGATTTCTTTTGCAGCATATTTTATGTTTGAGAATAAAAGTGAAAGAATGTGGGCCGTCCGACTTCTTTGTGTTACATATTTTATCCCTTTTATTCATGCCAGACCTTCATCGGAAGCTTTTGGATCAAGTTTCTTTTTAGCTGGCCTAAGTTTGTTGATTATTGTTAATGCTCTTGAAAAAAAACAAAAAGAGATATCCTCCTGGTGGTTGTTTGGCATTGGCTTTATCATGGGGCTTTCATTTACTTTTCGTTTTCAAATGGGTTTTGTTATTTTGTTTACTTGGATTTGGTACGTGGTTTGGGGAAGCCGTAATTGGGTCAAAATCACCTTATTGGCTTTGGGCGTGGTGATGGGGGTTTTAGTGGAGCTTCCCATTGACAGGTGGGGGTATGGTGAGTGGACGGTGTCTGCCTGGAACTATCTTGATCAAAATATTATTCAAAACAAAGCTTCTAATTTTCCCACCGCTCCCTGGTATTATTTTATAACTAAGTCAATAACAAGAATAGTTTTGCCGATCAGTTTATTGATTGTTCCAGCTTGGTTGATATTTTGGTTTAAAAGACCAAAGCACCTTATTACGTTTGGAACGTTACCGTTGGTGATCATTCATTCAATTATTGCTGCCAAGGCATTCCGCTATCTTATTCCTATTGCACCCCTTACTCCGATTATATTGGTTGAAATGAATAAGATAATTCCGGAGAAATATCTTCAAAAAAGCATGGTTTTTTTCAAGATATGTTTAGTGGTTAACTGCGTTTTATTGGTTGGTGTGCTCTTTCGCTCAGCCAAGTCGGTGATTGCCATGCATGAATATGTTTATGATAACCGGATATCCTTGATTAACTATACTGAAGAAAGCCCCTATTCAATGTTGGGATTACCCCTTAACTTTTATAAAAGCAGCTTTTTGGAAATGAAATCTTGGGATAGTTACGAGAATCTGGAAAAACAAAAAGGGTGGGTTTTTTTGGGTAAAGGTGAAAAAATATTATCATTTTTAAAGAATAATAAGTGTGTTTTAAAGTACAGTACTTATCCCAAATTTGCATTAAACTTTAACTATTTCAAATGGGTTGAGCGATCCAGGTTTTGGGCATTGTTTTTTTGTGAATAAATTATTAAAATCTATATAAGACCTTGAAAATCCGATATAGTCATTGTAAGTTGAAGTTATGTTTTAAACGCAACCGTAGCTTAGTTGGATAGAGCACCTGACTACGAATCAGGAGGTCACACGTTCGAATCGTGTCGGTTGCGCCATAAAAATCCCACTGAGGTTTTCATGTCGAACAAATTATTGTTCATTTTTTCGTTTCTAATTCTTTTATCTTGCGTAAAACAAAAAAATGAATGTTTAAAAACAAGGGCTGCTTTGGATATAGGTTCGGGCAGTACAAAAGTCAAAATTGCTAAAGTGGATATGTGTAAAAAAATGATTGTGGAGAATCTTTTTCAAGAGGAGATTCCTATTTCGTTTAAGGAGGATCTGCTATCAAAAAAATCCGGGAAAGATAATATGTTCAGTGATGAAATCCAAGCGTTTGGTTTTCAAGAAATTAAAAAACTATCTGAAAAAATAAAAAAATTTTCTCCTGACGAGATTTTTGGAGTGGGTACGTCTGCTTTTAGAACAGCCAATAATGCAATTTATTTTTTTTCAAAAATTAAAAGTGAAATCGGAATTCCTGTTGAAATAATTGATCAATCTAAAGAGGCAGAGCTTGGTCTTTATTCGGCAGCGACGGCTACAGGAAAAAAATTAGAAGAAATGATTGTTTGGGATATTGGTGGTGCCAGTATGCAAATTACGACTATCCAAAATGGGAAGGTGGAAACTTATCTTGGGGAAATGGGAGCTATAAGTTTTAAGGATCAGGTTATTAGTCGTATTAAAAAGAAAAATTTGTCTACGATTCGTTCTCCTAATCCTCTTGGTGTTAAAAATTTTATCAAAGCGGTAAAGCTTGCCAAAGAAGAAGCTTCTAATAAGGTATCTTCTCAATTTAAAGATCTGATTAAAAAGCCAATAAACGTATATGGGATAGGTGGCGTTCACAGCTATAGTGTCTATAGTCAGGTGGAAGGAAAGGATAATTTTTACACTTTTGAGCAACTTCAAAATATATTTCCTAAAAGGGTTACATTGACGGATGAGCAAGTTGGGGGAAATTATGCTGATACTGAAATAACTAACCTGGCCCTGGTGCTAGGATATATGGAGGCATTGGAAATATCCAAGGTGATTATTTATAACATCAATCTGACTGAAGGAATTTTGGTTTATCCAGAAATCATTGCCAAATAGCAATATCACTTGTTTATTTTACGAAGTAAGCTAGAATGTTATTAGGTACTTTATGAAAATCAAATTTATTGATTTTAAACTAAAAAAAGATTTTGATAGAATTGTTATTCTTCATTATTGTCATTTTGTTATTTTATTGCTTCTTATTTTTATTGAATTTGTTAATGGTTATTTAGGCTTTTTGTCAGCTCTTTTGAAAACTGTTTTTTTTATTTTTATCTATAAAATGTTTTTTAAAATGATGATGAATTTTTATTACACATTTTGGACTTTTTCCTTTTTTATTTTGTTATATATGTTAATTGGTCTTTGGCAGGGACTATTTATATACTCATATCCCCCTATCGGCTGGCTTTATTTTTTTGCAATTTTAAGCCTGCTAATAGAATGTTATTTTATATCTTCTCCACTTTATTACCCCCGGGTAAGTTGGTGGGAATATGATTTTCGTTACAGGGATGATTTGAAAATTGAAATTTCGTCAAATGAAAAGAAGCTGATCGGAAGGCTTACTGATATTCGAAGAAATGCGGGGTGTGTAGTTTTATTTGAAAGTTTAAAAACCGGGTCTATTATTGATGTAAAAACCATTGAGGGCAATATTGAATTAGTTGCAGAAGTGGTTAGCAAAAGGTTCAATACTCTTGGTCGTGGTATTGTGTATGGAGTCAAATTCCATTTTAATAAACAAGAAGATCGAAATAATTTTTTAAGTTTGTGTCGTTTTTTTGAAAATAAAAAAAGTTCCAATAAAAAATCAAAGTATCATAAATTGGATGAAAGACAGGAACATGTTTGAACAGTGATTACTATTATATGCAGCTGGCGCTTAAAGAAGCTCAAGTTGCCTATTCAATAAATGAAGTTCCTGTGGGCGTGGTCGTAGTTGACTCCAAAAATTTAATACTTTGTAAAACACATAACGTGAGAGAGAAAAAGACCAGTATCTTTGGGCATGCTGAAATTGATGCTATTAATTTTATATCAAAAAAAAATAATTCCTGGCGGCTCAGTGATTGTACGTTTTATGTTACACTTGAGCCTTGTATTATGTGTATGATTTCCTTGATTCAGGCCCGTATAAAGGGATTGGTTTTTGGTGCATATGATCCAAAGGGCGGGGCTATCAGTTTGGGATATAATTTTTGTAAAGATCAAAGGCTAAATCATAGTTTTTCGGTAATTGGCGGACTTTTAGAAGAAGAGTCGGCAAATCTTCTAAAAGATTTTTTTAAATCAAGAAGAAAAAAAAATTAATTTGATTTTTTACACTTAAATTTTTTTAAATTTGCTTATGTAAGCACGATGATTTTTTAAAAATGGAATCATCAGGTTGTAAAAGAGAATGTAATATAGCGCCATAATCCCATCAATTTTTCCAATTTTCTTACCTTCTTCATATGTTCGTCCATAATAAGAGATTGGTACTTCATAGATTCGAATAGGTAATTTTGATATCAAGGCAGTAATTTCGACTTCCATTCCAAAACCCTGGCTGGTAAGGGGCATGGGTTGGAAAATTTCTCTTCTGAAGGCCTTGTAGCAAGTTTCAATATCAGTAAAATTAATATTAGTCAGCAGATTAGAAAGACAAGTAAGGCATTTATTGGCGAGAAAATGGTAATAATAAAGGACTCGAGCGGTTTTTTTAACTAAAAAACGGCTGCCATAAACAACGTCAGCCTGGTCTTTAAAAATTGGGTCTAGGACATCAATAAGTTCTTCCGGATCATATTCCAGGTCAGCGTCTTGGATAATAAGGACATCTTGAGTGGCGAGCTCTTTGGCCTTACGGATGGCGGCGGTTTTTCCCTGGTTGGTGGGTAGTTTAAAATATGAGATTTTTGAAGATTTGATACTCCTTATGGCGTTTTCGGTTTTGTCGGTGGAACAGTCGTTAACAACAATTATTTCGTCAATATAATCCAGTTCAATAAGTTTAGACAAAACTTCGGCGATTGTTTTTTCTTCATTGTAGGCCGGAACCAATACACTAACGGTTGGGCGTTTTTTCATTTTTCTTCCACAATTTAAAAGCTTACTAATAAAGGTACTAGAGAGTTAAATATTATTCAATAATTTTACAATGCCGCACCAAACCACTCAATTATTTTCAAACTTTTTCAATAGTAGTCATTTATTTTTTATGATATTTATTAAGTATTAAATTCTAAAAACGGAGAATTGGCCGAGTGGTTTAAGGTGCACGCTTGGAAAGCGTGTGTAGGGGAAACTCTACCGTGGGTTCGAATCCCATGTTCTCCGCCATTTTTAATTTTGCTAACTAAACCCCTTAAATTCATTACATTTCCACAAGCTTTAAATTTGAATGGGCTAAATTTGGGCTATCAGCTTTAAATGAAATCGTGTCTGCCACTTGTCTAAGATAACTTGGATGAAGGTGAGCATATTTACTCGTAGTCATCTCAACATTGGTATGTCCAAGGATTCTAGATAAAGCATAGACATCTCCACCTTGCATGCAAAAATTGGCCGCATAAGATGTCCTAAGATCATGAAAGCGGATACGTTTTACGTTGGCCTTTGTGATAGCATTTTGAAATTTTCTATCAGACAAATGGTTTAAATTAATTGCTTGGCCATCATTTGTAGTAAATACAAACTGAAGGTTTAATTTACTAAGGGATAGTTTAAACAATGTATCGAACACAACTTGATTCATTGGAACATAACGTATTTTTCCTGTCTTTGTTGTTTCTTTTAATGAGTAGCGATCCCTGATACGAGAAATTTCAATTTGCTTGTTTTTAAAATCTATCTTATCCCAACATAGCCCAAGTAATTCTCCACGCCTTAAACCTGAATTTAGCGCCACTAGATAGAGATTATAAAGTTCATTATCTTGGCTTGCGTTTAAAAATTTTTGTATCTCACTCGGTAACCAATAAGTTTCATGTCTTGGTGGAACCTTGATTGGTTTTAAATGACCTAAAGGATTTTTAAGCAGATAGTCCCATCTGACCGCATCATTTAAGATTTGTTTGAATATTTTTAAAATGAAATTTATTCGAACAGGTTTTAATGAAGTTGCATGCAGATGTGTTAAAAGTTTATGTCCATGGGCCAAAGAAATAACTCGCAAATGAATGGATGCAAATAAGGGGAGTAAGTAATTATTAATTACTCCATTGTATGAATCCATTGTCCTGGGAGCAACGTTGGAATTTTCTTTATTTTGAAGCCATGTCTTAATGAATTCTCCTAGCAAAACTGTTGAATTCAGTGATTGGCCCCAAATGTCCATTTGCTGTTTTTCAGTTTGGAGTTTCTTTTTCCATGTAATGGCATCTGATTTTCGCTTGAATGTTTTACTTACAGATCGACCATTTACATAGACTTTTTCTCGATAGGTGATCGTCCTATTTTTATTTCTAATCATTTCCATAAGACCTCCTTTTGAAGGCCTTACATTTTTTGTGCACCAATATTTGAATGGTAAAGAGCAGATTGCAAAGGCCCAAATGGGCCCCTGCAACCAATTTGATTAATATATATTGGTTTAATTGCATAATCTACCTTAGTGTAAAATATCCGATGCTAAAAAAGACGGTCTTGGACAAACAGTTCTCGCTGACAACCAATCAAATAAATGCTCCTTTTTAAAGCGAATAAGACCGCCTAATTTGATATATGGAATCTCTTTTTTAAATATTGCTCTTCTTACTTTTGATTCTTTTACTTTAAATAACTCAATTACTTCTTTCATTGTTAACAATTCTAATTCCTTTATAGTCATATTGTAAGCGATCCATTAACCACATCTTTTAATAATTTTCCGATCTGAGATACTGTGATCAGTTTCACTACTTTCAAGGAGG
>MEQB01000021.1 GCA_001770015.1 Bdellovibrionales bacterium RIFOXYC1_FULL_37_79
AACAGTGTCGGAAGCAGCTTGTATCGAGAGTTCCCTGAGCCTGATAATGATGTTTGAAACTTCATTCAATCCACCTTCTGCCGTTTGCACCAGCGAAATAGCATCGCCCGCATTTCTTCTGGCCTGCCTAATTCCTCTAATCTGCGACTTTAAATTCTCACTTATTGCCAATCCCGCTGCATCATCACCCGCTTTTGTTATACGCTCACCTGAAGACAAAGCTCTCAAGTTTTGATTCATTGATCTGGTCGTATTACTAAGCGATCGTTGTGCCGCTAAGGATGGAATATTTGTATTTATTCTTAAACCCATATTTAATCTCCTTTACACATAATAAACCTCCTGTTTTGTTATAAAGACTTCATGTCTTACAAATTTGTTAATCGTTTTAGTAAGTAAACCAGTAACATATTTCCTAATTAACTGTGGTTAAGGTTGCAGAACAATAACCACCTAATTCTTTATCCACTTTTTACTGGCATACATCCTCCATACTCAAGTTAATAAATCATAACCATTCACAGTAAACTTCTTAGGTTTCTGATGCAGACCTAATTAGTTGTAATGCATTCTTGGTGTATGAGTTCGCTTGAGAGAGTACAGATGTACCAGCTGATACTAGGATAGAATTCTTGGTCAGATCTGCGGTTGTCTTCGCAACATCAGTATCTCTCACCCTAGAATTTGCTGAAGATAAGTTTTCTATACTTACAGCAATATTGTTAATAGTTGACTGTAACCTGTTTTGCATGGCCCCGAAGTCAGCCCTTATTCCAGAAACTGAAATAATCGCCTGATCAATTGATGAAAGTGAATTCTGGGCCGAAATTTTATCAGCTACACTCGCCAGATTTAACCCTAACGCAGCTGTATTTACGTCAGCACTTGAAGCGTCGAATGTCAAACGGTCACTTATAGGATCATTTCTTGTTCCAATTTGAATATCAAATACAGCACCGGTTCCATTTAATAATTGCACTCTATTGAACTCAGTGGAGTTGGCAATCCGATCAATCTCGGAAGTCAGCTGTTCAAATTCAACGTTCAAGAATTTTCTTTCAGTCGATCCGATTGTATCAGAAGCAGCTTGTACTGCAAGTTCCCTAAGCCTGATTAAAATGTTGGAAACTTCCTCTAGACCGCCTTCTGCAATCTGAACTAATGAAATACCATCCTGAGCATTTCGTTCAGCTTGTCCAAGACCTCTAATCTGAGCTTTTAAATTTTCCGAAATCGCCAAACCGGCAGCATCGTCACCGGCCCTATTGATTCTTTGACCTGATGAGAGTTGTTCCAGGCTCCTGTCCATATCCAGCCGAGTCTTTCTTAAGTTCCTCTGGGCGTTTATGGAGGCCACATTTGTGTTTATCCGAAGTCCCATAAATCCTCCTTGATAGTGGGTTCTGACAAACGTCCTTGTTTGTCAGAGAAGAACTATGATTTAAAAATCACAGGCTTCCTTCTACCAAACTTTTCGCAAAATAATCAAATAACTTTAGAAAAATTGTTAAATGTTTAGACAGGAAATTTTTGAAAACTAAAACAGTCTAACCGTTTGGATTTAATAATAAATCTAGCTAAAATGATCAGGAAATAATTTCCTGTTTTGATCTACTGAATAAATATATTCACAGAATTTGTATATTTTTTAACAGCAAAGTGTAAAAATAGCTAACATGAACATTTCAGATCATTTTATCATTTCGAACCTTAAAAAAAATCCAGAAGTCAGATTGAAAGTCATTCATCTCATTGAGGAATCATTTAATTATACCAATAGAAATCAATTTAAAATTGATTTCTATCCCCTAATTGCCCCATCCAATGCCATCAATAACCACATTCTCATTGAGAAATCCTCCGGGGATGTTGTGGCTCATATAGGGGTTTTGCCCCGTTTTTTAAAAAATAAGGACATGCTGATACCGATTATTCTGATGGGAGCCATGGTGGTGCAAAAAAATAAAAGAGGGCAAGGTCTCTTTCGCTTATTTCTGGAAAGTATCATCAAAAGCTATGAGCCAAACTGCGCCCTGATGCTTCTTTGGAGCAATCTAACCGGTCTCTACAATAAGTTTAATTTTTATGAAGCAGGCATTATTTATCAAACCGGAAACAATGATTTTGATCACCAACTGCTTAGTAAAATTTATGACCGGACATCTTTTTCAAAATTGAATGATGCTCAATTTAACTCCATTAAAAAACTTTATGATCAAATGAGTGATCATGACCTTTCCCTCATACATAGATCTGACAACGATTGGGAAAGTATAAAAAAAATCACCAGCACCGACCTATACTTACTCACGGAAGACGATATTATCAACGGGTACTTTTGTGTCCATAAAGGCCACGATCTAGAAAATATCATTCATGAAATTGTTTTTATCAGCGAAAACAAGGAGAGTTTGATTGAGACACTTCGAAGCTATAAGCTCTGGCTGACCCCCAATTTATCCAAACCCTCCAAAGAAGCGACTCCTTTTTACACCGCATTTTTTCGACCCGGAAATCAAAACAGATTTAATGATTTTTTAAACAATTGGTCCAACCATGAAATTGAAGTTGTTCAGATCATGGATAACTTGATTTCCTACAAACATTTAAATGAGCCACTCATGGATACCACCGATTTATTTTTAAAAAAAATTTTTGGACCTGATCCTTTTTTCAAAGGCTATCCATACGGTCCTTTGATTTATATTTCGGGACTCGATAGTATTTAGAACATCGGATCACCACCAATTCTACTCTAATCAAAAAAGTTTGGCATTCCCGACATGGTATTACTTTTGCAGCTCTTAATCTACATAACACCACTAACTAGATTTTACACGGATTTGGTCGAAATGAATTGAAGTAATTCCTTGCACATGTCAAAAATTTCGACAAAAGGAAATCAAATGAAAAAAAGTTTTTTAATAACTACCATAATCTCTATCCTACTCATTTACAACTGCCATAGTTATACCATTGATGTCTCGGGTAATGATGGCAATCATGGAAGTCACGGTGACAGTTATAACACCAGCTCAAGAAGCCGCTGGGGAACTTTCAGTGATAATGGAAATAACGGAAAACATGGTGGAAATGCCGGTTATGCTACTGAAGGAGAAAATGCCGGAAATATCTATGCCAATATTGAAAGTATAAACGAAAAACAATACCGACTTTGGGGTACCAAAGTATTTCCAAACAAAAAAAAGGAATCATTTGATATTATCTTGGAAAAAAACTCTCCAGTAAAAATTAAACTTCTCGCTAATGGTGGTCGAGGTGGAGATGGAGGAAATGGTGGAGATGGAGAGGGTGGACAAGATGGCGCTGATGGTTCCGACGCTAATGAGTTTAGCTCAGGTGACAACGGCGGAGATGGCGGAGATGGCGGAAATGGCGGAAATGCCACTCCGGGAAAAGATGGAGGAGATGCTGGTATAATTGAAATTAATATTAATGAAAGAGATGCTCACCTATTAATGAATATCGACTACGAAAATAAACCAGGAAACGGTGGCAATAAAAGTCGCAATGGTAGCGGTGGAGACGGCGGGAAACGGGGAGATGGGGGAAATAGTTATTCATGGACAACAGAGAGTTGCTATGGTTCTGGCGAAGAAAAAGTATGTAACAGATCCTCTCACTATAATTCAGGAGGATCTGACGGAAGATCTGGCAGCTCTGGGAGTGACGGGACCGGAGATACTTCTGCCGGTAGCTTTGGACGGGAGGGAAACTTTTCGATTTTGGCAACAACTGAAAGTGGAATTAAAACATATAACGAAAAATATGATTTAAAAGTTCAAGATTATTATTTAGAAACAGACGATAGTGATGGAATTATCGAACCTGGAGAAAAAGTTTATTTAAAAAACCTTAAAATTAAAAACCCAACATCCATGCCTTCACCAAAAGAAAAAAACCTTGATATTACCTTACAAAACACATGGTATTTAACCAGAAACACTGAAAAAGTCATTAGCCATAACTCAATAAGTGCATGGAACAGTGATATTATCCAAACACCTATTGAATTTACCATTCAAAATAGTGCCAGAGATACAACCAATGAAAATCTCCGATTTGAGGGAAAAATTCATTTGGATAATAAATTGGAAGAAGTGGAAAAAGGCTTTTCTGGGTTTCATGGATATGACACATTCATCATTCAAAACCCCATTCAAATAACTCCTTTATTTAAAAGCAAATCCCTTCTCCCCGGAGAAATCATGAATGTGGCATGGGAAATTAAAAATATTTCAAAAAAAAGTTACGGAAAAGATGGTGAAATTAACCGCGCTATAGAGCTTGGAATTGAATTAATAGAGGGAGATATCAAACATTCTCAAGTAATATTTAAAGACGAAAAAGATAATATTCAAAACATTACAAGTGTATATACTAAAGCAGTAAAAAAACTTCGACCTGGCGAAAAAGTGATTATCCGAGGCACTTTACAAGTTACTTCAGATTCAACTCCTTACAGCGGAGCTAATATCAGATCACAGTTGCAACTTGGAAAGCTCAATCAACGCAATGAAACGATGGATATTAAAAATGATAAATTTATTATTCGTGTAGCCACCGATTATAATCCTGAAAATCACGGAGATTTACTTTTAGTTGTAAATCACAACACTACCAAAGAAATAGTACAATCCTGGCAAAAACTTGGAAAAAAGCTTGGAATGAATATTGATATTTGGGATATTAGCAACAAAGGTTTTTTAAAGCTCAGCCAAGATGTTAAAAAAAATACTAAACTTGCTCAAAATATTAAATTAAAAACTGTAATCATATTGAATGACGAGGATATTCTGGACGGGAAGAAAGAAAAAATGATAAATCGCTATAATTTTGACAAAGTTGAATTTATTAATGCCGCATTAGAATATGGTATCAACCTTTATCTTTTAAACGAAAATAACCAACCATTAATCATTACAAGTAAAAATACAAAGCAAAACGATAAAAAATCTTTTGATAGCATAGGTGATTTTAAAAATTTCCTAGAAGAGATGGAAAAACAACAAGAAAACAGTGGTCTTAGAGGAATAAATTATACTAATTGCAACTGTCAAATTAACATAACTGAAGTTCATTTCTTTGATTCGGATTATTATGCCCTTGAAAATGCTTTGACAGAATTACAAGAATATTTAGATAAGAAATTTCCTGAACAACAATATCAAATTTCATTAAGCAGAAACCACAACAGCCAAAATTTAAAGCTTGGCTTTAAAAAAACACTCCATGGCACAATCATTGTTAAAAGAGATACGGATATTAGTGATCCTTTAATAACCCAAAACTATAAAAATCTTAAAGAAAAAGAAACAGGTGTAATCACACCCGAAAACATTTTTGGCTTATTATTAAGTCTTCCATTTGATCAAAAAATCTCCATGCTAGATAAATTGCTTTTTTATGGAAAATTGACTGAACATGAAACAATTCGTGAACTTATTCGAGCTATACAAGTTGATCTTGCTACAGAGCAAGCTGCCTTAAGAAAAAATAGAATTTCTCCCACACACACCCCTAAAGGAATGGGGAGACGCCTACGAAAACTACACTTTTTGTCACAATATAAATTTAAAAATGCAATCTCTGTAACCAGTGATAAAGGAAAATATATAGCAGAACTGGTTGCTGGCCACATGGCCATAGTAGAAGCCGGTCTTAAATGGACAGATAATTATTTACCATTTTGGCCAACTTCGGATAATCTTTCCGATGCTGCATCAAAAGAACTAATGAATAAATTTATTGATAATGTCTTTAAAGGAAAAAAAGTTATCGATGACAATGGAGAATTACATAAGCAATCAATATTTAAAAATTGGCAAGCCGACTCGGTTTTTAATAATTTAGTTGAAGATAAAATATCTATTTACAAGGAAGCGATCGAAACTTTGAAAGCTGAGCATAATAAAACTGAACGAAATGCTGACGTTTACAAATTTAGAAATATTTTTCTTAAAGAACAAAAAGCATACTTCGAGCAACACTAGGATTTTAAATCTACTTACTGACATTGTGAACCATCAACAATGGAAAAGGCTATCCATACGGTCCTTTGATTTATATTTCGGGACTCGATAGTATTTAGAACATCGGATCACCACCGACTAACTCCGGAACAAACATCCTCTATCTCTTTAAAATAAACTTCCAGATCACTAATCAAGCTTTTATCCTGTACCAGTGGCATTTTGTAATCATCAATAAACTCTTGGCATTTTACCCAAGCAGGCAGGACTTTTTGATAGTCATCATACAACATATTCATAACCAAATTATTAACCATGATTACATCTTGTTTTGATACCCACCCCTTTGAATAAAAATCCAAGGCCAGATCAACCGCCGTCAGATAGGGAATCTGATTACCAACTTTTTTTAGACCGATTTCTTTATCGTCTCCCTCTGTGGCATACACCATATGAATGTAAACATGAAATTTAATTTTAGTGTGAGAAAACTTTTTTACAATCTCATCATAGACTTCAATATCCTTTTCACCATTATCACCAATCAAAAGAACCTCAATTTTCTTTTTTGGATCTAATTGATTTAATATATGCTCGATTTGTGTAATTTTAAAATCCCTGGTTGAAATTTTCAAATTGGGTCTATGATAAAACTCTCCCTTTGGAAATTGAGTGTTTTCAACAAACAAACTGCCAGCATATTTCACGACAGAGGGAGCCCCAGACACATAATAGACTTTAATATTTTGAAAGGTAGTTTTATAAATAATGTCATGACATATCGAAAGTCTCTGATCTTTTGAAATATTATTACAAACCAGCATTTTATAAAGAACATTAAGACCAACAAAATCATTATTGATAAAAGGACCGCCAGTGAAATGATTCAAAACATGTGTTCGTTTAATGGTATCGTCCACGTCCGATATAAGAATGATTTTTTTATCCTCGGCCTGAAGGGTAATCGTTGTAACAATTAGAAACAAAACAACGCCCAGTAACTTTGTCATAAATTTACTCCCGATCTTTTTAACTATGGTTGAGATTAACTCAATAGAGCAATTGACGCAATAAGCTGTGGGATTTTTACATTAATCACATCTCCTGTTCCCTGTTAACTAAATTTTTTCAATTATAATTTTACTACCACATTTGGCGCAACAATTATCATTCAACCCGGCAACATTGGTTTTCAAACCAAAACTTCCCATCGTATTAAATTTAGAAGCTTTTACTTTCATATTTTTACCAGATCAAGTTAAATTTGACTTTCATTTTATCCATGATAGAATGAAAGTATGTTTTCAAGATGGTGTAATCTCAATTTAGAGAAATCTTTTATTCTTCAAGGCCCACGTCGCGCTGGCAAATCAACTTTATTACAAGCCAAATTTCCTGATTATAAATACGTTACCCTCGATGATTTAGATGATTTAGCTTTAGCAAAAAAAGATCCCAAGATGTTTATTGAAAAACTCGGCACTCATTTCATTATAGATGAGGCCCAAAGAATCCCTGAATTAAGCCTGCCAATCAAAAAGCTGATTGATCAAAACAAACAAAATAAAACCCATGCCATTCTTACTGGTTCAACCGGAATTCGTTTAAAGGAACAGCTTTATGATACGCTAGCGGGTCGCATTGAATTTTTAAGACTTCCAACCTGTTGTTTCGGTGAAAATTTTGGTCTCCCCACTCATAAAATTGACCAACCTTTAGATCATGATTTAGAGGTTCAGGCCAAAAGAGAATTTCAAAGTTTTTTTACTTTCGGGGGATTTCCAGAAGTTTTGAACAACTTACCAGAAGAGGAAAAGGAAAAAATTTTAAAACTATATAAAAACAGTTACTTTACAAGAGATCTTGCGTCTCTTTTGAATCTCGATAACGTCGAAGGCATTAAGGCCATGTTTGGTGCACTCATTAAAGGACTTGGTTCCCGCTATGAAATGAGTTCACTTTCCAAAGAAACAGGACTTTCCATTCCTACCGCAAAAAAATATTTTAATTCATTATTATTATCTGGACTATCATTTAAACTTTATGGCTATCATCTAGGTCCTGCAAAAAGATATATCGCAAAATCAAAAAACTATTTTTTAGATCAAGGAATACTCTTTGCCTTAAGTGACGAATTTTCCAAAGGGCAGGCATTTGAAAACTTTATCGTTTCCGAAATTGAAAAAAGAAGACAACTTGGATTTATTAATGCCGATGAACTCTATTACTACGAATCAGCTGGCGGCTCAGAGATAGATATAGTGATCGAAGAAAAACAAAGCTTAACTTTAATAGAAATTAAATCCTCAAAAAAACTCAGCTTAAAAGAACTCAAAAACATCAAGACTTATAATTTAAAAACAAACAAAAAGATAAAAAAAATGGTTTTCTACCTAGGGGATGATTTCTATTGGGAAGAAAACATTTTAATAATCCCCGCTTGGAATTTTTTCCGAGCATCTTTCTAATTCACTTGTTATAATCAGGAGACTATCTACTTTTCACCTTTTTTCAAGACCATAAACCCAGTAATCATGAAAAAAAATGACAAGCTCCAAAATACCCAACTTAAAATTGAAATATCAAGGAGTACCCTCACCTTAGCGTTGTCTAAGCAGAGCACTCCTGCGAACATGAAAGCCGCAGATAAAATGGCAAATGATAAAAATAGAAGTGCGGAGTAAATGCCGGCAATTTCTTTTTCATGACCGGAAGTCTTTACTTCAAATGCAAATTTTCCCTTGGTCCACTCTTTTATAAACCATTTAAAATGTCTGGGGGCAAGTCGAGCAGCGGAAAGCATATCTTTCATGGCCCATAGACCATCTTCAATCACTTCATCTTTATTAAAAGATGAAGCGATAATTTCTTTTATATTAGACTCTAATATTCCAAAAAAATCACAATCTAAATCTAAAGACTTGCTTACCCCGTCAAGGGTGATCAAAGATCTGAAAACGATTACCCAGTCCCTTGGAACAAACATATCGTGCTTGGTTATCGTCTTAATCACTTTATGCAACAGCTGGGTTGAATTAATCTCCTTGGCTGTCAGTCCAATATAGGGTCTGAGTTCTTGCTTAATATCACCAATGATTTTATCAACATCCGGGATTGCGCTATACTCGGCAACATCTAAAAATTCATAAATTAAATTTTCATAATTATGCGTTAACAGCGAATAGATAATGGCAACAAAATTATGTCTGGCTTTTCTAGCAAGATTTCCCATGGAACCAAAATCAATGATACCAATTTCCCCCGTCGGTAATAAAAACATATTTCCGCCGTGGAGATCCGCATGAAAATAGCCATCATGCAAATACATTTTGGAAAATATTTCTATAGCTTTTTGCAGCTTATTTTCAAGCCCTTCTTTTAATTTATTGATATCGTCTTTACTGGAAAATGGTATCCCCACAATTTTTTCAAGCACCAATACATTTTCCCCGGTAAATTCCTCATATACGTGGGGAATACGAAAAAGCTTGGGTTCCTGGTTATCATACTTATCAATTATTTTTTGAAATCGTTTTCCATTTAAGGCCTCGATGTTAAAATTGAGTTCGTTATGCAAACTGGCTTCAAATTCTTTAATAATCTTTGAAAGCGCTAGTTGTCTGATTTCATCACTAAATTTTTCAAGCTGAGTAATTAAAAACTCTAAAATACTAAAATCAGTTTCAATAATTTTTTCAATGCCCGGTCTTTTTACTTTAACCACCACTTCCTTGCCGTTTTTAAGTGTTCCCTCAAACACCACCCCGATAGATGCTTTACCAATTGGATTTTGATTAACATTTGAAAAGACATCAGTGATTTTAATACCAAGTGATTGTTCAATAATATTTTTGGCAGTTTCAAATGGAATAGGTAACGCCTGATCTCGCAATTTTTTCATTTCATCAATAAAAGATTCATCAAACAGATCTTCCCGGGTACTTAAAAGTTGTCCAAGTTTAACAAAAGAAGGACCTAACTCTTCAAAACATTTTCGAAGTCGATTACCAATTATCATGGGCCAATCCCTAGAGGATTTTTGCGCCAATTCTTCTTTGATTTTCACCCGGGACGATGGCAAAACAAAGTCCGGAATATGGGAGGTTATTCCTGAATTGATAAACTCATCAAAACCATTTTTAGCAAACACCGTTACAATTTCTTTCAGTCGTGCCACATTTCGAATAGTTTTTGTGAAAACAATACTGGTTTTAATGATATCCATAAGTTACCCTTAAAATTAAGAATTTAAAAAGAACAATTTTTGTTCTATCTTAAATCTTATCACCATTAATAGGATCTAAAAAATATATTTAGGAGCTATTTTGCAAAAGATTTTAATGGCACTTACCAATCTATTATTTAGTGCTTGGGTTATCGTAACTTTTGTCAGCAACGTTGAAGCCCAAGAAACCTGTAGTCGCTCTGCGATAATTAACTATCAGGAAATTTTAATTGATACCAATTCCACTCAAAAAGGCGAGGGACTACGTTTTTATCTCGAAAAAGACCCCACCGCTATTAAGTATCTGGACAAATATCAAGAAGGTGCTCAAATCAAATGGGCCAATATTGTTATGGGCACTACCGGTTCACTATTAACGATCGGAGGACTCTTGGTGGGGGGGGATAGCGACGATAAAAAGGCAATGATCATTGGAGGAGTGAGCCTTTTAATTGTAAACTATTTAACTGCCCAAACATCTTACTTTGGCAATGAACGAAACCTGGAAAAAGCTATTCGTGAATATAATTATCGCAACAGTCCCCCTATTTACTACAGCCCGGAAAATACCAAAAAATTTAAGGAATCCCCGACCCAGTCAAGAGACTGGCCGCTTTTATATCTTAATATTGCAAGGAGTTTTTAATGATAGAAAAAAATAAGATATACTGTTTTAAATGTAGATCTGAAATCAACATCGAAGCGGGAACTAAAATAATGCGCAGAGATGAATGTGATAAATGTGGTGCCAGTTTGCGTTGTTGTAGAATGTGTATACATTATGATATTTCCTCTTACAACGAATGCAGGGAATCTGTTGCTGAAAGAATATTGGAAAAAGAAAAAGCCAACTTTTGCGATTATTTTGTTTTTGAAAATAATTTAGCAAACAAGGAAGATGAAAAAAATCGCCACCTTGATGCTGCCAAGTCCTTGTTCAAGAACTAATTTTTATAGGAGACCACCACCAATGCAAAAATCTTTACTAACTCATAATGGAAAAAATAATATTGAAAAGGAACTGAATCGTTTGATAACCGTTGACCGAGAAAAAATCAAAAAAGCCATTGCTGAAGCACGTGCGCTTGGCGATTTAAAAGAAAATGCCGAATATCATTCAGCCAAGGAGGAACAAAGTTTACTTGAGGGAAAAATAGCTCAATTACAACATATTTTATCCACCAGTGAAATTATTGAAACTTCAAAAATCACCAGTAAAAAAATTGTTTTTGGGGCAACTGTTAAACTTTATAATCCTGAAAAAGATATCTATAGCGTCTATAAAATTGTAGGCCATGAAGAAGCTGATTCAAATCAAGGAAAAATTTCTATCAACAGCCCCCTTGCCAAAGCCTTAATTGGCAAAGAAGACGGCGAATCAGTTATTGTCAAAGCACCCAAGGGTGATATCGAATATGAAATAGATTCTTTTTACTATGAATAAGTTATCACTTTCATCACCTCTAAAAGAGTTCTATTTAAAAAAAATTCCCGAGAGTATCATTAAACTTGAAGAAGCTGGCATCACTTCCATTTTTGATTTATTATGGATTTTTCCCCTATCCATTTTAAAACTTCCTTCTGTATCAAGTTTAAGTAATGCCAAGGAAAATGAAATATTCAAAGGCATAGGAACCATCAAATCTATTAAGGCCAATCCCAATTTCTGGGCAAAAGGGAAAAAGGGCATTGTTTTACAAAATATAACCATGCATGTGGAAGAAAATCTTTCCAGCGAAATCCTGGTTTTAAAATGGTTTAACACCTACCCTTCGGTAAAAAAGAAATTACAAGCTTTGGATAAAATAGTTTTTTGGGGTACTCTCAGTAGTTACAAGAATCAACTTCAAATTATAAACCCTGAAGTCATCAATAGTGAGGAATTTACCCCTTCTGCTGCTGATGATCAAGGACTCACCGTCCGATACCCTACCGTCAACACCGTTAGCGGTAACATAATAAAAAAAATATTTGAGAAAATTCCCAAATCTCTATGGGATGAAATTTCAGAAACGCTGCCCGCCGATTTAATTATAAAAAGAAACCTGCTAGGGCTTAAAGCGTCATTAATGATTATTCATGGGCTGGCTGACTGGTCAAAAGAAAATGAGGACCGGGCTAAAGAACGACTCATCTACGAAGAATTTTTTACTGAACAAGTGAAAGTTATATGCCGCCGAGAAAAAAACCAACTTATCAAATCAAAACAAATAAATATTAAAAATATTGACTACGAGGAGATTATTCATCTCTTTCCTTTCACAATGACTGAAGGACAAATCAATGCACTAAGAGATATTCAAAACAGTTTTCAAAAAGATTACCCGATGATGAGACTATTGCAAGGAGATGTGGGCTGCGGTAAAACCGCCGTCGCTATTGCGGCTTCTCTTATGGTTATAAAAGAAAAAAAACAAGTTGCCCTCATGTGTCCTACGGAAACACTGGCCTGGCAGCATTACCAATCAATCACCTCACTTCTAAAAAATACCTCATTGAAAGTAGAACTACTCTTGGGTAGCACCCCTTCCAAACAAAAAAACTCACTCTACCAGGAATTGGAAAATGGAAAGATTGATTTAATTATTGGAACTCATTCCCTAATTCAAGAAAATGTGAAATTTTTGGATCTTGCACTTTTAATCATTGATGAACAACATAAGTTTGGCGTTAACCAACGACTCAAATTATTAAAGGATAATCAGGGAGCACACTGCCTTATTATGACCGCCACCCCCATTCCCAGGTCACTACGCCTCACTCAGTATGGTGATCTGGATATTTCCACCATTACCCAAATGCCCTTGGGAAGAAAACCAATCAAAACCAAAATCATAACCCCCGATACCTTTAAAAAATTTTTAACGTTCATTAATACCCGTTTAACCATGAAGGAACAAATTTATATTGTTGTCCCCGCCATCACCGAAAGCGAAAATTTGGACATTATGAATCTGCAAACCGTCCTTAAAAAATTTTCCTCCATTTTTTCTAGTTTCCAGGTGGAAGGTTTGCATGGCCAGATGAAATCTGACAAAAAAGCTCAAGTATTCAATCGTTTTAAAAATCAGGAAATCAATATTTTAATTGCCACTAGTGTTGTCGAAGTTGGCATTGATGTTCCAAACGCAACCGTCATGGCCATTGTAAATCCTGAACGCTTTGGTTTAAGTTCACTGCATCAGCTACGCGGAAGAGTCGGAAGAGGTGGACGACCAGGTTTTTTCTTTCTTATCAATGATAAAAACGTGGGTGCCGAAAGTATGAAGCGGCTTAACATATTGGAAAATCATCTTGATGGCTTTAAAATTGCGGAAGAAGATTTGAAAATCCGAGGAGAAGGCGATCTTTTTGGAGTGGATCAATCAGGTGCACAAAGACCATATAAGCTGGCCAACATAATATTACATTCCCACCTCCTAAATTACGCCAAGGAGGATTTGGAAGAATCCATTAAATTAAAAAATCCTGAAATTCTTAATCTAATCCAGCTTCATCAACAAAGTATTCATGTAACAAGTACCATTTAATTTTTTTTTGAGTATAATATATATTATTATCAAGGAAGGATTTATGATCGCAATTGAATTTACCAAATCACCCGATGAAGACATTCTTAACTGCCGGTACGAAAGATTACAGCGCAAGATAACAGTTGGTAGTTCCAGAAACCATAATATAATTATTTCCGATCCAGAGATTAATAATTTCACGATGACCTTATCCACTGATCAAGAAGGCGTCTGGGTGGATAACAACGATAAACATAATTACTATCTCTCCAACCAAAAAAAGGTTTCTGGAAAAAAACTGCATAAGATAAATGATGAGATTACTATTGGAAAAACCACCTTTAAAATTGTTCAATACCAACATCTTACTCACCAAGACAAAATTGCTGAATTCAAATATCTAAAAAAGCAACAAGAGCATAAAAACCCTTCTCTCAAACTTTTACTCGAAAAACTTAAACATGAATTAAAAAGCATAACTTTTAAATCCTTCGAGAATGAGCATTAAAAAAAAACAAAGCAGACTTCATCAATTTTTTGAAACCAAAGATGGCATCAAGATCTTTTTTATAAGCAATTTCAAAAAAGCTGATCCAGACAAACCAGTTATTATCTTCAACTATGGACTGGTATGCAATACTACTCAGTGGGACAAGCAGTATGATTTTTTCCAAAAGGAAGGATTTCAAGTAGTCTTGCATGACTATCGTTTTCACCATCGATCATCTTCTGGAAAAAATCTGCATGATCTTACTATAAGAAAAATTGCTTCTGACATTAATGCGCTTATAAAGCACATTGGGGCTTGCAAAGTTATTTTGTTTGGCAACAGCATGGGCGTTAATGTCTGCCTGGAATATATGAAACGATATTCAAAAAAAACCATAGCCGCCGTCTTTATCTCGGGCAGTATCAAACCTCCGCAGGAAGTCATGTTCGACACTAATTTAATTACCTACGTTGCCCCTTTCATAGAATTTGTCCAACAAAAGCTTCCCCGTCTTTTTAATACTGTCTGGCGCACTCTTTTTTTTAATCCACTGATGATAAAAAGCACCAGGGAAAAGGGATTTAATAAGGATCTAGTACCAGAAGAAGTAATTGTACACTACCTTAAAAAAATTGGAGAACTGGCTCCCGGTGTATTTTTTCAACTTTTTAAGGAAATGAATGATCATAAAATTGATAGCTATCTTTCCAAAGTAAATGTCCCAGTGTTAATCATAGGTGGCAATAAGGATAAGATCATTCCCCCCTATCTTCAAAGAATTCTGCATAGAAAAATCAAAAAATCCGAAATTTATATTCTCAAAGAAGGCAGTCACATGCCTCATATGGAATTTCCGGACAAAATCAATAAGCGGATTCTAAGTTTTATTGATAGGAATATCGACTGAAGGAGAGGTATTTTGCCTCTCCTTCCTCATTTTTTACTGATGCTCTCGTCCCAAAATACTCGCTTTCAAATTGTTTGCTTTATTTTTACCAAGCATATCTTCACAAACCGAATCAATACTTTCAATACTGCATTGGTATGATTCGATTAAAGATAATACCTCTACATTAGAGATTCTACCTTCTTCTTCCATTTTTCTAATAAAATCAAACAAATTCTTAACCTGTTGATATCCTGAAATGCAAGATACAATATCTCTCTTTTTCTGATCTCTATATTTTTTACCACTGATTGTACGCCATATTTCTTTCCAATCAATTGATATCTCTAAACATGTTCCTCTACAGCTAAAATCACCCGTTGTTAGCCCCCTTTCAATTCTCTTCCAATCAACTGAGGTTATTAATTTGCTACCCGGTTCTAAATTAAAACTATCAGCAAAAGACGTAATAGATATTAACATTGAAATAATAATAATAATTTTTTTCATAAAAATTCTCCTTTTAAAGTGGTGCCTGGCATTTGTTTAGTTACCAAAAGCACCTGTTAATAACCTTTGATTTTTTCAATGATGCGAAAATACCACACGGCAAATAATTTTCAAGATGACTGCTTGAATAAGCATTACATAATTTGCGAACGGGTAAATAATTACAGGTTTTGGAACTGCTCAGGGACTCGGACATTCATTATGTCGAACAGATGGTTTATATATTCTTGAAACGTTATTTCATCATTGGAAAATTTCTCTTCCTCTATCGCAAACATTTCAAAAATCTTTTTTTTGCCAGACACCATGCCCACCCGCCATGATCGCTTTTGAAGATAAACTTTTGCCATACTTACTTTAGACAATTGCTCCGTGCTATAAACTGACGCCTGCCCTTTGATTAAAAAAAACTTTCCCATCAAACTCATTTCATTTGAATATACAAAATAATTCAAACAAGAAATGATCCATTTCAACTCAAGCTGATTTTTACCATATTTTTTAAGTTCATTCACACGATTAGCAAACAAATTTTTCAAATTAGTTATAACCTTATCATAAGCAACATTTACTTCTGGTGTATTAACATACTTCATCTTTTCCATTTGTTTATAAAGTTTTTGAAAACCAAGTGTTCCCTCCCTGCTATACCCAGAAGGGATGCTTGATAAGATTGTATGAAAACTATTAATTTGATCAATGGTTTTTTCCTCCTCACTTAGAAAATATGAAAAACTATCTTCATTAGTTATTTTAAAACCAAACTTATTTAAATATTCTTTAATCTCTTCTTCTTTCGCATCTAAAAATAATCTGGAATGTAAATAATGATTAAGATCCCTTAAATCATTAGCGTTATCGATGTAATCCCATAGCCATTCATGAACCAGCATCCAGGAAAGTTGAGATTTTGATTTTTTTAAATTGTCCATGATATTCCTATTAAAGAAATAAATGGTCCGGTGAGTTTTCAATCGAATGACTGCTTGAACAAGCACACAATCTTTAATTTTGCTCATTAATACTTCGTCTTTTATATTAATAAGCTCTTCTTCTGGGACCCAAAAAACAGATTCGTTAAATTTTTCTCTTGTTTTAAAATTTAAATAAAATTTTTCAAGCGATTGCCCCAGCTTAGGAAACGTATGCTTTAATTTTTGAGTAATAGAATTAACTGCCTCCATATTTGAACCATAAGGATATATTTCAAATTCGTTTTTACCAAATTTCGCTGCCTGATAATAATCCAGCACAAGCATATTGCTGCCGCATTTTAAGACATCCCCACCATTACCCACGCGACTTCCACTTGCTATTTGCATAATTTGCTTCAATTCCTCTATCGCTTTTTTCTCAGAGTCTTGAATGAAGTTTTTATTTGTTGTTCTTAATTGATTATTATTATCTCTCAATATCCTGAATATTTCGTCGTTTGATGGTTTCGAATTTTTTTTAGTATATCTAATATCGTTAAAAATAACTCCATGGGTCTTTTCCAGTTGCTGTAGTTTCTCTGCAAGAGTATCTTTCGCCATGACTGGACTAACAAACATAAACATCATAACAATAAAGTATTTCATATCTCTTCCTCTGACTTGGTGAGCGGGAAAAATTGTAAATTAATCTGATAAATACTGTCGGGGTGCTTATCAGTAAACATTTCCAAAATTTCATTTTCCACTTTTTGAACATATTTTTTAAGCTCAGCAAGCTTTTTTGAATTTACCGGAATTGTAAGTGCGCTGACATACCTTTTATCCACGTCAATTTTATCAAGAGCAGTCTCCGCATTTTTAAGCATTTGTTTATGAAATTGACGTATGCTTTTTGAAGGTATCTCATCGTAGGTATTCAACCCATCGGTACAATTTTTTAGTTTTCCGTCCTTGTCTTCTCGGATAAGGCCGAGTGCTTTCAAATCTTTGATTGCTTTTTCAATATCTTCTGTTTTTACTTGAAACAACAATTTATTGGTTATCCACTCTGGGTCGTTTTGGAAATTTTCTAGATTAATCATTTCCCTTAAAGCGAAGTAATACCAACTACATATTCTGGAAAAGACTTCTTCACTTAGAAGGTGACATTTAATACTATTTCTAGATTTTATTTTACGTAAAAGCCCAAGATGAAGCGCAATATCCTTAGACTCACTTTTTTTTAGCTGTACCAAATCAGCGAAATAATCCGCTTCTTCCTTATTAAATTTAAAATAACTTACAATATGTTTTTGAAGTTTAGGCCCAGGATGGCGATCACCGTTTACAATCATCGTTAAACTTGCCGTTGTCTTTAAATTAAGATTTTTAGCCCAAATACCGTATGAATAATCAGCTCTAGATACCTTCTTTGATTGAAAATGATCCGATAAAAATTGTTTATAGTCTATATAGTCGTAGATACACATGTGAGTTATTATCGCAATTTTAATGCCGAATTAATCCAGATTAACTAATTAATATTTAATTGATAGAAAGCTTAGACTCTGAAAGGGAGTTAGCAATTGTACAGTTTCTAGACGATCTAAAGATCATCTGCCTGAATATTAAGATTCTTAAGTAACGCCCAAAAGACTCTTTTCATGGCGGCTTTCAATTTAGCTTTCTTATAATCTTCATGGGAGGCTTCTCCCTCGGTATTGATTTTATAACTATCCTTGTCCATGATCTGAATTTCGTAAGGATAGAAAAAACGAATATCTCTAGCAAGCAGGGAGGTATCCAAGGCTAAAACCTTTTTAGCGAGCACATTTTGTTGATCAAGATCCCTGGCATAATGTTTTATTTTATTAAATTCCTGCAAAAATGGATCTTTATAAATTATCAATTGCATAGAGGTAAATTGCATAGCTTTATATTGTTTTGATCTATGTTTATTCCGATCCAGCTCTATCGCTTTTTCAAAAGAACATTCCTTAGATGCTTGCTCCAGCGCTTTAGCAAATTCTTCGTGAGAAAAATTTTTTCGTATGGCCTGTTTTAAGATGGTCCAATATCTCTTTCTAAATTTTTTAATATCCATAAGAGAATTAACAGATCGACTTGGTTTTATGTTATGGGGAATAACAATATTTCGCTCCATCAAAAACTTGATCACCCGCAAACTATCGAAGGGATTATGGGTTACAAAGCGCAGGCCTACCCGATCAAATAATTCCTCAGCCACACTCTCATCTTTATTAAGAAGTTTTATAATAACGCTATCTCTTGATTTTTTAGATTTCGTTTGAAAATCATAGAGTGCAATTTTCTCATCCGAACCTTTGACTCCGAGAAATAAATTATTCTCCTGATCCCGATAGACATATTTATAAAAACGATCAAAAATTTGGGTCTGGATAATCGAGAAATAATTAGTTCTTAGATCCTTATCCACATGTAAAATAACATGCATAATTTTAAGAACAATTTCGGCCCAAAGTCTTTGAATTCTTTTTTGAAAATTATTTTCCGTGGCCATTAAAAACAAATCAGTGATATCTGAAATCATGTACAAGGCGTCTGGAATATTCAAATCCAGGCCATCAGGATTTCCCTCTTTTAAAAAATATCTTCTGATAAACTGCAAAGACTCCTGGAAAATCCCAAAAAGTTCAGCTTTTCCCACCACCTCGTTTGGATCGAGGCCATATCCAATCAGAAACTTTTCTACTTGCTCCTTGGAATTCATCGGAGTGATAAAGAACTTTGTATCCAGCGCAGATTTTCCATTGATTGCGATGTCAAAAAGTTCCCAATCAAAATAATATTTCGATAAGTACTCGGGTCTTTGCATAGAGGGTTAAATACACTAAAATGTTATGAAACTCTAGATTTTAAACTTTAGCTGTGCGGCAAATAATGCAACGACTCAAAATCAACTCTCCCAACGTTTTGTTCTTATCAATGCTGGGAATCGGTTTTTTCCCGTACGCCTCCGGCACACTGGCTTCAATCGCCACCATTCCCTTATTATATTTATTATTAAAACTTAATTTGAGTTTTTATGTTTTTATTCCAGTCTTTATTTTTATAACCATTTTTGCCATTTATTTTTCCCACCAAGCTCAAATAAAATATGAAAAACATGACCCCTCATGGATTGTTATCGATGAATTTTTAGGACTGATGATCACCTACCCTTTTATTTCTAAAACAAGTTTTTTCCACGTCATAATAGTTTTTATTTTATTTCGTTTTTTTGACATTATAAAAATTTGGCCGGCAAGCTACTTCGATAAAAAAGTCACCCACGGTATGGGAATAATTCTTGACGATCTTGTCAGCGGACTGATGGCCGGAGGAGTTTATTGGACCGCTACTTGGGTCCCGTGGCTGAGCTTTTAGAATCATTCGATAACCTATCACCGGCATCACTAGACGACAACTTCCCCTGTTCTCTTGGTGCAGATGTATCCACTTTTTCTTCATGTTCTGAGCAAATAATTCCCCAATACTTTTTTTCTTCTATCACACAAGGAAAACATACTTTTTTTCCATTTTGTGATATGTTAAAAAAAGTATCTACAGGGCAATGACCGGCAAAACAAGACATTTTTTCTGACGATTTTATCCATTCAAATTCTACGTTACTATTAGTCAGATCAAATCCTTCATCTAGAACCTCATTCAATTTTTTTAAAATATATTTTTTTGCTTTATCATCTACTCCTACTCCCGTCTTAACTTGCATCATTACCAGAGCTCCTGTTAATTTATCGTCAATTAGTCTTTTTTCGTCGTCTGTAAATTCTCGTTTTATACAAACTGCCTCAATATGAATAATATTTATAAAAAAAATGAATAGAATGAAAATAATTGTTTGAGACATAAAATCCCTCCCGAATAATTAACATTATACATCATTTCAATTTTCAATATTTATATAAATTTCAAGAATCATTTGCTTGGTTCATATAATTTGGATTTGTATGGCTCAATAATCATCGTACATCAACACCAATATCAGACCTAAAAACCTATCTCTAGGTCTAACTATCTCAGGTGTGACTGATCCATAAATGCTATTTTTTTAAAAAAAACTTACGCACATTTTACGCTTGACTTACGCAATATTTACGCATAACCTTTTTATATAGAAATTAATTGCAGGTCAATTTTTAAAAGACAGGTAGAAAGTTGTGAGTAATTTTGCAGTGATAAAAAAAGGAAAACCTGACTGATTTGCATAAGTTTTAGATGTCGTAGTTTAGAGAAAATGGTATTTAATTTATAACCCTTTGCCCTATGGAGAAAACAATGAATCAGACAACCGTTATGGATAAAGCAAACAAAGCAAAAGCTCTCGATCTGGCCTTAGCCTCAATTGAAAAACAATTTGGCAAAGGTGCCATCATGAAACTCGGTGATAACGAGATACATGAAAAAATTCCGGCTATTTCTACTGGCTGTTTAGGTCTTGATCTTGCCCTTGGTGTAGGTGGAATTCCCCAAGGTAGAATTATCGAAATCTATGGCCCGGAATCCTCCGGAAAAACCACTCTCACGCTTCACCTTGCAGCTGAATGCCAAAAGGCTGGTGGCACCGTCGCCTTTGTTGATGCAGAACACGCTCTCGACACTAATTATGCTTCCAAACTTGGAATTGATGTTTCTAATTTGCTTATCTCGCAACCAGATAGTGGCGAGCAAGCACTTGAAATCAGCGACATGCTCGTTAGATCTGGTGCTGTAAGTCTTTTAATCATCGACTCTGTGGCGGCCCTCACTCCTAAGGCTGAATTGGAAGGCGACATGGGAGATTCCCATATGGGATTGCAAGCGAGACTTATGAGTCAGGCTTTGAGAAAATTAACAGGATCGATTTCCAGATCCAATACCACCGTTGTTTTTATCAACCAGTTAAGAATGAAAATTGGGGTTATGTTTGGCAATCCAGAAACAACCACTGGAGGAAACGCTCTTAAATTTTATGCTTCCGTTCGGTTGGACATAAGAAAAGTGTCCTCTATAAAAGACGGAGAAGAATATATCGGCAATCGAACCAAGGTCAAAGTTGTTAAGAATAAAGTGGCTCCTCCTTTTAAAAGCGTCGAATTCGACATTATGTTTGGAGAAGGAATTTCCCGAGAAGGGGATATTCTTGATATCGCCGTAGAAGAAAAGATTGTCGAAAAAGCTGGCGCCTGGTTCTCTTACAACAATATTAAAATTGGACAAGGTAGAGAAAATTCTAAAAATTATTTTAAAGAAAATCCGGCCATAATGAACGAAATCAGAACGCTGATTCTTGATAAGCACGGACTAGCAGGTAAAAATGAAAAAATAGACCCTATCACCGGAGAGATATCTGTCGATGACAATAAAGCTAAAGCTAAAAAACCAAAGACTGATTTACAATAAGGTATAAACGGGCGGCCATAATTGGCCGCTTTTTTTATGAATGAAGAAACAAACAAAGCATATAATTACATTTTATTTCTTATTTCCAGACAGGACTATCCCAAGAGCAAATTGCAAAAAAAATTAAGTCAAAAAGGATATTCAAAAGAAATTATTGATGCTGTTTTAGAACGGATTTCCAGCCAAGGCATCTTTGACGAAAAACGCTATATGGACTCCAAAATCAGATCACTTGCCAAAAGAAACTATTCAAAATCTCACATACATAAATTTTTAAAGCATGAAGACTTGTCGTTCGAAGATAGTGAAATTGACTCTATTTTTGCAAAAGAGGAAATTACGGAGGAAGAACAGCTTGATCAATTAATTGATAAAAAAATCAAAAAATTCACCCACAGACCTTTGAATCAAGACGAAAAATATCAAATACAAAAGAAACTTTTTTCTTATTTATACTCCAAGGGCCACAATTATAAAAAAATAATGACCTCCCTCACGAAAAAGTTATCAGAGATTTAATTTCTATACTATTTATGCTAGCTTAAACTGTTATTGTTCTTTTAATCGAGAGAAATATGAAAAGTAATGAAATCCGTAATAATTTTATTAAATACTTTCAAGACAAAAGCCATAAACATATGCCTTCATCCTCGTTGGTTCCTATTAATGACCCAACCTTGCTTTTTGCCAACGCTGGAATGAATCAATTTAAAGATTATTTTACCGGCAAAAGTACCCCTCAGGATAAAAGGGCAGTTACTATCCAAAAATGTGTTCGTGCTGGAGGCAAACACAACGACTTGGACAACGTAGGATTTACCGCCCGTCATCATACTTTTTTTGAAATGCTTGGAAATTTTTCTTTTGGCGACTATTTCAAAGAGGATGCTATTTTTTTTGCATGGGAATTTTTAACTAAAACTCTTCAACTGCCTAAAAATAAACTTTATATAACGGTACATGAAAGCGATGAAGAGGCCCTGCTTTTATGGCCGAAAGTCACTGGTATTAATAAAGATCGTATTTTTAAAAAAGGTGATAAGGATAATTTCTGGGAAATGGGTGAATTTGGCCCTTGCGGCCCCTGTAGCGAAATATTTTTTGACCATGGGGAAAAATTTTGCACTCCTGGCTTTAAACCTGGAACAAATCAAAACCTATTGGATGATGAACAACGCTACGTTGAGATTTGGAACTTGGTTTTTATGCAATATGAAAAAAACAAAGAAGGTAGATTTCCTCTACCTCGGCCATCCATTGACACTGGCGCTGGACTTGAAAGAATAGCCGCCGCTTTACAGGAAAAATATTGGAATTATGACACAGATTTATTTACTCCAATTATATCCAAAATCCAAAATTTAACTGGTAAAGATTATTCTGACAAACGCTTTTGTGGTCATATCCGCGTTGTCGCCGATCACATCAGATCCACCTCAATGTTGATTACCGATGGAGTCATCCCTTCCAACGAAGGACGGGGATACGTTTTACGAAGAATCATAAGAAGAGCAGTAAGACATTTACGGGAATTGGAAGCTCCTGGTGGATCATTTTACAAGCTAGCACCGGCTTTTTTTGAAACCATCAGACAATCATACCCAGAAAATGCCAAAAATATTTCAATGGCTGAAAAATTTATTAAACTTGAAGAAGAAAAATTCTATGAAACACTTGAAACTGGTTTAAAATTTTTAAACCAGGAATTAACAAATAATCTAGTCAACCAGACATTGTCAGGCGAGACTATTTTCAAACTATATGACACCTTTGGTTTTCCCTTTGATCTGACCGAAACTATTTTAAAAGAAAAAAACCTTGCCGTTGATCATGATGGCTTTAATCGCAAAATGGAAGAACAGAGAAATTTATCTAAAAAATCATGGAAAGGAAATCTTGAGATAGATGACAAAATTTTTTATGAATTGAAGGAAAAATTCGGCAACAACCATTTCTCTTACGACCAGTTAACTTTAGAAGCAAAGTTGCTGGAAAAAAGAACCCTCGGAGATCATGATTTACTTATTTTTGATTACACCCCTTTTTACGGAGAATCGGGGGGCCAGACAGGAGATAGCGGATCCATTATGACAAAAGACAATGTGGAAATCGCTCAAGTGCTAAACACGATCAAACCACTCGATGATTTTACAGTATTAATCGCCCAGACTAACAACAAATTGAATATTAAAGAATCATATATTTTGAAAGTAAATGTAACTAAACGAAATTTAACAGCCAGAAATCATACAGCAACTCATCTTTTACATGCGGCTCTTGGAAAAGTGCTTGGGGATCATGTCCATCAGGCAGGTTCACTGGTAACCGATGAACGCTTACGATTTGATTTTACTCACCCAAAAGGATTAACGAACGAGGAATTAGACCAGGTAGCCTCCATCGTCAACCAATCCATAGCAAATCAAATTCCCGTATCAACCAAAAAAATGAACACCAAGGAGGCAACAGCTAGCGGAGCTAAAGCTTTGTTTGGAGAAAAATATGGTGAACATGTCCGGGTAATCAGTATAAAAAATGAAAATGATCCACCCGTTTCGGTGGAACTGTGCGGGGGAACTCATATAAAAAATACCTCTGAAATCGGACTTTTTGTTATTGTATCTGAAGGGGCACTAAGTACTGGCATTCGTAGAATTGAGGCATTAACATCCACTTCCGCCTTTAAATATCTTCATCACCGTTCAAAAGAATTAAGCAAAATTGAACTTATGCTAAAAACCAGAACAGAAAATGTTTATCCGCAAATTGAAAAACAAATCAAAGAACTAAAAACCCAATACAAAGAAATCCAATCATTAAAGGAAAAAATCCAATCAATGGACAATAAGCATCTTTTTGATCAACCTGAAATGCTAAAAAATCTTTATCCCTTCAAAGCCGTCCTCGCTCCAGACAATACGGATCTTCGTAAACTTTCAGATGAATTTATCTCTAAATATCAAAATGGATTTATTTTTATCGCCATGAACAGAAACGACAAGATGACAGTTTTACTACGGGCCGGAAGCAAGGCACCCAAAATAATCTGCCCAGACATATTAAATAGCATTATAATGAAATTTGGCGGAAAATCTGGGGGTAGGCCTGATATGGCGCAAGGTGCTTGTGATAAATTTGAGGTAGGATCGGTCGGCAAAAAGCTTGGTGAAGCTTTAGAAAAAAAATTATAACCGGACCAATAAATGGGAAAATTATTTATATTATTTATGCTGCCGTTACTTTTTTTTTCATGTCGAAAAGCTCTTTACAACTCCATCGACAGCAATACTTTAAACGTAGCTCTTACCAGTCATATAGATTCTTTTGATCCCAGCTCTACCTACGACACCGTCTCAGCAACTGTAATGGACCAGGCATATGAGACTCTTTACGAATATCATTACTTAAAACGACCATATTCACTAATCCCACTTTTAGCGGAAGAAATGCCTAAAATTGAAAATGGAAACACTAAGTATACAATTAAAATCAGGAAAAATGTTAGGTACCACGATAACCCCGCCTTTAACCATCAGGTCCGTCTGGTTAAAGCGCAAGATTTTATCAATCAATTTAAACGACTTGCTTTCATACCAACTCAAAGTGTCGGATGGTGGTTATTTGACAAAAAGATTAAAGGCTTGAATAAATTTAGAAAAGATGCTGGCAACAGTCTTGATAAATTTTTCAACTTGGAAGTATCTGGACTGAAAGCGATTGATGACTACACCCTGATTATTGAACTAAACGAGCCCCAACCTCAATTTTTATACACACTGGCTATGTCCTTCACTTCTCCCATACCTGAAGAAGCTATTAAATTTTATAACAACTCATTTCATCAACAAATCATTGGAACCGGGCCTTTCAAACTAACTAGCACGATAAAAGAAAAATATATCAAACTGGAAAAATTTGAGCACTATCGGGCAGCTTTGTACCCGACAGAAGGAGATCGAAAATCTTACGAGTTAAATCTGCTCAAGGATGCCGGAAAAAAAATCCCCTTTCTTAATGCGATTAATTTTTATGTCATGCCGGAAACTGAAGGAAGATGGACTGGTTTTCTTGATAAGAAAATTGATTATATGATGCTTTCTCAGGATTTTTACGACAACGCTATCAACTCGCGAGGCGAATTATCCCCTAATCTGACAAGCAAGAATATTTCATTACAACTTTCACCAGCACTGACTTATTGGTGGTTGTCTTTCAATATGAAAGACCCTGTATGGGGAAAAAACAAAAAACTACGAAAAGCAATTGCCCACGCAATTGATATCAATAAATATATTCGTGTCTTTTCGGGAATAGGACTTAAGGCCAATTCAATTTACCCTCCCGGCGTTGCCGGCTACAGCCCCACCAGAGAATTGCCCTATAGCTATGACATTGCCAAAGCCCAGAAGTATTTAGCTGAAGCCGGATACCCTGAAGGCAAAAATCTTCCTCCCATCACTTTTGACTTGCGAGGAGAAAATCAAACTGCGGTCAACCACGCCCAATTCATTTCAGATGAACTAAAAAAAATTAATATTAAAGTAAATGCCAAACTTAACTCTTTTCCTGATTTTTTAAAAAAATTCTATGCTGGAAAACTTCAATTTTGGCAAGATGGCTGGAATCTCGATTATCCCGACGCCGAAAATGTACTTCAACTACTTATCACTAAAAATCATCCACCTGGGCCGAATGTCACTTTTTATTCAAATAAAAAAATTGATGAACTTTTCACTCAAATTAACGACATGAACGACCAGGAAACCAGAACCAAAATTCTTCAAAAAATGGAAGACATCATTTTGGATGATCTACCCTGGATAATGCTTTTTTATTCAAGAGATTATTTTTTGTTTCACAACGAACTTAAAAACTTCAGACAGTCGGGAATTGTTTCCAATTTCATGAAATATCTAAGACTTGAACGACAATAGTATTATAACAATACTAAAATGTGGAACTTTATTCCACTTTCATTTAATGGCCCATGATTTATTAAATACAATTCAAAATTGTGTCGATTACTTGCCTAGAAAAGAGCAGTAATGATCACGGATGAGAGTTACAAAACCTCTTGTTTATCAGGATATTTGGAAGAATCCTTTTAAGCATAAGGCCATGAAAAATGAAAATTGCATATCTTGTCCTAATCCCACTCATTATTTTTTTAATTAAAATATCCCCTGTTTTTTCCAAGGACTTTGTAATTTTTAGCATCGCCGAAGAGATTCCCATGGGAACAGAAGGTGAAAAAATTAAGAAAAATTATTATTTAAACATCGGACAGCTCCAGGGGGTTGGTAGCGGGGCAACCCTTGATGTATACAGAAATATTTCAAGATTAGACCCCTACTCAGACAAAACACGATATTATTTTAAAATTAAAATTGGGGAGCTCGAAGTATTACACTCTGAAGAAAATGCCTCAATTGCTATGTTAAAAAATTTTGAAAAAGAAAATAATCTCCTATATGAGATCAATGCCTTTATGATTGGTGATGAGGTCAACATTCACGGAATTAAAACCAAGACCAACTAAACCTATTGAATGGCCTTAATTTTTGATCTTCGCTCAATAACGGCGTGAGATAATTTCTCACAGGCCTTAACGGCTTTGCCAAGTTTTTCAATATATTTAGGATCAATGCTCTGGATTTCAGTTAATTTGCTTTGGACAAAACTTGTCATCCCTGAAATAACGACAAGGTGATTACTAATATCATGCAAAAATTCTCTTTCTGCCAGTATATAATCTTCAAATTCCTTATTCATAATAATCCCTTGATTAAAATAGTTTCTGATATTTAAATAATGTACACCATAAATTCTTATTTTCTATTTTAACGGAGTCTAACGTTAAAATATAGTCCATTCCGAGTACAAAAATATTTTTTTGAGTGAGCACTTTTATACTTTTAATACAACTTCCACAATAATACCCTCTGAAGTGAAATGTAGTAATGTATTCTTGATTCATTTGGTTTTTTTTAAAACATCGTGAAATTGCTAAAAATCTCATTATGCATTCTCATATTTTTAGGTTTTTTTTCAAAGAAATTCAATTAATTGGTCATTTTACTGATTGCAATTAGTTAAAATATATAATCTTTATATTGATCCAATAAAAAAATTGGACAAACAAATTTTTTTTGCTAATTAAAGCTGTATCCTTATTACTATAACTACAGGAAAACACATGCAAAATCACAAAACCTTAGGAAAACTTTTACTTGAAAAAGTTAACCGTCATCCAATCAATCATGCGCTTGGCTGGATTAACAATAACCAAATTTTTTACCTTACCTTTAAAGAATACTTTGAGGTGATTGAAACATTGACCTTGGCGCTAACTGATCTGGGAATTGGAATTCAAGACAAGCTGGCCATCCTATCCCACACCAGGAAGGAGTGGAACTTTTTTGATCATGCCACTATGTCATGTCGATCTGTGGTGGTTCCAATTTATCCTAATTATTTATCTCATGAAATTAAGTTTATTATTAATCATTCGGAGTCAAAAATTTTAGTGATAGAAAATGCCGCCCAATTTGAAAAAATTATTCAAATCCAAAATGAAATACCTAATATCAAACACATCATTTCCATTGATTCCTTGGAAATTTCTGTAATTAACAAAATGACCAACCCAAACATTCAAATTCATAACTATATCCAGATTATGGAAAATGGCAAAACATTCAAAAGTCTCAAAGGCGATATTGTTAGACAAATGATAAAATCCCAAGAAGGTAGTGATATTGTCTCTATTATTTACACTTCTGGAACCACTGGCGAACCTAAAGGCGCTGTTATCACTCAACACGCTTTTGCCTCCATGTTAACTAATTTATTTGAAACTCTGAATTACGCTTTTAGCTCAAAAGACAGAACTCTCGTTTTTTTACCAACCTCTCACGTTTTGGGAAGATGCGATTCCATGCTAAATCTGGCTTTTGGACTTTGCGGAGTTTACGCTGAAAGTATTGACAAAGTAATCGACAATATCAATTTAGTGAAACCAACGGTTCTGCTGGCGGTACCAAGAATTTTCGAGAAAATATATGAGAAAATAAATCAAAAAGTCGCCGACGGTTCTCCCGTTTCAAGATGTATATTTAACTGGGCAAAAAAAGTTTCTAGCGATTTTTTTAATTTACTTGATCAGGACCAACAACCAAGTTTTTTTCAAAATGTTAAACGCAAAATTGCTTATTTTCTCGTTTTTTCAAAAATATATAAAAGATTTGGTGGAAAAGTCAGATACTTTGTTTCAGGCGGAGCCCCTATCTCTAGAGAAATCATTCTCTTCTTAAGAAATGCTAATCTGAAAATCCTGGAAGGATATGGCCTGACCGAAACCATTGCTCCCTGTGTTGCTAATCCTGCCAACAAACAAATTCCTGGTTCGGTAGGACTTCCGCTCAAGGGTGTAGAAATTGCATTTGCCGAAGATGGGGAAATTCTCATAAAAACCGAGGCCATGTTTAAAGAATACTTCAAAAACCCAGAAGCCACTGAAGAATCTATTCAAAACGGCTGGCTTCATACCGGTGATATCGGAAAACTCAATGAGCAAGGCTATTTGGTTATTACTGACAGAAAAAAGGATATCATTATCACTTCGGGCGGAAAAAACATTGCTTCCCAGCCTATTGAAAATAAGATGAAACTCAAGAAATATATTACTCAATTCCTAGTAGTTGGAGATCGAAAAAATTACCTGACCGGCATCGTTGGTATAGAGCAGGCCAGCTTTGAAGATGAATTCCCAGGATTATCCATAAAAGAACTGGCATCCAATCCTCAGGTCAAGGAACTCATAAGGAAAAACATTGAACAAGTTAACCAAGAACTAGCTCGTTTTGAAACAATCAAAGATTTTTTCATAGCACCTGAAGAATTTTGCATAGAAAATGGTACGCTTACCCCATCGATGAAGCTTAAGAAAAAAATTGTCCTGGAAAAATATAAAAATGAAATTGACAAACTATATAACACACCGAGCTAGCCCGTTGCTTTTGACATTGCAGGTAACTTAAAATATATATACATCATATCTTTTATTATTAATGAAGGAGCTACTTAATGGCGAGAATTACAATTGAAGACTGTTTAGAGAAAGTTGAAAACAGATATGAACTAGTTCATCTTGCTACTAAAAGAGTAAAACAGTTACGAGAAGGCGCAGAGTATTTAGTAAAAGCCAAAAATAAAGACATCGTTATGGCCCTTCGAGAAGTTGCTGCTGGTAAAATCAAGCACGCTCCTATCAGCGAATACGATTCAGACGAATTCTAGATATTTCCTATTTATTTTTTTGTTTAGAAAATGCAATTTTTACTACCTCATCGAAGGTAGAAACTGGGTAAAAAACCAAACCTTTCCTGTGCATTTCTGGCACCTCTACCAAATCCTTTTCATTTTCTTTCGGCAATATAATTTCCTTTATCCCGGCCCTTCTTGCGGCTAGCACTTTTTCCTTTATTCCTCCCACCGGCATTACTCTTCCGGTAAGAGACAACTCACCTGTCATCGCTAAGGTTGATCTAACTCGAATATCATTAGCGAGACTGTATAAAGCAACGGCCATAGTTATTCCTGCACTTGGCCCATCCTTGGGAACTGCACCTGCAGGTAAATGCAGATGAATATCATGGGTTGAAAGAAAGTCATCGCCATCTTTATTTTCCGAATTTTCCTTGGATTTTTCTTTTGGAATCGGTGTCTTCTTTTTCATTTGGCTATCTAACTGAAGACGCTTCCTCACATAACTATGAGCAAGAGTAGCTGACTCGTTCATCACTTCTCCTAACTGTCCAGTCAACTTGAACCCTTTTCCCTCTAAAGGAAGCGTTTCAATAAAAAGAATCTCTCCACCATATGCCGTCCAGGCCAGCCCGGTAACAACTCCTGGCTGATTATTTTTTCCTGCCAACTCACTTTGAAATCTGATAGGCCCCAAATGGGTTTCCAAATCTTTAACTTCTGGATCAAAAATTTTTCGAGTTTTTTTACTGACCTTCAAAAGTGCTGCTTTTCTGCAAAGCTTGGCTATATTTTGCTCCATTACCCTAACACCTGGTTCTCTGGCATAATCATAAATTAATTTTTTAATTACTAAGATTGAAAGCTTGAAATGTGCACGTGTTAAACCATGTTTTTTTAATTGTTTCGGTATAACCCATTTCTGAGCAATAGAAAGTTTTTCTTCCAACGAATAACCTGATAACTCGATTACTTCCATTCTATCAAGCAGCGGTGTTGGTATATCGGCCATAAAATTAGCCGTAGCAATAAAGAGAACTTTAGACAAGTCAAAGGGAACATCCAGATAATTATCAATGAACTTGTTGTTTTGTTCTGGATCAAGTACCTCTAATAAAGCCGAAGCTGGATCTCCTTGAAATGATTTTCCCAATTTATCAATTTCATCCAGCATAATTACCGGATTATTCACCTGTACTCTTTTAAGAGCCTGAATAATTCGGCCAGGCATGGCCCCAATATAGGTTCGTCGATGTCCTTTAATCTCAGCTTCATCTCTCATACCACCAAGACTAAACCGATAAAACTTTCTTCCAAGTGACCTAGCAATACTTTTTCCCAGCGAAGTTTTACCAGTACCCGGAGGACCAGTTAAACATAAAATTGTTCCATCATACTGAGGCTTTAATTTTCTTACTGCCAAAAATTCAAGAATTCTTTCTTTAGGTTTTTCAAGACCAAAATGATCATCTTCCAGAATTTTTTGAGATTGCTGAATATCCACTTTATCCTCAGTAGATTTATTCCACGGCAAATCCACAATCCAATTTAAATAACTTCTAGCTACGTTATACTCAGGACTGCTATCAGGGATTACTTCGAGTCTTTCCAACTCTTCATCAGCAGATTGCTTGACCTCTTCAGGCAAACCAATTTCTTTAATTGCATCACTAATTCTTTTTAGATCTCTAGATTTGGTATCATCATCCATGCCTAGCTCGGTCCTAATGACTTTCAATTGCTCCCGTAAAAAATATTCCCGTTGATATTTATTGACCTTATCATTCACTTCATCTGAAATCTTTTTTTGAATATCTGCAACATCTTTTTCTCTTTTTAAATAGACCAGTAATTTGGCGAATCTTTTTTTCACCACCAGGGTTTCTAAAAAATCCTGTGCTTCTGGAATATCAAGCGAAATAGCAAAGGCCACTAAATCCGCTAAAGCTCCTGGTGAAGGGGAGTTAAGCATCGCCAATTTCATTTCTTCATTAAAATAAGGATTAATTTCACTTAGCTTTTTAACTTGGTTAATTATTGAACGAGTATAAGCATCCAATTCCTCATCCGTTTCAATAATATCCTCAAACACTTCTACTGAAGAAACTAACAAGGGTTCCTCTTGTAAAATTTTACTTGCTCGAAATCTTTTTATGCCATGAACTAAAATATTGACAGAGCCATCCGGCAATTTCAATTTCTTGACCACTTTGCACAGAACACCCACTCGATAAATATCATGAGAAGATATCTTAATACCATCCATTGCCTCTTCCATCGCCTCGTCGGAGGTATTTTCTGACAAATCAACGGTTTTTTGCAATTCTTTATACTTTACCAAATTCAAAGCGACATAACCCGATTTTTGAATAAAACTTTCAAGTTCCGGCGTAAATTTTTCTTCAGTTAGAATAATTGGCGCAATCATTCCTGGAAAAATTGGACTATTCATAATCGATATAATCACCACTTCCTTGGGAAAATGTCTTTCATTGGATGGATCAGTTTTTATCTGTACTTGATAACCTTTATCTTCTTCCACAATCTTTTCTCCCACCTTAAATTACTTAATATCAATTACCAATCTTCCAGGCGACTTTAAACAAAATATGTCAAACTCAACATTTTGTTTTAAACCAAATTCCATAGTCAACATGTCAGATGAGACCGGAAACACCTTAACATCTTTCACATATTTACTAGTACCAAAAGACTTGATACCAGCTTTCAATTCAGTATTAAACATATCAATAAACAATTTATTCTCTTGTGATTTTATATGCCCATAAATTCTCGGTAAATCACTAGAGTCAAAATCAAAAACTATTCTTTCGTAGCCATTACTTTTTGTGTAGGAATGTCTCAGGGCATTTAGCTTGTAAGGTTTTTTATCTCCCTGGTTATAGAATATTCCTTGTTTAACAAATACCGACGTTTTATTACAGGCAATTTTTCTAATTCTTTCTGAAAATAAATCTTGTCCCCATAGAATATTGGGCAACCACAAACATACAATAAGAATTAAAATCCATTTCATTTTTTCATATCCTTGATAATGACCGGCATATTTACATAGTTATACTAAATGATATCACTCTGATTTAAAAGGAACAATAAAATCAATAATTCTTGACTCTTTTTTGTCCAAAAAAAATTAAAATTAAAAGAAATCCCAGCAAAGTACTCATAAAATTATTAAAAGGTCCACCTGGATTTGACGTATCTATTGAAGCACAGGCCATAGGATCACTATCTGATTTTTTCTTGCTAATTAGTCCACTAAAAAACTCCGGGATATTGGCAGAAACAGAATAGGCATTAGGAGCATCTGGACAGCTATCATTACCTTGATTGGTATCAATGGCTTTATGAGAAATCATTGTGTAATTCTCAATTTGATCTGATAAAGTATTTTTTTTCTTACTAATATGAAAATCGATGAAATAAATGAATAATGAATCGTACATACCATTATCCATATAAAACAACTGATTTTCCTGATAACCATTAATCGGACACATCTGGCTAACGTCTAACACCAAGCTATCCGAACATTTTCCCCACTTATTAAGGGGTTCTATGGTAAATTCAAAAACATTACTCAAAAAATTGGTTTTACTAATGGGTATCCTACCTTTCTGATTATAAATGATGGAATAATCGCTATCTGGAAAAATATACTGTTGTTCAACTCCATTAATTCTTACTCTCGAAATTAATTTGGAATAAATATCTTGCGTAATCATACGATATTCTAAATATATCGTTTCGTCCCCATCTCCCCAGCTTGAAAAATTCAAATCACTTAAATTAATTTTAATCCGGTCAATTCCATCAAGTTCAATAGAAGAAAGCACATCTCCTTCATAATTATATTTTTTTTCAAAATACCCAACAAAGGTTTCCCCAATATTATTTTCATCATCAACAATATCGAGTTCGTACCAGTCTTCATTCTTTTCATAAAGGTAGTCATCTGGAACATCAATATTACACCTTATCGTAATATTGCCTGATTCCATGATCTGATTATCTGTAGCTGCTTTAAAACTATATGGATAACCAACCAGGCTATTGCCACAACTTTGAAAAAAAGCTCCCCGGTAGGAGGCATTTGAATAGCAAAAATTATTTCTGATACTGTAATAATAGCTCGGAAACACATCTTTGTTTTTAACAGGTGAAACATAAATATAATAGCGATCATCTTTTTTGATATCGACACCTGATATGCTGAACGTTCCATCTGGCTCCGATAGACTAGCAGCGAGAACTTTCCCATTTTTAACCGAAATCAGCATAACGTTGGCACCAAATATTCCAACCAATGAATTGCCACCTATAATTTTCCCTCGCACTCCCCCCTTGGAACCAGTTGGATATAATACATGGGCCCCTGCCTTATCGTCTGACGATAATATATATTGGCCAATACTCGAAGTGTAATACATAGAAGAATGCACAACTTCGTTATGGGCCAAGCCGACCAAATGTCCAAGTTCATGAGTAATTACATTGCCAAGAAAATTATCACTATTGGTATTAGTTGAAAAACAACCGCTATGACCATTCAATAATACATCTGCCTCAGTGATATTCCCGTCCTTATTATAAATTAAAGTAGTAACCCCCAAAACCGCACAGGAATTATTGAAATAGACTGGTTGTTTTGAATATCCAATATCGTTATAACCATTACCCGACCAATCGTTGTAATCACCACTTTTTGCGCCTTTTAACTGTATTGCCATCTGCGAGATTCCATTCCATTGTGCTACAGCATCATTCAATATTTGTTGTGATACCCCACTCAGATTGGAGTACAAAGATAATTTCATATTTTCCTTACCCCACTTTACCTCCTGGCCAAAATTATTTTTGGTTAAAACATAGCCATATGACCATGCTGATAAAACAAATAAAAATATGATTAATATGCTTTTCTTCAAAAAACTAATTCCTGGTCATTATTATTTATTTTTTTTGGAATAAATCCTACTGGCACTTCCAAGTAATGCCAGGAGAAGTAATATCCAAAAAATATTCATTGAATTACTGTTAGAGTTATTTATTGTTTTTTTATCAACAGAAGCAGGCACTCGGTCAACATTTTTTTCTACAGGTAATTCATTTTGTAAATAAACATTTTTTCCGTTACTAAACCCTGTAAATCTTTGTTTGAAGACTTTGTTAACTAGCCTGACGTATTCATTATAATCAATATTTCCAAGCTGATTATGATTGGCAAATACAGACGATGAAATCACTTTTTTTCTATCAATGGTTTGGATCACATATTTACCCAATCCCAAATTAGTCAACTGGAACCCACGTTTAGCCTTTTTTATCAACAAGACGACCTGTTCATTCTTAGAAAATTGAGGGAGACCTTCGACATGATACGATTCATTATGCCAGGTTCCTCCCGGCACCATGATTTGAAAATTATTTTGATTGTAGATTTCATTGCTGGAAAAACCCACAAACTTATGTACTGAAAATGTATAAATAGTTACGATTTGATTATCAGTTTTTTTATACTCATGAGATATATACATCCCCTCCATTACCCCATCAGACTCCTCTAGCTGTCTCTCGAAAGGTATTGGCATATAACTCATGGCCATGGTCCGCTCAAGAAAAAATAAAAATAAATAGAGTAAAAAAAAGTATTTCATTTAGTGCTCTCTTGCAAAAGACTACCCAGAGAGTTCTTCGGTTGAATCAACAAAATACTTTATCATTTATGTCGGAAATTAAATTAAATTAAATTTATTTAATTAAAGTTTATTAATTATTCTGAATAAAAACAAATCAAAAAAAAAGGGGCCCAAAGCCCCTTTTTTATAGAGTATTTTAAAAATAATATTAACGTTTTGAAAATTGATAAGCTCTTCTTGCTCCAGAGAGACCGTATTTCTTTCTCTCAACTTTTCTAGCATCTCGAGTTAAAAATCCAGCTTTTCTAAGTTCGCTATGAACCGTTGGATCAACTTTCATAAGGGCTCGAGCAATACCAAGTCTGATAGCACCTGCTTGACCAGTCAAACCACCGCCATTTACGTTTACCAAAATATCATATTTGCTATTTAATTTTAAAAGAGCCAAAGGCTGATTTACAATATATTGGCTTGTACCTTTGGTAAAATATTCTCTTAACTCTCTTCTATTAATAGTGATCTGGCCTGAACCCTCCGCCAGGTAAACCCTAGCAACAGACGACTTTCTTCTACCAACAGCGTAAACATCCCACGTTTTACTTTTTGATGACATATTCTAACCCTCTTTTATTTTGTAAACTTCTGGTTTTTGAGCTTGGTAAGTATGTTCACTACCAACTACCAGTTTAAGTTTTTTCAACTGTTTTTTTCCCAAAGCGTTTTTGGGTAACATACCCTTTACTGCTTCCATTATTACTTTCTGAGGATTTTTCACCAACTGCTCTTTAGCTGTTCGTTGTTTTAATCCACCAATAAAATTAGAGTGCCAATAATACAATTTTTTATCAATTTTATTACCAGTAAGTTTTATTTTTTCTGCATTTACTATTACTACATAATCACCTGAATCAACATTAGGGGTGTAGCATGGATTATTTTTACCACGAAGAAGATCAGCAACTTCAGTGGCCAGACGACCCACAATTTGATTTTCACCATCCACTAGAAACCATTTTTTATTTGCATCAGCCGGCTTCAAAACAAAAGACTTTTGAGTAAACATAAGCAACACTCTCTTTAAAAACAAATTTTATTTACAAAAACAAATAAATTGATCCGTAATGGCTTTTCTTATAGGTAATCTTGGCCAACAAGTCAAGCATCCTCTGCGAATTTTCATTATAAAACCATCAAAAATATCCAATTGAGAGATGAAATCTGCCAAAGCTGTCTCGCTCACCACCTGAGTAGCTTTCTCTTTTAAGCTTTACGCCATAATCAAAGTCTAAAGTACCAACCGGGGTCAATATTTTCAAACTAAGTCCAACAGCTGTTCGCACTTTTAACGGTTCAAAACTATTTACATAAACTCGTCCTGCATCAAAAAAAGTTCCTATCATGATATTTTCTGCAACGATAAACCTGGGTTCAATTTTGTAATTTGAAAAAAAAGCTTTATCACCAACCACATATTCTGCAATATCTGAATCCTGTGCATCATCCAAACGATTTATTTCCGTATCATCAAAACCTCTAACTGTATCTGTGCCATCCAATCGAAATACTTCTCGACTTGGAATATATCCCCTGGCACGACCTTCCGAAGCGATAATAGTATCTGTATCTGACGCTAAATTTTGTTGAAAACCCATGGAAACAAATGCGGCAATCGTAACTTCGCCAATAGAATAATAAAATTTATTTCTACTGACCAATTTCATAAAATTTATTTCAAGCTCACTGGTTTTTTGTGATAAAAAAGCAGGGTGGGCGTATTCACAAGACAGCATCAGGTGGGAACCCTCCCGGGGATTTATGGTTCTATCACGAAAATCAAGGGTAACTACCGGGGTAATACTACCTATTCTGTAATCATCTTGATCTTTTAAATCCGTGACATCGAATGGTTTGATTTCTTCCAATTTGTATCGTAATGAGGTGGACAATTTTCTAGAGAAAAACAATTTAGTAAAAAGGGTAGAAATTCTAGAAATATCTGCATCAAAGGAATAATATCTTCTCCTGATCTGCGATACTTCCCCGTCAAAGGCAACAGGATAATTGAATATATAGGGTTCTTCATAACCAAGTTTAGCATTATATTCAAGCAGCCTTTTTTCTTCTTTTTTTCTTCTTTCATCAAAACTGTCAAAATCCAAACGTTGATTGGTTTCCAGTTTCAAACTTAAGGATCTATTCATACCCCATAAATTGTTATAGCTAGCCGAGGTAGCTAGTTTAACACCTATATCCGTACGGAATCCAGGGGCTATTTCCAAGGATCCAAAATCCCTCTCGTGAATTTCAATAAACAAGTTAGTATAATATAAATCAGAATCCTCTTTTCGAGATTGAATAACCGGCAAAATTTTAATACTGGAAAATAATCCAGTGGACAAAAGATAATCTTTTATTTTTTCCAGAACCTCGTGAGTGATCAAGTCTCCTTGTTTTAAATTTACTTCGCGTAATATCACTTCGGTTTTCGTGGTGATATTTCCTGACACCACTACTTCATGAAAAATAAGTTTCTTACCCGTCTTAACATCAATATTTAAAATAGCCGATGTCTGCGAAAGATCAAATTGCAAAAGTTTAGGGTCATTAACGTTTACAATATCTGCAAAATAGTAACCTTCATTTCTGACTTTATTTAAAACAGTCTGTAAATCAGTCTGAAGTTCTACCAAATTAACCGGAGCACCTTCTTTATTAATCAAAACTTTCTTGATTTTTATCGCAGTATCTGTATCCAAATTATTAATATTAATTTTTTCTAATATAACCTGTTGTTTTTCCCGGATGACATATTCCACATCTGCACTTTGATAATTATCTGCAAAAACTATCTTTGGCTCAGACACTTCTGCAAACACATGACCTTCTCTTAGGTAGCTCTCTTTAATAATATTGCTAAATTGTTGAAGATAATTTCGATCAACAAACCCTCGACTGGCCATGGTGGATGCCTTTTTTTCATACAAACTATCCAGTTTTCGATCACTCCACTTTTCGTTCCCATAATATATATGCGTCAGTATAGGCACTTTTTTACCTTCATTTATCTTAAGATAATAGTTTGTATATTTTCTTCCAAGCTTATTTACACCAGCACGAATTTTCGTTTTAACGTTGGTATTATACACCCCATATTCTTCGTATTTTTCATTGATCATTCTTTCAAGCTCGATAAAAGAAAATTTTCCCTGATTGGTTCGGACAAATGATTTTACAAACCCCATTACTTCCTTGCGGTCTAAGACATGATTTCCTTGAATATGAAAATTAATAATTTCACCCAGATTTACTGACAAGATTATTTTAACATCCCTATTTTCTCGAAAATATTCCCCCACGGTAATTTGAAAATTATAATAACCATTATCCTTGTAATCGTTACTAATTTGTTCCAAATCAATTTTGATTTCCTGCAAATCGTATATTTTGCCTTTGGCCTTTAAAAATGAGGTGACAATTTTTTTTCTAATAGAATCATCCTGACAATCAACCACAATTTCAAAAATTCGTATAACCTTCTTTATATTTATTTGAATATTAAAATTAACTTTATCCTGATGATATGAATCTAATATGGTAATCTTTTCTACAACAATTTTTTTCTGCAACAAAAAATTCTCTAATATTTTTTGAGCATCTATTCCTTTTTGGGCATCATAAATGTCGTCTGTTTTATAAGGAAAAATTTTATAAAGTTGTTGAACATTTAAATCACTGATATTGGACCCAATTGATATTTTTCCAACTCTTCTTTTGGGATCCATCTTGATTATAATTTTTGCCTCATTTTCGTTTATTTCAAAAACCTGTAGCCTTAAATCATTTAATAATCCTTCCGCTAGAAAGTTTTTGGTTTTTTCTTGGATTTTTGCTATTTCTAAAGTTTGATGCTTCAATTCATAGATTCTGTTTTTATATCTTTCACATCCTTTTACAATAGAGCATTCCATTAAAACTTCTTTGATATAAAATTCTTTTTGAGCAAAACAATGAGCGCTTAAAAAAATTGAAAATAAAGTGATTAGTAATCTTTTCAAAACGACAACCTCAATTTTAAATCCGCCCCTACTGAAGTGCTCGATTCTGAAGAAATCTCAGGATCTGTTTTAATTTCATATACCCCTTGCAAAGTCCAATTTTTATTAAAATTATAATTTAAATTCATTTCTTGTTTTTCCCCCAAGGACCCCCCCACCACGCTGGATACTGAAGCATCCACTTTTTTTCCCAACTGCTTTTGCACTTTAACTTTGGTAGCCGATCTAATCTTGGTAGTGCCATGATCACCAGAAGATGAAGTTCCACCTACTAGGGAGCTTTCGGTATCTTGAAATTCTTGTACAATACTAAGCTTGAGTCCGAGGGATGAATTAAGACTTTCGTTGATTTTTAACTGTTCAACCAATAAACTTCCAAGGCCTACTGAGGTCATTGCCTGCCGATCACCTTGTTGTAAGTTTTTGGAAGTTTCCGTGGTAAACCCGAGAGCCAGGAGTGATATGATATCTTCCCTGGAGAGCACTGGTTCGGAACTAAAATTAATATTAATATCATCAAAATTTCCATTTATGCTAAGTTTGATATCATATTCGTTGACTTTGGCATGGCCCAAAAAATTAATTTCTGGTTTTTTTCCAATATTTTCTCCCGCTAATACAATACGTCCTTCATTAATAAAAAATTCATTGCCTTTGAAAAACAACCTACTAGAGGCAGGAACAATTTTCAACTCACCGGAAATCTCGGGATCTTCAGGATTGCCATCAATATTGACTGTGCCATCCAATTTAATATCTGCCAGTGCATTTTTTATTGAAATCATAGTGGTTGGGTGAATGGTGATTTTATAATTAATAAATACCAATTTTCGTTTATTCTCCAGGTTGGGCAGATATCTATCATAAGTATTTGAAGAAGTTTTTTTACTTTTAATCAGTTCATCCAGTTCATCAAAAATATCTGCTTTATTTAAAAAAATCTTTCCCTCAAGTAAATATGGCAATTGATCCCCTGATAACTCAAATTCTCCAGAAGTAGTAAGATTGGTTTTTTTAAACAAAGAAAGATTAGTATCATTAAATTTTCCAACAATTTTTATCTTGGGAAAAGGTGTTTGCAAAATAACTTCACCCGACGCATTTACTTTTCCACCTCCATATATACCCTCAAATTTTTTTAACTCTAAAATATCTTTTGCCAGCACAATATTAAAATTCAGTTTTTCAAACATGCCTGGCAGGCCATCAATCTTGACTGACAACCCCTTACCCGAAGATGTCATCATCAAATTATAACCGGTATTATTAAACACCAGCTCGGCGTTACCCTTAATTTTTCCATCAGCTTTCTTAATTTTTCGAGAAAATATTTCAAATAAACTGGAATCAATTTGATATTCTCCGTGAATCTTGATTCCCAGGCGTTGATCTCCTTCACCGCTTGATCGTATCCACTCATTATCTCCATTCACCGCCAGATCCCATTTTTCAATATTTCCTTTGTTCATAATAATTTGATTTTTATCCGCTTGAATACGATAAAGCTTACCGGCTTTTGATAAATTAAGTTTTATAATATTTAAGGCAATATTGAGCTTTTCCAAATCATATACATTAAAGGTTGACCGGATATTACCCTCAACAACTCCACCCAGAGTAGTATCCTTGATGTTGTGATCTGAGACAATTCCTGCAAGTTCTTTAACCTTGTTTGTTTTAATATCTAAATTAATATATGAAGGTTGAGACAATGCCTTTGGCGTATTATCAAAATTGATAAATGAATCCAGCTTAATAGTATCCCCCAGTACTTCCCCGTTAACATACAAACTTTTTCGATTGGAATAAATATTAAGGGCTGATCCCTTTACCGACAAATCACCTATATATGCATTAGACATGATTATTGAGCATCTGGTAACTAATTCCCCAATTGGACCGCTTCCATAAAATGTACTATCAATCTGGCCATCGTAGCCCCAATTTAATACATTATAAATATTTACATCTTTTAACTTTAGATTCATCAACTTTATTTCATAATCAATAAATTTATTACCCAAATCATATGAAAATCTTCCATCAAGTGATGAACTGTGTTTTTTGATCACAAAATCCTTGATCTGAATAATATTATCTTTAAAAACAAAATCCATGTTAAATTTGTCAAACTCTTCCGTATAAAGCTGTAAATTTTTTCCCTTTAATTTCCCCTCAATATTTAAATTGCCTCCATTGGGTTTTCCTTTAATTGAAACTTTCGAGCCAATTATAAAATTAATTGATTGTAGAATATTTTTTTCTATCCCTTGAGTTAATGGGTTAATCATTTTAAATAAATCTGACGCTCCCCCGGTTTGAACATCAACTATTAAATCCAGCTGCCCTTGATTTTTAATATCAATGTCCCCCTTGGCCATATATAATACAGATTGATATTTGCAGCTTGGAGCATTAATGGATAAAAATAAATCATCTAGATTTAGTTTAACTTTTCCAACCACAATTCCCAGATTAAAATTATCAACGACTACCTCTGACAACCCAATATTAAAATCAAAAATGACATTTTTACCTGCATTATTTATTTTTAAATCGATATCGCCATTTCCCTTCAGGGGAAATCCGGCAATAGGGCCAAGCTCCCTAAAATCAATTTCTCCATCCATTACTTCAATATCAATTTTTTGAGCTATAGTTCCTTTAACCGGTAATACAGAATTTTTAAATTTTACAATCGTATTGATATTTACCGCACCGTCATTAGCTAGATTTACATCAAAGCCACCAGTTTCAAGAAAAACTTTAGAGTTTTTGATAATTGGATCAGTTTTCCCAACCAACAATAATTCTGATACATAGAAACTTTCAAGCGGTCTAAATGATAAAATTTTTAAATCCCTGGATAACTCCACTTCAACATTCCCGTTCATATACCCTTTAAGCATATCTAAATTTTCCTTGACAATATAAAGGGCGGTGTTGGTATGTAGATTCTGGGCATTTACAACAATCTTGTTGTCCACATTTTTTTTGGTTTTAATATCAAATATGGCAAATGGATTAATTAGCGACAATTTCCCCGCCTTCTCTTCACAAATCATTTTAGTAATAACTATTAGATCATTATCTTTTTTCCCTTCTAAATTCACACTTTCCAATTTTGCCCAAGGACTTATAAAATTACGAACTGACAGTAAAAATTCAACGCTTGGATTCAATATTGATTTACTTAAATGCACATCAAGCTTTACGTTTCCGTCTATTTCTTTTTGAGATTTAACCCCCATCCGATTCAATAAATCGTCTATTTGTCCATCAATGCTTAAAGTACCATTGAAATTCAAAATCTCTGATGCATTATAAAATTCCCCACTAAGTTTATATCTTTCGTAATTTTTATATATTTTTATTTCCTTAACCAATAACTTGCCACGTGAATAATCAATTCTCAAGTCAAGTCCATCTATCTTGTCAAGTTTAAAATTTGAAAAATCATCCACGGAAATATTCTCAAGATTTGCTTTAAGCTCTAAAACGTTTTTACCAATTTTAAGCAATAATTCTTCAACCCAAGCGCTTTGATTATTAACTTCAAGCCAAGTACTGGCGATTTCAAGTTTTTTTATAATAACTGGAAGTTTCTTTAAAAATGTAAAAAAATTTTTTTCAAAAACGTGCGTAATATTTATTTGGGAAAAATCAATTGGAATTTCCTGGGATGGCTTATCTACCCGAAGTTTTATTCTGCCATCACCCAGTTTGATTTTTTCAATAATGACCTTATTGGACAAAAAATTAATTAATCCCAAGTAAATATAAATTTCGCTGGCCAATAAACTTAAATCCGTCTTTTGCTGCTTTTCAAAATTTTCGATCACAACATCTTTCATTAAAATCGAAGGCGGAAACATGTTAATGCTGATATTACTAAACTTGATGTTCATTTTATATTTGTTCATTAGTTCAGAAGAAATTTTTTGCGAAAATAAGCTTCCCAGGTACTCTGTTTGCAATATTCTCCAAAATATCCCGGAAACGAGCACAATAGATAGCAGGAATAAAAGTATCATTTTATTTAATTTATTCAAGCTCTTTAATCCTGGCCTCTACCATTCTGTAGTTTTTTTGATCTTTTTCGATCTGTTTAAAAATCTTTAACGCCTCTTTTTTGTTACCGGTTTTTCTTAATGCTTCTCCTTTCAGATATAAAAAATCCACCTTCTCATTTTTTCTAAGCGGCATTTTACCAACCACATCATTGACACCAATAATCACATCACTGTACCTGTTTATCTCCAGCAATATGGCCATTTTTAAATATTCCATTTTAACATAAATCATATCATTCGAATTAACTGTTGGATCACATTTTACTTTTTCAAGAAAAAACAAAGCCGCTTCATTCATTCCTGTGACGAATAACGCCACCACAATATCCTCATAATATTTTTTTATGGTCGGTTGATCTAGGGTTTCTAAATATCTCGTAAAAGCAACCTCGTTAAGGTGAAGATCATCCTGGCTCAATACTGCCTGATCATTGGTTAGTAGAGCAATTTTGTATAAAATTTCTTCTAAATCTTTCAAGGGATCTTGACCATTTTCCAAAGAAGAGGATTCTTTCACATTTTCAATAATTGTATTGTTACCATCTTGCTGTTTTAATTGTTTTAATTTTTCCTTTGCCTTTTTTTTATTCCCGATACTCTTTAAAAACAAAATATCTCTTTCAAGTTTTTGAACTTCCGTGGATTTTTTTTCATTTTGATTTTTCTGCCTTATCAGTTCACCAAAATTTTCATAAGTATCGCCTGAATTTTCAGACAAAGATGAAGGAGATTCATGGGATTTTAAATCTTTTATTTTATCCACTATGGTAGTTAACATTGTATTATCAGTACAAATTGTTTTGGCATATTCAACATAATAGTCAACATCAAATAACAACTGCCAAGATTTAAATATTTTAAGATATTCCAAAATAACAAGCAGCATCCGTTCACACAAACCATTGATAGCCACTGTTTCAAAAATAATATTAATCAACTCCTTTTGTACTTCTTTTTGATGTTTATTAAATTGTAAAAAAAGAGAAAAGATATAATACAAAGCCAGAAATTTATATTTTCCAACCAGTAAATCCTCATCCTCCATAAATTTATCCAAAATATTGTATGTTCTTTGATAAAAATTTAAAATATTGGTGGATTTTTCACTTATGTTTTTTTCTAAAAATTTATTTATTTCTTCCCACTTTCCTTCCAATAAAAAAACTTCCAAAAGCGTTATTTGATAATATTCATCATCACCGTAAGTTTTCTGATACTCCTGCAATACTGCCTGTAGCTTGCCTGTATTTTTATATGCTTTTAGAAAATCAATCAGCAACCGGATAACTTGTTTCGCCTGATCCAGTTTTCCACTTGTTTCCAATAACCCCCAAAGTTCAAAAAGTTTAGTGGTTTTATTTTTACAGTCCTTTTTCTTAAGTTTTTTCTTAAGCATTTTAATTCTAATGGCATCTAATTTTTCTTCTTTTAAAAAATCTAGATATTGATCTTCCACTAAATCCAATTCTTGATCTAAACTGAGCAATTCGTTGATTTTTACAAGATATTCATAACAAGTATTTTTTTCTGCTATTGATGCCTGGTTTTCTTTTAATATTTTATTAAAACATTGAACGGATTCATCAAATTTATTTTGATTAAACAAATCCTTTCCTAGTAAAATATCATCCATGATATTTCCTCATCTATTCTAACAACATCATTATGTGTCTATTTTACTACTTTTGATAAAATGATGCAGGAAACGTAATAATTTCCCCATACTTAACCACTTTATAATCATTTTTTTAGACAATTAAATTTACAATCAATTTAAATAGCTGATTAAAACACTTAGCCTTTAACTCTTTCCACATATTCACATGTTCTTGTATCAATTTTTAAAAGCTCACCCTCTTTAACAAAAAGTGGGACATTTATTTGAAGTCCTGTTTCCATAACAGCTTTTTTATTACCGCCCGAAGCGGTATCACCCTTAAGGCCAGGATCAGTTTCTTTAACTCTAAGTACTACAAAATTGGGGAGGTCTACCGATATAGGTTTTCCTTTGTAATATAAAACTTTCAGGCGCATACCCTCTTGAAAAAAACCTTTCGTCTCAGAAACCTGATCCTCGGTAAGACAAATGGATTCGTAAGTGGCCTGATCCATAAAATGAAATCCACTATGATCGCCATACATATATTCCATTTCCATGTCATGTAAATCTGCTTGTTCTGCACCTGTATCCACACCCGATTTGAAAGTCCGCTCAATCACCAAACCAGTTTCCAAATTTCTTAATTTGGTTTTATAAAACGCCGAGCCTTTGCCTGGATTTACAAATTGTATAAAAACAATTTCGTAAGGCTTGCCTTCTATCTCCAGTTTCAAACCCTTTTTAAATTCAGTTGTAGAAATCATTTTAAACTCTCCTTCATTTGGTACAAAATCTGAATTGCAGCAGTATATGTATCTCTTTTGAGTCCTTCAAGTACAAAATCAACTCCACTGGCGGTAATTCTAGTTTTTCTGAATTCTTCTCGAGTGTGGGTATTAGTGAGGTGAACCTCAATTTTTAAGCACTTTACAAGTTTTAAAGCATCCAATATGGCCACAGAGCTATGGGAATACCCCCCTGGATTGATAACCAGGCCATCAATATCTAACTGGCTAACTTTTTGTAATTTATCAATAATTTCACCTTCATGATTGGATTGATACCACTCTAAATTAACAGGAAGTCCAGTCAACTTTTTTTCAGTGATTTTTATGAGTTCATCAAGGGTTTGAGATCCATAAAGAGCAGGTTCTCTTTGACCGAGCATATTTAAATTTGGACCATTTATAATCAAAATATTCATAAATTATTATCCATATTATTGACAGGCATACAGTCTGAAATTCTCAGCCCTTTCCCTTATGGCATTCAAGAATTTCGAAAACTGGGTTTCATATATGGCAATATCAACATTTTTTTTCTTTTTCAATTTCTTATCCAGACACTGCATTAAATTATCCCGACCTTCGTTTTCTATCCTTTGATGTTGAATTACAGGGATTTTTTTAGTGATCTGCTCACTGTTTTTTTCTTTAACATTTCCAACTTGGACCAATTTTGCCAATTGCTTGATTTTTTCCTGGGTATTTTTATTATGAGGATCCAAGACAAGCAGCTTTTGCAAAATCTCACTGGCTTTTTGGTAATAGCCTTGTTCACAATAAAGATCCACCAAAGTGTGAGTAATCATGGGAAAGTCCAGACCTTCCTCATTTTTAATTTGGTTTTCATTTTCTGTATCTAAATCCAGATTTATTTTTATTTTTTTATTTTCTTGTGCATCTATGGTTTTTTTCCAAATTTTTGCAACATCATCAATTTGCCATGATGAAACAGTTTCTTGATTCTTTACAATTTTTTCATTTTTTTCTTCAGAATTAGTTTTAGGCTCGACAAGATCGACTTGAATCCAATCCTCGGGAGTCGAAGAAGTATGTCCTGGCACCGGTCCTGATTCTATACTGGAAAGATCAAAAAGTTGAAGTTGATTTTTTTTCAACACTGCTTTTCGTTCATCTATCAAAGGAGTATCTTCTTGTTCCAACTCCTTGACTCTCTCGGCAACAGATTTATCCTTTGGATTTATAAAAAGTAAATACTTGAATGTTTCCAAGGCTTCAGCAGGCCGGTTGGTTTTAACACAAACTTCTCCGAATAATTTTTGTAATTTTATATTATCTCGGTTTTGGGCAATTAAAGGCCTGAGCGTGTTATAAGCAAGATCAAAATTGTTTTTATCAAAATAGCAATAAGCTAGCACCAGGTAGCCCATCGGATAATCAGGATGTTGTTTTATGCCTTTATTTAATATATCAAAGGCTTCTTGCAAGAGCCCCAGTTTCCGATACGATTCGGCCAATGGGGCAAAAATTCGAGAAGAAGGGTCTTTCTCATAATATTTTTGATATCGCTCAAGTAATGGTGAAGTCAAGTCTTTATTCATATTAATAAACGCTACCTATATTTCCTTATTTCCCTCAATCAGACCGGCTTCTTCTTGATTGATTATTCTCGGGGTTAGAAAAATAATCATTTCCTTTTTATTGGTTGAAGGATTATAGAGCGTCCTAAACAGCCACCCCACCAATGGTAAATCTTTCAAAAAAGGTATTCCACTGTGTGCTTCGTTGGTGCTAAAAGTATATACACCACCAATGACAATGGTTGATCCATTATCAACCAACACATTGGTGGTAATTTTTCTTTTGGTGGAAGGTGGCATGGCCCCTGCAGCAGGTGCGGTACCGAAAGACCCTTTTTCTATATCAATTTGCATCACAATAGAACCTTCGTTGGTAACTTGAGGAGTGACATCCAACTTTAAATCGGCAGTAACCGCAGCCCATCCGGCAGTAGTGCCAGCATCGGTAGATACAGTTTGTTGATAAGGTCTCTCTTCAGTTTCTGTAATCGTTGCCTTCTTTTTATTTTGTGTAATAATTTTAGGACTAGAAATAACTTTACCTTTGCTTTCTGACTCCATTAACTGCAAATTAAACTTTAATTTTTCCACCCTGCCAAAAATCCCAACATCCAGACCCAGTAATGCCCCACTTTCCACTGGAGCAGTACTGAAAGAAAATCCCGGGCCTACATTGTCAACCTTATCCATGCTTTTAATCGGATTATATGACCAATTAACCCCGTTGCGCAGCCCGATTTCCTTGGCATACCGTTCATCAATTTCAACCAGTTTTGACTCAATCAAAACCTGTGGTGTTTGAGTATCAAGGGCATCTATAATCTTAACTAGTTTTTCAATAACTTCAGCAGTGTCCTTTACGATCAACGAATTGGTTCTTTCATCTGGTGAAATTTTACCACGAGTAGGAGTAAGATATTCGTTGGTAATTTTTTGTATATCCGCCAGCTGGGCGTAACTGATTGGAAAAATTTTAGTTACCAAAGGCTCCTGGCTTTGAGCTGCAGCTTTAGCCTTGATTTTTTCAGACTCCTCTTCGGCTGCCTTGACTGCAGTGGTAATAAACAGAATCGAACCCTTTTTTCTGGCCACTAAATTATTCAAATCCATTATCAAATCCAAACTATGATCCCATGGAACATTCGTAAGTTTTAATGTCATCGGTGCCAAAGTCTTAATTGCCGGATCCGTTATGATATTAAATCCCGAAGCATCCGCAATCATTTTGAGCAAATCTTCGACCGGCATATCCTTTACATTAAATGAAAATCTAGAACCTATATATTTTTTCTTTCCCGAAAGAGTCAGGTTTTCTAAAATATCATTTATGGATGCAGACTTGGGAACATGTAAATCACTCATTTCCTCTTCATCCAACTTTTCGGCACCGGCAATTTTTTGTTCATCAACCTCTCTTTTGGAAAAAACTCCAAACCGGTTTTCCATAATCAGAAACATTTTATTATTTTGTCTTTGCAAAATCGAACGCACATTGTCTCTTAATTGAACCACCACTCGCAGATCGTTATACGCATTGGCTTTCTTATAAGCTGATACAAACACGATGCTGCCTGAAAATTCTGAGGTATCAAATGCTCGCATGACCCTTTCGGTTGCCTCAGTATTTTTAAGTTCCAAAATAATCTGCTTGTCTTCAATGGCATGAAATTTTTTAACATCTTCCACGGTTCGATCAAATTCAAATTCCAATTTAGATAGTTCTCCATCTTGAAAGAATCGAATGCCGTTGAGCTTTTTAATTTGAGATTGATCCTCTTGCGAATAAGCCGAGGCTACCATGATAAACAATATAGAAAATACCATTCTATAAAAGTATAAAAATCCTTTCCTCATAAAACCTCATCCATAAGAGTATTACATACATAGAATAATTCTATCATTATATGTTTCAAAACAAAATTTTTTTTTAACACTTATGATTTGAAATTAACAATCTATTTGGATGGATTTTCCCTGACCGGAATGATGGTTTCAATATACTCATCCTGATTATATACATTTTTAATTTTTTCAACAAAAACCACGCCTGCTGGCATAATTGCCTTTAGCTCTATATCTTTTTGCGGCCCAAACAACATACCTTCTTTTAAAACTATTCTATTATCACCGATTTTGACTGTTGCCCTTCGTTCTGGCCCAAGCAAAATGCCGGTTATTTGCATATTTTCTATATTTACCGTACTCGGATCCACATCACCTCCGATATTGGTGATGACCCCATCTTCCACCCAATAAGGTCGGTTTTGAATCAGGTTCTTTTTTTTCGATTCCTCGATATCAGGCATTTTAAAAGGATCTCGTAAATCCACAGGGTTTTCAATATTAGTAGTAATATTTTCTAAAATTGGCAGCGTACGTTCCTTAATACCAAACTCTTTTGCTTTACTTTTTTCTAAATTTTGAGCAACGGGGGTCGGTTCCGAAGCGGGGTCCGTAAAAGGCACAAAAACTTCTGTTGTTTTAGTTGTCTCTTCTACAGTTTTGGTTTCTAGTGAATCAACCGTCTTGCTAGATTCCTCGGTTATCTTGGTCTCAGTCGATTCAAGTGATGGTTTTGCTGATTCCTCGACAGTCTTGATATCAGTCGATTCAGGTGATGGTTTTGCTGATTCCTCGACAGTCTTGATATCAGTCGATTCAGGTGATGGTTTTGCTGATTCCTCGACAGTCTTGATATCAGTTGATTCAAGTGGCATTACTGATTCACTATCTTCTTGCCCCAAACCAACACTAGTTAGGATAAATATTATTATTAAAATCCAAAGAGGGTACATAGCTGTTATCCGTTTAAACCTTTTTCTAATCATAATTTTAAAATACTGTTTTTATTCTTCCCTAGTCGCTTCTTCAATTTTTTCATCCACATTATTATTTTTTATCCTATTATTCTGCTTATTCTGCCTATTTCTTCTTTCAATAATATCAGAATATTTATTCAAAATATCCCCTACCACATCATCCGATTCTTCATATTTTGCATTATATCTGTACGACTCAATGGTTACATTGCCATCCACTAACACATACCTGCCTTTTTGCTTGGTGGCTTTTTCCTTCAATTCAATCGCTGGAATATTAAGCAATCGTTGACCTTTAGAAATTTGCTCCAACAATAATAAAAATTGCAAATATGTCCCGGTGGCTTTCAAATTATATCTGGTCACAAAATAAAAATCTCTTTGCTCCTCCTTGGCAGAACTGAGTTCCATACTTTGCATATTAATCTGGCTACCAATATTTTTAATTGTTTGAAGATTGGTCAGATCGTCATTTTTGGATGGCAATTTACTCTGCAGATCCTTAACTTGAAGCATGACCAGCTTGATATTTTCGATCGCCAGATCCACATCCTTGTAATACGCTTCCAACAGTTTCAATTCCTCTTCCTTCTCCTTAACTTTGGCAACAATCTGATCCAATACATTAATCTCATTGGCTAACTCAATTTCTTTTTCTCCCCACAATTCATACCCGATGTACGCAGTGTAGGCTAAAATCAGAATATAGATATGTTTCAACAATAGCTTCATTTTATTCTACTCATAGCTTATTATTTTGCCTTCAGCTTCAAAATGTTCAACGTTAGTAGCCTTCCCCTTTACCGTTATTGATTCCGTCTTCACTTCCTCATTTAAAATCTTGAAAGATCCACCAAAAAATTTTGATTCGTTGGCCCTGGCAATAAATCCTCCGATACTGTGGTAATTATAAGCAGTCCCGGAAATATTTATTTGATTATTTTGAACCCTTATAACTTTAAACCATAGATCATTACCTATATCCCGGGCTAATCTTTCTAAAATTTTCCGGGGATTTGACTTGTTCTCCAAAATCTGACTGACATGCTGGGTTTTGGTTTTCAGTTGCTCTTTCTTCACATCAAATTCATTAAGCATATTTTTAATACGCTCATGATTAGATATATCCTTTTTGATTTTTTTGAATTTTAATTCTTCTTGCTGGGTTTTTTCTTTAATTTTATCTATTTCTTGACCATAGTAGATATTTATCCCCTCTTGCGCTCCAAAATAAATAATAATTGACACGATTATCCCGGTCCAGCTAACGGCACGGAAATCCATTCCCATCACGATTGGAATCTTGATCTTATCCTTTTTAACACCAAGAAGATTAATTTTAATCATTCGTCTATCTTCCTCATGGCCAATCCAATCGCCGTAACACCCGTATAGGTGATCGAATCAATATCACTTTCCGAAAACTTGCTATCATAGGTGATTTTTTCAAATGGATTAATGAACTTCACTGGTAATTTTAAAATTGACTCGAGTCCTTCAATAAGATTGGGAGTCAAGGCTCCTCCGCCAGTGACCCAGCATTCAGAAAAATCCTCATCACTCATGGCAGTTATATAAAAATCAATCGTCTTTTTTATCTCTTTGAAAAAAATCTCCAAAACATCTTCAATAACTTGAAGAACTTCTTCCGGAAGATTTCCATTTGCATCGGATTGGGTTTTGAGGCCCTCGGCTTCCAAGAAATTCAACCCCAACTGTCTTTGAATTTCTTCAGTGATCATGGAGCCGCCGATATTGATCTCTTTGCAAAATGCCAGAATTCCTTTTTTATGAATAATAAATGATGTCTTTTGCGCACCAATATCCATTATTATTCTGGAGAAATTTGGATCTTCCATTTCTTCCAGATAAAGATGTTCAAAAACGTTGGTAATCGCAACCGCATCAACATCCACAACTTTCACTCGCATTCCGCTATGCTCGACTAAATCCTTGTAGCGATAGATGACGTCATTTTTGGCACCGACCATCAGCACGTCCACCCCACCACCAATATTTTCCCCGAATAAATGGTAGGAAACCGTAGAACTGTCTATGTCAAACGGAAGATATTGTTCTGCCTCCCATAATACCTGGTCTTCAATTTCCTCATCCGTCCCGCCGGCTAATTGCAGTTTTCGCACAATTGTATTAGGACCGGATATTGATATACAGGCGTTAGTGGTATCAATATTGGCCTCAATAACCGCCGATTGCAGGGCTTCGACGATCTCATCCTCCTTTTGAATTTCATCCTCGATTAAAGCACCTTCTGAAAGTGGTACCGAGGCATATTTAACTAATTTGTAAACACCTGGCTTGGTTTCAATTATTTCTGCCACTTTGACAGCACTTAATCCAATATCAATTCCCACCACGCTAGAAGAGCCCAGCTTTAAAGCATCTTTAATTTTATAAACCAGATTGTTAATTATAGTTTTATCTATCATTCAATGACCCACAAAATGAGATTTGTACATGCATACCTCATCATTATAAGTATAACCTTTAAAAATATTTAATATCAAGGAATTAATGCACCTGGTGCATATACCAAAGCATTTTGATCTGCTATCGACCACATGGAAAATATCGACAAAAAAAATCAGAATAGTAAATTTGAAAAATGGAAATTACAATGATAAATGGACCAAAGGGGATAGGTTCATTCTTATTTTTTTTTGCCACCAACAACCAAAGTCCACCAATAATCGCCCCTAACATACAACTTAGCGAAATATTATAGATGATCCCAATCGGCCCCAAATAAAGACCTAAACAACCATAGAGTTTTAAATCGCCTCCTCCCATGCCAATTTTTTTAGTGATGAGGTAAAACACCCAAGTTACAGAAAAAGGAACAAAAAAACCTATCAATAAACCTGATAACCAAAAGGTCCACTTATAAAACACCCATCCGTGTGATAGCAAAAGCAAAAAAAGAAGCAAATTAAGAGAGTCTGGCAAAATCTTGTGCTTTAAATCCACAATAAAATGCACAAGAAAAATACACATGATCGTAAATAAGAAAAAATAATTAAGCAGGTAATCATAAGACAAATATTCTGGAGCCAGCCAAAGGGATATAAGGCCCGTCAAAAATTCTATCGCAGGATATAGGTAACTGATGGATTCACCACAACCGCTGCATCTTCCGCCCAGCCTAATAAAACTTATCATTGGTATATTTTCATACCAACTGATCAACTTATTACAATTGGGACAATTGGAGCGGGGAAAAACAATATTATAATCTCGTGGCAATCTATAAATTAAAACATTTAAAAAACTGCCTATTAAAACACCAAACGTAAAAAAAAATATTTTCAATATAATGGGTATCTGGTCAATCAAGTTCTTTTCTCTCAAAAACAATAATGTTCAATATCAGCATAAAACCTATGTATAAAATTGCATAGCATAAAGAACCCATCAAATAACCAAACGGCATTGAATGATTATAAATTATATAATCTTTTAGATTTAATTTATCAAAATCTGGGATAATCCATTTGGTCAAGGTCAACAATTTAACCAAAATATATTGATCCCTAATATAGTTTATCATCAAAGTGGCTCCCAACACATGTCCTAGAATAAAAATACAAATTGTGTAAATTACCGCCATGGTGACGTTGGTAATCAGTGAGAAAAAAATAACCACTAATAAGATAATTTGAGACTCTAATAAGCTAAAAAAAAGGGCCCACCACATTAGAGCTGAAATACTTCCCCCTAGAAAGTAAAAAAATGCCAGGATAATAATGCCAAGTAAAAATACGTTTATAAACAAAATAGAAGACATTCCTAAAAATTTTCCCGTAAGAAAATGCCACCTTTTGATTGGTCTTGATAAAATCATATAAGCAGTACGGTTTTCAACCTCATTGGATAAAAGGGAAACCCCTATAAAAATGGACATCCCGATAACCACTAAATACATTGATCCTATTCCAAAATCCAGGGCTATCCTTGCCTGGGCGCCGTGACTAAACTCCGAGGCAATATATGAGATTAGAATCAAAGCAAAACCCAGCAAAATTATGTTGAGTAAAATTTTACTCTTATAAACTTCAACGAAAGTATATTTGGATACAATAAAAATATTTTTCAAACCGCAACCTCTTAATTTTTAATTTTATATATTATTTCCTCTAAAGTCGGATTAATAACCCCTAAAAACAAAATATTTCCACCCAGTTTTAAAATTTCGGTCAAAAATTTATCCTGTAATCTTTTTTCCACTTCATATTCATAAATCCCTTGGCTTTGATCAAAGATTTGTGATTTTAAATATAAATCTTTAGCTGGTTGTTCATTGATCTTCACCCTTATGGTCAGATAGGTATGGCTATCCTTTTCTATCAGTTCTGATATACTGCCTTGATACATTAACTTCCCACTTTCTAGCACAATCACTTTTTTACAGACCTCCTCTATATCTGAAACGATATGACTGCTAAAAAAAATAGTCTTTCCATTTTCTGACAAATATTTAAGAGTATCCTTGAACTCTTTTCTTCCCACTGGATCAAGACCTGATAATGGCTCATCCAAAACAATAAGTTTGGGATCATGAATATTAGCAGAGATAAATCCCAATCTTTGCAGCATGCCCTTTGAATAACTTCTTATCTTTCGATCAAGCGCAAAAGTTAGCCGTAATTTTTCTGCCCAAAAAGCAAGTCTTTTCTCAATTAGACTCCTTTCAACCTTGTTGAGTTGCCCCAGGTAACCAATAAATTCCCTGCCGGTTAAATGTGGGTAAAAATATGGACGCTCTGGGAAAAAACCAATATTTGAGAAGCGCTCCACAGTATTATTTCCTAATTTTTTATCAAATACAATTTCTCCACTAGTAGGTGAAATAAAATTCATAATAATTTTAATAGAAGTAGTTTTACCTGCACCGTTTGCTCCCAAGAATCCTACCACCTCTCCTTCATCTACACTTAGTGATACATTATCCAAAGCAACAAATTTTTTCTCCCAAAAATGACCCTTATACTCCTTCGAAATATTCTTAAATTTAAACATACTTCTCCCATTCCATTTAATGGAATTATATACTAAAATTAGAAATAAATGAACTACTGTTACAAACATATATTATCTCTCATTTTTTTGATGATTCTTTTATTGGCTTTTGCCAATTTTTTTAATTCCACCGTTAACAAACCATTACTGAATATTTCCAAGGAAGACACCGCTTTAAATTTTAAATCCCATTTTTTAAAAAATTTTAATTTTGGACTTAAACGTTTTATCTCAAGTTACATATGGGTGCAGACCATCCTTGAATCAGATACCGAACAATACAAAAAAAAAGATGGCAACTCATGGATCTATTACCGGCTTGTTTCAATCACCACACTTGATCCAGACTTTGAGTGGGCGTACTTGTGGGGTGGACAGTATCTTTCAGTCATCAAAGACGATATTCAAGGTGCCAAGGATATTTACGAAAAAGGCATCCGTCTTTTTCCCAACAATTTTTGGCTTAATTTCTATGCAGGATTTCATTATTACTGGGAACTTGGCGATTGTCAGGCGGCATATGCGGTTTTTAGTAGAATTCTAAATCTCCCACACGCCACGGAACATGTTTTTTATCTTCCATCACTGGTTGCCAGGGCCAAGGCCTGCACCGGTGATCTGAAGACCGCTTATTTGATTGTAAATGATATCTATAAAAATGCGCAGGAAAATAGTGAATTAAAAGCAAAGCTACAACAAAACGCCTATGCTCTAAAAGCTGAGATTGACCTTAAATGCTTAAATCAAAAACAACCCAACTGCTCCACCACCGATTTTAACAATCAGCCTTATATCAAGCAAAACGGGATATTTAAGGCTGTGCAAAAATGGGTGCCGTACCGACTCAAAACCAGATCTCAAACAAATCTTAACTAACCCACTATAGCAGTACAGTTAAAAAAATTATTCATCACCACCAGCTTGCATGAAAATTGGCAAGTACATGGCTATCATTATCACTGCAACGATTCCACCCAAAACCACAATAATAATTGGTTCGATCAATTTAGTCATGTTATTCACCAGTACATTCACCTGCTCTTCAAAAACATCGGCAATTTTTAAAAGCATCTGATCCAAGTTACCCGTTTGTTCCCCAACTTTAATCATTTGGGCAACCATGTCAGGAAAATATTCTATTTTAGATAAAGGCTCAGTTAAAGTCTTTCCTTCAATAACTGCCTTTCGTACCACCACCACATCTTGAGCAATGATTTTATTATCAATGGTATCAATACAAATATTTAAAGCATCCACCAAGGCAACACCTGCACTCAACATAGTGGAAAGCGTTCTGGTCAGAGAAGCCAAGTTTCCTTTAATAATTATTCCACCAAAAATTGGAATATTCATTGTTATCTTATCATAAACAATTTTTCCACCTGGTGTTTTAATATAGGATTTTAATAAAACAATCATTAAAATCACCACTCCCACTATATGAAAAGCATAATTTTGAAAAAAATTCGATATATCCACAACCATTTGGGTAATAAAGGGAACTTCCTGTTTGCTATCTTGAAGCATTTCTAAAAATTTGGGTACCACAAAAACCATCATTCCATAAATAACCACAAACCCGATTAAAACTACTATCGCCGGATAAGTCATGGCTGATTTTATTTGAGACCTAATCTTTTGTTGGCGATCCATATGCTCTGCCAGTTTTCTTAAAATCTGATCAAGAATACCTCCTACTTCCCCCGCTCTGACCAGGCTGCAATAAAGCTTGTTAAAACCGCTTTGCTTTTCCATTGAATCAGCGATGGTTTTTCCCTCACCAACACTCACTGCTATATCCTGGATTGTTTTTTTCAAAACCATATTTTTTTCAGATTTATAAAGTATTTCAAAGCACTGTAAAATAGGAACGCCAGCATCTATCATGATTGCCAGCTGTTTGGTAAAACTGCATAATTCAAATACTCCAAACGATTTAGCCAGGCCCTTGTCAACCATCCATTCAGTCAAATCAAACTCAAGAATACTAGGAGGGATAACTTTTCTGGTTCTTATGCTTTTAGCTCGCAAAGCCTTGCGGACTTCTCGTTCACTTCTTGCCTGCATGGAACCAGACATTTTCTTGCCTGTTTTATCAGTACCTTCCCATTTCCATCTTCCCATAACTAACCTACATCATCCTATTCGTAGCCATCTTTTTCCTTAATTCCTAACATCTGCTTCAACTCTTCAGGAACAGTGGTATTGAGCAAGGCTATCTCAGGGGTAATAATCCCAGCTTCCACCAACTTGAACAGGCTTTGATTCATTGTTATCATGCCGGAACGCTCTTGCCCTGTTTGCATTTGCGAATATAATTGATGAATTTTATTTTCTCTGATTAAATTTCTTATTCCTATATTGGGAATCATAAGCTCGATAGAAACCACCCGGCCAGGCTCAAAACTTTTTTTAATCAATCGCTGCGAAACTATTCCTTGTAAAACAAAAGATAACAAGGTTCTTATCTGATCCTGTTGGTCAGCCGGAAAAACGTTAACCAATCGATTAATTGTTTGAACACACGAATTAGTATGAAGCGTTCCAAACACCAAATGCCCGGTTTCTGCAATTTTTATCGCTGCTTCAACAGTTTCCTTGTCCCGGAGTTCTCCAATTAAAATTATATCTGGATCTTGCCTAAGCAAACTTCTCATGGCATCTGAAAAATCATTGGTATCACTTCCCACTTCTCTTTGATTCACAATACATTTTTTATGGGTATGCACAAACTCAATCGGATCTTCCACTGTAATAATATGAGCCAGCTCTTTGTCATTAAGTCGATCAAGCAAAGATGCCAACGTGGTTGATTTTCCAGAACCCGTAGGCCCAGTCACCAATATCAACCCACTATCAATATCGGTCATAGACAAGAGAATGGATGGTAGCTTCAAAGACTTAAAATCTGGTATAATGGTTGGAACCAACCGAAAGGCAGCAGCAATTGCACCCTTGGAATAAAAAACATTACTTCTAAATCTTGCCAGTCCCTTTATGCCAAAAGAAAGATCCAGCTCAAGATTTTTTTCAAATTCATTTTTTTGATCCTCTGACAATATTTGATAAACAATTCTCTTGGTATCAGTAGGTGTAAGCGGGGGAATTTTGACTCTGACAATCTCACCATTTACCCTAAGTGCTGGTGCTACCCCGGCTGTAATATGTAGATCTGAAGCACCATTTTCCACCATTAATTTAAACAGCTGTTGAATTTTCAAATCAGAATTTTGATCATCCTGATCTTTGGTTTTGGTTTTACGAGTATAAATACTCTCGGTTTTACGAGTATTTTCCACATTTGTCTTGCTGTTATCATCTGAGTCTGAGCTATTCATAATTTACCTCAAAATTTATCACTACTGGAATTACTAAGTGCCTCATCGATAGTTGTCCCACCCTGGGCCACCTTGGTTAAAGCGGACATGCGTAGTGTTTTCATTCCTTCCTTAATTGCTTGTTTTTTTATTTCATCTGCTGAACCATTTCTTAAAACAATTTCTTTAATCATAGGTGACATTCCCATTACTTCATAGATTGCCACCCTTCCCTTATAACCACTATTATTACAATACTGACATCCCCGACCATGATAAACCTTCATCTCTTTGGCAGAGACCGGTGCAATTCCGCACATCACCAACTGCTCTGGGGTTATTTCTTTTTGAATTTCCTTGCACTGGCTACAAATTCTCCGGCACAACCTTTGAGCAACCACCACATTCAAACAACCTGTAACTAAAAAAGGTTCTATACCCATATTTAATAATCTGGTAACCGTGGAGGGAGCATCATTAGTGTGAAGCGTGGAAAGCACCAAGTGACCGGTAAGGGCTGCCTCTACGGCAATCTCGCCAACTTCCAAATCCCTGATCTCTCCAACCATGATGATATCTGGATCCTGCCTTAAAAAAGCCTTCAAGGCACTGGCAAACGTTAAACCCACTTCCTTTCTTATATTAACTTGATTTATCCCTTCAAGGTTAAATTCAACCGGATCCTCCGCAGTTGAAATATTTTTGTTCACCCGGTTAAGTTCTGTAATGGCAGAATAAAGAGTAGTGGTTTTTCCAGATCCGGTAGGCCCGGTTACTAAACACATTCCATATGGCTGATAAATAGCATCTTTAAAAACATCCAACTGTCTTTGTTCAAATCCTAGTTTGGTCATATCAGTTTCCAGAGTGGATTGATCCAAAAGACGCAAAACAACTTTTTCGCCAAAGAGAGTCGGCAGACACGAAACCCGATAATCAATGGTTTTGCCTCCCATTCTCAGTTTAATTCTTCCATCTTGCGGTTTTCTTCTTTCGGCAATATCCAACTGGGCCATAATTTTTAATCTGGAAATTATCGGTAACATATAATGGGCTGGCGGATCTTTCAGAGCATGTAACTGTCCATCAATTCTAAGTCTGATTCGAAATCTTCTTTCATAAGGTTCAACATGAATATCACTTGCCTTCTTGACAAAAGCATCTGCCAGAATTTTATTTACAAAAAGGATAATCTCTTCGCCAATATCCTCTTCCTTGACCTGTTTTTCTTCCACTGCAGAATCAGGCACCACTTCTTTTATTGAGTGGACCAATTCATCAATAGTTTCATTAACTCTTTCAAATATTTTTTTCCACGAAGATATGTTGGTTAAAATAATTTCAACATTAGCCTGAAAAAGAGCCTGGAGTTCAGGTTTTATGGATTGCAACGAGGGATCAAAAACCGCCACTGTAACTGTTCCAGACTTCTTTTGGATAGGAAGTATCCGATATTTCAAAACATCTTTTTTCTTAATAAGTTCCAGGGTTGCTTGAGGAATTTTGGCATTATACAAATCAATAAAGGTCAATTTGTATTTTTCTGAAATTACTTTAGCAAACTTGGTATCATTAAAGTAACTTAATTTCAGCAGACCAAATTCAGCAACATTAAGTTCATCACGATCATTTAAAAAATCACGAATATCCTTTAAGGGTACCATACCTGTGTTGGTGATGACGTCTGCAAATTCTTTTCTAAACATAAATTACATGATTACCTTTTAAATTTTATTATTTAGATGACTATCTTATCGGAATTGCTTAAATTTTTATTAACACTAAAGAACAAAATAATGTTTATGAAAAATATTGATGCAGATACAATACATCGTTTTTAATCTGAGTAATTAAATCTTCTTTTGTTTTAAACTTAATTTCATTCCTGATTTTATCAATAAAATGAACACTCAGGGTCTCACCATATATATCTTTATCGAAATTCAAAAGATATACCTCAATTGTCTGATCTTTTTTATCAGCATTGAAAGTTGGATTATAACCTATACTGGTCAAAGAGAGATATTCCTGATCTTGATAGTAGGCTTTTGTGATGTACACACCGTTGCAGGGAATTTGCATGACATCCAAAACCTGCAGGTTGGCAGTGGGAAATCCCAATGTACGACCGCGCATGGCACCCTTAACCACATTTCCGATGATTTCATAGGTCCGCCCTAAAAGCAGGTTAGATTTTTTGATATTACCATCACTTAGATATTGTCTGATGATACTAGAAGAGACTTTCTCTTTATTCACCAGGAATCTCTTCATTATCTCCACTTCAATATTTTTTTTCTTACATTCGCTTACGACAATATTTTGATCACCAGATTTATTTTTTCCAAAAGCAAAATCATGTCCCAAAAATATTTTTTTTATCTGATTGGTACAAAAAATATCATTTTGTAAAAAGGTTTCTGGGCCGATTGTGCTAAAATCCCTATGAAAATCAATTTCAACAACATAATCCACACCCATCTTTTCCAGATATAACCGCCGACTTTCATAATCACACAAGAGAAATCTTTGCTTTCCCTCCAATATCTCCTTGGGATGAGGAACAAATGTAATAATGGCCAATTTTGTTTGATTTTTCCGGCACTGTCTTTTTATATAATCCAAAACATACTGGTGTCCCAAATGAACACCATCAAAATTACCTATGGAAAGGTAAAAATTATCCCTTGATATTTGATTCAGACTCTTTAATATTTCCATTTTTAATCGATTGTTTTAATTCATCAAAATACTTTTTATTAAATTTAATATCCTTGTACTCTTCATAATTCCCATACGTTCTTCTAACACATTCTTCAATAACCTGTAAAAAATATCTTCTTGATTCATCCCTGATATCACATTTTTTAATTATATCCTCCAGATGAATAACCTGATCGCTTTTTTCAATCAAACTAAATAACTTGTGTAAATCGGAATAATTTATCCCGGTATTTTTTAATTTCAAGATTAACAAATCAATATCATCTTTTTTAGTTGACCGGATATAAAAATATTTTAAAACCAGAATTAACAAAACAATATTAACCAAACCCAGAAAAATTGTTAACATCATTTTTATGTTTACCCAACCATTTTCCCCGGGATAAACCAATCCAAGCCAGACCGGTGGATTAATTGACTGAGCCTGGTCAACCTGTTTTTTATCCTCACTAGCCACTATCGCATTATGATTATTGGTCTCCAGCATAATATTATTTGATTTTCCCAGGACTACCAATTGAGGAATTGCCAAAGAAAAATATTCATATTTATTTTCTTCAGGTAAAAAATATGAAACCTCTAGATTACTCTCCGGTAAGGTCATTTCGCTTCTGGCCAAAAAGACGTATTCAAATATTTTTTTTGCACTAAATTCATTGAGCTCTTGTAAATCAGCCTTGACTTCAAATTCTTCCAAATTACTCCCACTAAATAATTTAGGAGCAGCCAGCTGTTCCAATTCACCAGGACCAATCACTTCCAAGGTAAGTTCCACCGGCTCATTGACAAAATACTTCTCTTTTTTTGCTGTCATCTTAAATTGATGTTTACCAACCAGACCTAGAAAATTTTTTTGCTGGTTATCAACAGGCAAATCTATTACTTCCAACGATCGTGACTTACTTCTGAACCTATCTACCACTCGGGTTCTTCCCGTACCCAACTGATAGCTCATATATTCAACAGAAATATCAATCGCATCTATTTTTAAAGTACCTGTTTTTTGCGGATAAATTCTAGCGGAATAGAGAACGCTACGCTTAAGCATATATCCATCGTATTGAACATTTTCAACATACAAAGGTTTTTTAATGTATCTTTTTATAAAACTATTAAGTTTGGGATATTCCCGAATATCGATTCCATTTGCAATTGCCTCCACCTCGTTTGAAATGTAAACATAGTAGTCCACATTAAGGCCTTCTCCCTTGTACACTTTCTCCTTATCAACTACTGCTTCTACAAATATTTTTGCTGGTCGCAGGGCTTTACCGGCCACATCAATATTAATGTTTTGAACAGACTGTTCACCTTCCCCCGCATCCACTTTTATTTGTTCGATTCTTTTCATACCCTTGGAACCAGAGAATATGGTGTATTCTATATGATAATTTTTGCGTAATTTTAATTTTCCACTTACGTTGTATGAATCGTTGGTCTTTCTCACCTCTTTTTTTAAAATTTTTAAATTGATTGGAATAAAAGTCAAAAATGGTTCCAACTCCGAAAATGTCTTGATAGTGAAAGTAAGCTTGAAATTTTGATTTTCGCTGACCTTCGAGGGGTTAAGTTCGTAAGTCACCTCTGTGGAATAAAGCCTTCCAACTATAAACGGACTTAACAGAATAAGTATTATCAAATATTTTAACATTACCAATCCCTTTTGTTTCCCTTAGTATAGGTTTTTTTAATATCAGTTTTTACAAAACCTTCTTGCATCTTTTTATCTTTATCCATGATCTGTTTTAAAACAGTTGGAATACTGATCATTTTTCTTTGCTTTGCAATCTCCCCTTCTTTCTCTTTTAAATTCTGATTTTTTTTCATTTTTTCATCAGAGTCATCTGGAGAGTTTTCTTGTTTTTTTTGTGCATCATTTGAATGTTTCATCTGATTATCTGATTTTTGCTTTCCCTTCTCCTGATCATTATCGCCTTTTTGATTATCGGTATCTTTTTTGTCATTTTTCTGGTTTTGCTCATTGGATGATTTATTGTTCTGATTTTCCTGCTCCTTTTTTTCCTTTTTATCATCCCCTTTATTGCCCTGATTATTTTTTTCATTTTCTTTTGCCATAAGAAATATAATATTTTTTCTAAGCTTAGACAGCATGTCTTTGGATTTTACATCTGCACCATGGTTTAACCGTTTACCCAAGTACAGCGCTTCTACCGCCCCTTCCTCAAATTTATTATTCATCATCAAAACCGTTACATAATTAAAATAAATATCATTTTCCTGGTCAAAGTTCTTTAGACCAACTTCCCTATAGAGTTTTTCCGAATCTTCATAATTTTTTTCGTGAATAAAAAACTCCGCCAATTTTAATTTATTTATTTTTGAAATTGAACCGCGTTTTAGCTGATCAAGCAAGTCTTGCTTAAATGGATCATTGGCTGCCAAAGTAATTTTAGCAAATACCATCAAACAGATGACTATCATCTTTGTAGAAAACGTCCTGCTCAAACTCAAAAGCGAAGAAAGTGCTATCAGCACAATACTGACAATAACCACATAGTGCCCCCAAACTGGTCGGACTTGAATGTTTTTATCTGCCAATTTCTTTTCATAATTTTTTGAAAAAAAATCAACAATTTCCTCGGTAGGAAGATCCATGGTTCCTATCAACCAAATTTTAGCATCTAGAACTTCCTTACTTAAAAATTCCATAAAATTTGTATCAAGCTTAGTTATAACTTTGTCGTTATGGTATGTTTTATATCTATAAAAATTTCCTTCTGGACTTCTAATCGGTATAGGAGCACCTTCCTTGGTACCTGCACCCACCAACCCTAATACTATATTTTCCGGGATAGTCAGGCTAAACCTTTCCTGATTTTCAAAATCCGAAAAAATTAACATATTACCTTGACTACCTTTTACCGACTGGGGAAAATAATGAGCCGCCTCCACGATTGACCTTTTAATATCACTCCCGCCCGATATATTTTTTACCAAAAGCAAAGAGGATAATCTGGAATCTAGCAATTCAATATCATCAGTAAATGGTATTATCTGTCTTTGGGTATCGGAAAAAACCACAATTGATATTTGATGCCCCAATGCCTTTTTTATAAAATGCCTGGCAAGGACAATGGATTTTTCCAGCCGGCTGGGACGAATATCTTCTGCCATCATACTCAATGACATATCTATCATAATAATCGTTTGCTGATCCTTGATAGAGACTTTGGCTTCCTCCACCGGACCTCTAAGATCCAAAGTGGAAAAAATCAAACCTGTATATCCTAGCAATAAAAAAAATGTGCCGACATAGCTTTTAAAAGATCTATCAAAAAACCAATATTTTTTTACCCATTGAAAATACCTTTTTTCATGTAACAAAATTGCAAATATAAAAATCAGCATTATTGCAATCACATATTTTACATGTGCCACGTATAAGATACTCAAGCTCCCTCTCTGGTAATCCATCGCCGGCTTATTTCACAGATTAACATCAAAATCACTCCCATGATCAAGTATTTTATATATAATTCGTCATAGATAATTTTCCCATATGTTTTAATTTTTGATTTTTCAATATTTTGAATTGAGGAAAATATTTTTTTTAAACTATTTTCATCTTCCGCATAGAAGTGATGGCCACCCGTAATTTTTGATATTTCCTGAAGTGTTTTTAAATCCACACTTCCCCCAGGTAGTGGAATAAGCGTAACTTCCCCAGTTACCCGGTTTTTTTGCGGCAACAGAGCATTTTTATCACTGCCAATACCAATGGTATAAATTTTAAGATTTTGCTTTCTAGCTTCCTCAGCAGCTTCTAAAGGAGTCATACTCCCGACATTATTGACTCCATCTGTAAGTAAAATAGCTATCTTGTTTTTAGCTAACGACGTTCCTGCCCTACCAGCCGTAAGTCCAATCGCATCCCCTATATTGGTTCCACTACTTAAGTCAAAATCTCCAATTTTGTCAGCCATTTTAATGACTAAATTAAAATCCGTGGTAAGCGGCAACAATGTAAAAGCACTTTCAGCAAAAATAATAATAGCAATCCGGTCTTCTTTCCTTTCATGCATAAATTGTTTAATTTTGGCTTTGGCCACTTCAAGACGGTTGGGCTTGAAATCGATTGCCTGCATTGAATTGGAAACATCTACAATAAAATAAATATCAATCACGTCAATTTCATTTTCTACCCCCGCCAAAGGTTTTCGGGGGCCCATGATAGATATGGTTATAAATACCCACCCAATCATTCCAATTAAAAAAATAATTCCTCTGCGCAAAATCCTTTTATTTCCAATAAATCTTTTAGGAATTATCAATTGAGCTTTTTTGGTTATCTTAAAATAAGCAATACTCCAGATAAATGCACAGACCAGACCTAAATATAATAAATCTGGATTTCTATACAACACGGCCACTCTCCATAAAACATACTCTTATTTTTTTTGTTGTATTGACTGCTAAATCCAAATCGTGACTGGTCCAATTTTTTTTATACTGCATTTGATTTATACATTTCAAATACTCATCATACATTTCGAGATTATTTATATATTTTTCCCATTTCTTTTTTTCCTGATAGATTTGCTCGATTCCCTCCCGAGTATCATAACTATCTAGTAATTTTATACAAAACTGCTTTTCATCATCATGATTTAATATTTTTTTTTGCTTTTTTCTACGCAAAATTAGATAGGTTAATCCCAGTACTCCCAAGCAAACAACCAACCCGCCAATGGCATAAATGACATGTGTATTGGAATCTTTCCGTTGTGATAGAACAATTAACTCATTTATGCGTTCGTCAGTTTGATTAAAGACAAAGTCATCCATTTTAAAGTCAATTACTAAATCTTCATTTTTCCAAGTCAGCCTGTCAGTAGTTGGTTTTTTTAATAAAACAAATAGACCAATCATCTCTAAAAGCTCATCGTTATTAATCGAAAATCCCATCTTATTTATTTTAAGAAGTTTTATTGACCCTTCCAAATTCAAACTTTTGAGAGCATCCTTGTGATATTCGTATTGATTTATAAATGGCCAAATCAATACTTTCCCTTCAAAAATATCACCCTCAACAATTGTCTTTCTATTTCCATCCAGGCTAGTAAATTTCCCTGAGACAACCCCACTATCACACCAGACATTTGATAAAAAAAATAATATAAATACGGCCTGCAAATATCTAACTCTCACAACATTTCCTTAACAAAATCCTCTAAATACCTTTCACTAATCAGCAATTTTTTAATTTTTTTTCCAAGGCTTCCCTTCAATTCATCTTTATCATAAAAATGAACAACCCCACTTCTAGCTTTTTTCGTAGTCCTTTCACTACAATGAAGTAAATAAGGTAATTTTTTGGCAGAATCCAAAGGAGAAACCAATTGAAAACAATGAATATTTCTTTTGGAAACAATCCTTTTTAATGTTTCCTCGTCAAAAAAATCATTAAAATCTGAAAGAATCACTACTTCTTTTTTCTTATACAAGTACTTCATCAACACTGAAGCTTTTTCACGGAAAGTAACATCACGCATATGATTATAATGAATATTCACCTGACCATTTTCTTTTAAAATATTATTTTTTTGCAAGGTACTTACCAACGCAACGACACCTTCTTCGCCAGAAAGTTTAGGAAGACTGATAATGCTATCAGAAATTATAATAGCATGAACTTGATCATTGGTCTCTTTGGCAAGTAAATAAAGCAAAGAACAAATTTCTATCCCTACTTGCAATTTAGAAATATTATTGATGCCTGAAAACATGGTAGTCGATGCATCTAAAATAACCACTATCTCTACATTTCTTTCTTCATCAAAGGTTTTAATATAAGCACCATTGTTTTTTGCAATGATCTTCCAATCAATAAAACGGACATCATCCCCTGGACAATAAACCCGATGTTCCTTGAATTGCAAACCACTTCCTTTAAAATGAGATTTTAACATTCCTATGGAAAAACTATTTGAATTTTTAAACAATTGGGTTTTTAATCTGGAAACGGTTTTTTTAAGACTTAGTAAATCCATGCTTTAAACCAGCGATGAAGCTATTTCCAATGCCACTTTGCCACTTTGAAGATTATCCACCGTTGCTTCATAGGTAAGAATAATCCGGTGACCTAAAACACTAGGAATAATTTTAAATAAGTGATCGGGACTGACAAAATCCTTTCCATCCATAAATGCCATGAACTTGCCGATCTTATAAAGCCAGATTGAGGCCCGCGGTGATGCCCCTGCCAATACAGCTCCCTGTAGCCTTTTTGGAAATGTCGGACAATCTGGTCTGGTGGAATGTACTAGTTTGACTATCAGATTTTTTATTTTCGGATCAACATAAATTCCCTCCACCACTTCTGCAATTTTTTCAATTTCTGTCGGATTTAAAATATTTTTAGTTTGAGCAATGGTTTCCTTTTTTAAATCAAGAATTTTAAGTTCAGCTTCCAGACTTGGATAATCAACTTTAATTTTCATCATAAAACGATCCAGTTGAGCCTCAGGAAGTGGGTAGGTACCTTCCTGGTCAATAGGATTTTGAGTGGCCAAGACCACGAACGGTCTGGTTAACGGATAAGTTGTTTCTCCAATGGTCACCTGTCTTTCTGCCATCCCTTCCAACAAGGCTGCTTGCACTTTCGCAGGAGAACGGTTGATTTCATCAGCAAGCAGTATTTGAGTAAATAGCGGGCCAAATTTGGTGGAAAATGTTTCACTTTTCTGACTGTAAATCATAGTCCCGATTAAATCCGAGGGAAGTAAGTCTGGAGTGAATTGGACTCTTTTAAATGAAAGATCGCAGAGCTTACTCATGACCGAAACAGCCAAAGTTTTTCCAAGCCCCGGCATGCCCTCTATTAACAAATGTCCCTCACAAATAAGTGCCGCCATTATGGCCTCTAACATCCAATCCTGCCCAAAGACCATTTTACTAGCGTTTTGTAACACATTATCAATTTTTTCTCTTGCATCAAAAGCCATATTCTCCCTCTGGTTAATTATCCTCTAAGTAAAACAAAAGATACTTAAGATAATATCCTTTATTATCAAAATCATTTATATTGTGATCACATCCTTGAATACCGATATCCACCAAGACACAGTTTTTATTTTGATTGACTGCATTTTCGTTAACAATAGTGGATAAATCATTAAGCGAAACACCATATGTACAACTGGCACAAACAAGCAGTGCTTGGGGATTTAAAACCGGAATAATTTTTTTATATAATTTTCGATAACCTTTAAGAGCATTATTAAGATTTTTTATGTCCTTGCTAAATGCCGGAGGGTCGCAAACAACCATATCATATTTTTTATTTTGCACCTTGAGCTGATCCAGGCAATCAAAAACATCACCTCGAATATATTCAATCCCGTGCTCCAAATTACTCTTTTTAGCACAGCCAATTAATATGTCCTCGTAATCACCCTGATCGACAAAGGTGACATGATCAAACCCACATCTTTTAAGATGCATGCCCCAACTACCTGTATAACAAAAAAGATCCAAACCCTGGATTTTGTTCCCATGATATTTACTTAAAAAGTTTTCCATTTTAGATCTATTTTGAGCATGATCAAAATAGAAGCCATTTTTTTGTATAGTCATAAACGGCAACGTAAAGTTAAAACCGTTATCATTAACTTCAATCTGTAAAATGGATTCATGAGTACTGAAGGTGGGCAACACTTCATTTTTCCGGTTTTCAATTTTGTCTATGATCAAAGTTCTTTTACCAACCATCTGTTCAATATTTTGCTTTATAAAATCTCTAAATCTATCCAGTCCGGCGGTCTGTATCTGTATTAAAATACAGTTTAAATAGCTATCAACAATTAACCCCGGCAAAGCATCGTTAAAACCATATATTAGACGGTAATTGTCATCCTTTTTATAAAAATTTTTACGAAGCCGGATTGAACTATTTAAATTTTCCCAAATTACTTTTTCGGCAATTTGCTCTTCGGTTAATAAATTTAAATGAGCCTCCAAAATCGGTCTGACTATATAAGCCACCACTCCTCTAGTCGTTTTGGTATTAACAAATCCCAGATATTTCAAACCATCGGGGCATTCATAAAAAACCCATTCCCCTGGGATAAGCGAGGAAGGTAAAAAAATAAAATCTTTTTCGATAAGGATTCTTCCAGATCGAAAAAACGAAACATTGATATTTTTCTTTAACTTTAAATTTTGCATTTTTTTACCGGTTATTTATCCTAATTAATTTTAAACTCTATTTATTCTTTTACCAACAATTTTAAATGATCTTTAATTATCAACCGGTTGATAATTACTTATATGAGTAAGTCATGAAACTAATATATTAAGTTGTTATATTCTGCCCGTATTACTTTTTTAAAAGATTCTGCTCGGCAGTCTCAATGGTTTTCTTTCCCCGTCCAGTGTTTACCTGATAATCGCTGAAGGTATAAATGCTTTCTATATTTTTTGTTTTAGCATCCACACCAGGTGCTTTATAGTTAGTACTAATTATTATAGTCTCGGGAAGTCCAAAGCCATTTTCTTCCAGATAATTAAATTTATGATTAATTGTGGTGGTAACATTATTCATATTTGTTACTTCTGAAAGCAGTTCATCAAGCACCCACTGCCCCTTACTCCACTTTTTCTTATTCATTTGCAACTTGGAGATATTGACCCCCATAGTACCCATACTTTTCACACTTAATAACCTACCTTTATTATCAAATATTAACTGAAGCTCTCTTTGTGGATTTTTTCCGGTTTTATCTTCCCCGTTATATATTTTTTGATTTTGCTCCACCTTGGAAGTGAAGGTATATCCTCTCATTTGAGGTGCCAGCTTCTGGGGTATAACGAAATCCATTCTGGTTTTGACCATTTGACGTAACATCTCCACCCGGTCATCAAATCCCTTGGGTATCCCGTTAACTTCTATCTTATATTTACCTGGATACATCCAAAAAACTTGAAAATATAAATTTTCCACCTTCCCAAATATTTTTTCTCGGGTTAATTCCTCTTCCAAACCAGATATTTTAATCTTAAATACCAAGTCCCTGAGACCAAATTCTTCGGGATGATAATATTGACTATCAAAATATTCAATCTTTTGAATGTCTGCAAAAACATAAAAAGATATGCACCATCCAAACAACAAAAATAATTTTTTAAAACTGCCCTTATTCATATTTTGCTCCCCTGAATTAATATCATTTTTTGTTTCCAATCCCTATCATACCATATTGTAACAAATTTTGTTTTTTTACAAATAACTTTTCCCGGTGAACCTTTAACTCCTTTTAAATTTTTGACCAAACTATACACCATTGGCACTTTCTCATCCTTGTAAGAAGAGTATTCCTTCAATATCGAACCAATCAGCTCAAGTTGCTTGGGAGACAAATTGACAAGATCATTCACCTTGACCACCACATGTGCGCTGGGTTGTCCCTCAATGTGAAACCACAGATCTTGAGGTTTGGCCCACAAAATTCGCAATTGATCATTACCTTTGGCACTATATCCTATTCCTATTTGAATTTTATCCATTAGAAAATAATCTATATCCGGTTTCTCATTTTTATCTTTTATATTTTCAACTTTTCCACTTTTCCATACAGGTGCAATCGGTGAATAAGGTGCCGTGCTTTTCACTATTAATTTAGTTTTTTGTTCCTCTATTTCAAGATTTTTCAATCTTTGCAGTTGTATCTCATAACCTTTTTTAAGTTTTTTAAGTTTTTTATAAACCAGATCCAATCTTTGATAATGTGTTTGACCTTCAAAAAATTTTATTGCGATATCATCCACTGTGAGATTTTGATATTGAGTCAAGTCCAAACCGGGTGTCTCAATGGCCGTTTTAAACTTGGTCCATTTTAGATTTTTTTCTAGGTCATTTAAAATTCTTCCTTTTTTTCTTTCCAGCTTTTGATGAATTTTTCTTTGTATCTTTGGACTATTGTAAATCTCTGCAAGAAAATCTATATACGATGAATAATCAGCTTCTTGTCCGCTTTTTTTAATAAAAAAATTATCCGGTAGTTGGGAAAAACCCAATTCTGCAAAGTGTTCCAGATTAAATTTGTCAACTAATGAAGTTTTTTGATTCCAGGATTTAAACAGATGATATGCTCCTTCAACTTTATAAATATTTGAGAAAAACAAATTGTTTCCTTTCCAAAAAAAAGAAAATGCACCCTGATGTTCTGCTGATTGATATTTTATTGTTAAAATTCTATCTTGCTCAAAACAGGAAATTTCTAAAATTCTGGAATCACCCAAATATTTCCTCAAATAACTTAAAAACTTGTCAGTTGACCTATATTTGGATTCAACATTTTTTTCAAAAAGATACATACCCTCAAATCTTTTTCCCCTGCCCAGATAAATATACTTCGTCAACCGGGGAAAACGGACAACCAGGATAATAAAATGCAAACTACTAAAAATTTTTTGAATTTGTGGTTTTGAAGAGGCAGCACCGGTCATTTGATTATAATCATTTACCGAGTCATTTAAGATTGACCATGATTGAACAAAATTCACTGCTTTCACCATTTTTATCAATTAATCGGGCTTAACTTACTATAATAAAATTCAATTATCTTCCTAACCAGATAGGTTGATTTAATATACCACTTTTCCTTGTTAATATTCATCACGCATATGGAAATTCCTTGACCTGCCTTGTTTCCCGGAATCGCAAAAGCGGTCAACCAATCCCTTTTCCCGTAGGGCAATCCCCCGGTGATACTGCCAGTTTTTCCTCCAATTATTAAGCTTTCTTTCAAACCGTGCTGCATTTTATCCCACACACTTCGAGCAGTTCCCTTCCTGGCGGTATAGGACATTAAATATTCAAGATCCACTGCGGTTTCATTGCTGACCGCCCTGACTTGTCGGCTGGGATTTGTCCAGATGGTTTCCCCTGTTTTGGGATCAATTATTTTTTCCACGACTTTGGGATATTTTAAAACTCCCTTATTGGCAACAATGGTCGATAACAAGGCACCATGAATCGGACTGATTTGAGTATCTCGATTTAAACCTGAGGCATATTCAGCCAGATTATACTGATCTTCAGGCATGTTAAAAACCGACTTTGCCATTTTAACTTCTCTAAAAAGCTCGGTATTGAAACCAAAAAATTTGGCCATCTTAGAGATACCGTTGCCTGACAGATAATCAACAGCGGCTTTGCCAAAAACAACATTATTGGAAAGCGCAAAGGCATGCTTGAAAGTCAAAAACTTGGTCCATCTGTTAATCTTATCCTTAAGCTGATATTTATAAAGAGTCGAACCACGTCCATTCACCGCAAACATACTTTCTGTATCAATTTTGCCCTTTTCCAATAACTCGGCTGCCGTGACAATTTTTATCAAGCTAGCTGAAGGATGAGTTGAGGTAAACGGCAAATGAGACAAAAATCTTTTTCCTGCCCTCTCATAACCAACAGCGGATAGAACATTTCCAGAATTATTATCAATAACCGTGACAATCGTATAGTCAGCTGCTTTTTCCTTGATCAGCTTTTGAATATATTTGGTAAGCTCTTCGTTAAAAGTATAGACGATTTTATATTCATCATCTTCACTAGTCATAACTTCCGGCCATCCCTGGTTATCATTTTCAAGCGCCTTGGATAAATTTTTAGCCAGTAAGCTCTCGTGAAGTTTAAAAAAAGCGTCCTCTTGTTTATTCTTTAAAAAAAAGAAACTTCCTAGACATGTCGAGGATACAAAAATAATTAAAATAACCGGTTTGGAAATACTAAACTTCATGTTCCCAGATATTCCTTTCCTATTACAAAAAATTCCTTGCTGACTGACCTGGTTGACTTAGGTCTAAATAAATGTAATGACGTAAATTTTTTCTTTATTTCATTTTTGATAAGCATTTGAGCATCATGACTATCAAAAATCTTGATCACAAAATGCCCTTTAAATTTTAAAAAATCCGGTAAAATACCAATCACCTTCTCCACTAAAGCCAAACTCCTGTCTTGATCAACGCACTTAATCCCAGTAGTACTGGGCGCCATATCAGATAGTACCACATCAAATTTTTCCAATCGATCGATATCTACTAGATTTTTAATCTCAAAAATATCTTTCTTGAACAACTTTACATTTTTTAGATGCTTTAACTCGATACTGACGTTTTGGATATCGATCCCGACTATCTCACCTTTTTGTTCAACTTTTTTCGCTGAATATTGCACCCATGAACCCGGGTAATAGCCAAGATCGAGTATGGAATCTGCCTTCCTGATAACCTTGAACTTGCTATCAATTTCATCCAACTTGTAAACACTTCTAGCTAAAAAATTTTCTTTTTTGGCTTTTTGATAATAATAATCTTTAACCTTGAACGTCATGTTACCTCTAGCCCACCAATATCAAACGATCCTTGACATTTGCATGTTCAATTTTTTCTTTTTTCATACTCCAAATATCAATACCAAACTTCCTTATTTTAGAAATCAAGGTAGTTTTGCTCAACCCAACTTCCTGGGCCGTAAAATTAACACGACCATCAAAACGTTTTAAAATAAAATTAAAATATTCTCTTTCAAAGGTATCTAACGCATCCCTGTATGCCAAGGGGTATTCCTTAAAAAAATCTTTTTTTATTTTTAATGGACTAATCCAATCAGGCAGATCCCCTTCCCGGATACAATCTACTGACATGCAAACCAGAAATTCCATACAATTTTTAATTTCCCGGATATTTCCAGGCCAATTGAAATTTATAAGTTTATCCATACATTGATCATCTATAAATAAATCATGCTTAGCATATTCATCCTTATAGATATTAAAATAATAATCTATCATTTTTTTAACTAATTGTTGATCACTACTCACGGGAGAAAGATGTATGTTAAAGACCATCAATCGATAATAGAGATCTTCCCGAAAGTTACCATTTTTAATTTCTTCCGATAAATTTTTATTTGTGGCTGCAATTATTCTACCAGAAAATTTATTTGTTTTATTGGACCCAATTGCGGAATATTCTTTTTCTTCAAGTAAATTTAACAATTTTTTTTGACTACTTAACCCTAATTCTCCAATCTCATCAAGAAATAAAGTTCCTTTACCTACCATCTGGCAGTATCCAATCCGTTTTTCATACGCTCCTGTAAAAGCCCCTTTCTCATGTCCAAACAATTCACTTTCAATCAGGGTTTCCTGAACAGCCGCAAGATTCAAACAAACCAAAGGTTCATTTTTTTGCTCAGAGTTTTGGTGAATCATTTTGGCCAGATATGTTTTTCCGGTACCACTTGCGCCGGAAATTAAAATTGTTCCTTTGACTTTTGAAAACTTACTCACTATTGACTGCATTTTAATCTCCTGTTAGAAACAGGTACCGTTTATAATGGACAAGGTGATAAACATCACCTCTCTACTTCTGGCTGAATAATTTTTTTTCGATTATGAATAAAAAAAATATACCTCTTCAAATTTTAAAAATTCTCAAAGCTACTTACCCGGATGCCAAATGCGAACTACATTTTAATAACAATTTTGAATTATTAATTGCCACGATCTTATCGGCTCAATGTACCGACGTCATGGTCAATAAAGTCACCCCCTTATTGTTTAACAAATATCCCGATCCCGATCACCTTGCTAAAGCTTCCGCCCAAGACATTGAAAAAATAATCAAACCCACCGGCTTTTATAAGAACAAGGCCAAAAATATTTTAGCCACTTCGGTCATTTTGACCAAACAATATTCCTCCCAAATTCCAAATGAAATGAGCGAACTTATCCAACTACCCGGGGTTGGTCGAAAAACCGCCAACGTTGTGCTTTCTAACGGTTATGGCATCAATGTAGGAATCGTGGTTGATACCCATGTTAAAAGAATCAGCACCCTTCTCAAACTCACCACCAGCAGTGATCCAACCACGATTGAAAATGATTTAATTGCCCTATTTCCAAAAAAAGACTGGGGTATTTTAAGCCATTTGCTAATTGCTCATGGCCGAAAAATTTGTATGGCGAAAAAACCTAGATGTTTTGAATGTCCATTAAATAAATATTGTTACTTTCCTAACAAAAAACAAACATAAAACCTACGGAAACCTAACCTCATTATCAAAATAAAATCACATAACCGGCAAATCATTACATTTTTGTATAGATAGGCTTCGATAAATGACAAAAAAACTTGTATTAAAAACTTGACTCATTTTTTTTCTTCACAAAATATCACAAGTTATCCACATTTGTTTTCAACTTGATAATTTGAGTTTTGATCGGTCAATTATAAGTTTTATACTTATTATATCAACTAGTTAAACTGTTTAATTACGAAAAAGTCATGAATCTATCTTAAACAAGACTAATCCATCATGAATACAATAGTTAGTTATTCACATTGACGGACAAAACTGGTCAGTTTCCTTTGAAAAAATACTGTAAGTTTATTTAAGATTCAAACACATATAACAATTGTCTCTGATAAAATTAACTAAAAATTAAATATTCTTAAGAAAATCTTAACCCTTCCCTCTACATGCGAATCCAAAAGACAAATAATTATGTAAATCAGATAAATCATATTGCGTCTGGAACGAAGCCTGCTGATCGCCTGAAAAACAAGCTCCAAGGGGATCAGGCTCAACAAAACAATTGGCCACATAATTGAAAATGACTGGATGACATAATCATCAAAAATCATTGAAAAAATCCAAATCAAAAGCAGTGACACAAAAAGTTGATAGACCTTGTCGCGCTCCACATGAACTTGACCTAGGAAAACCAGCTGAGGGACAAAGAGCTTGATCACTAACAGTGACAATCCAAAGATAGACAGCACATTAAAAGCTTTTCGTTCAAACACAGAAATCAATTCCTCATAAAAATCTATCCGCATATTGCTCATGGCTGACCATGAATCATATTGAAAAAAGAGAGTTAATAGACTAAGCACGATGCCGAGAATGGCATATTTTAGTAGCTGTCTTTTAAACCAGGAAGTTTTATCCTTAAGAAAGAAAAAATAAAGCATCGTGATTTGAACCAATAATAAAACTGCATATGATTGATTGATCAAGGTTCCCCAATAACCAACCAATCCAAGATAGAGACCGGCTCGATAGGTTGAACTCTTTGTCACCCAAAAAAGTGTCCATACCCATAAAATGGTATAGGTAGTGCTCAATGAGGCTCCAAAATTTATGGCCAATATTTTTGAAAAAGACCATGAAGAAATAAGAGCAAAAACCCCCAGCAGAGACAACCTTCGGGAAACAAAGTATCGAACCGTGGCATAAAATAATAATAAGAATCCTCCCAGAGATACAAAATAAAAATGCATGCTCCAGGCCAGTTTGAATAAATCCGGATATTTTCTAAATGGATAATAATTCACGATTAAAAAATTCCATAATTGAGTACTGAACTTTTCAAGCGGGTCAAAGTGTAACTTTAAGGCTTCAATATTTTTCAAGGCAGGAAGCTCGGGCATGGAAACAATAAACAAAATCACCGTCATACCGACCAAAGTCTTTTCAAACGAATCAAGATATTTGTATTCACCCAAATTAGTGGAAACTGATTCTTTGATAATTTTTCCCCGGGTAGGCCATGAATAGAAAAGACCAAGCACCACCCAAGTTATCCAAAATAAATTATAAATCCATTTTGAAGGCAAAAAACTCAAAAGATTGAAATAAACCACCATAAAGAACATTCCTAAAAACATTCTATAAACCACGCGATCTATTGATGAATTCACCCTGAAATATATTTTTAAGCGATAATCGATTTCTTTACCGAGTAAAAACCACTGCGCAATCATAAATAAAGTATAAAAGGCCATCATTAAACATTGAATTGATTGATGAACTGACTGGGTTTTTTGCAACCAGACCGGAACCAGTAAAAAAGAAAAATAGATTAATGCCCGGATAATAAAAAATTTTGACTTTAAAAATAAAATTCTGGTTTCTTTTATTGTATTGTTATCAATCTTGACCATATTAGTATTTACCAAAAATTTAGTAATTTCGTTAACCAACATCCAAACACTTATCTTATCAGACTCTCCCCAAGCTTGCACTAAAAAGTCAATAAAACCGTCAGCGAATAAGACCAGTGAGAAATATCTTCCCTATTTTTATTCAACCAACAAGAAATCCTGAAATATGTTAAAATTTAAGTGTCCAGGAGTACCTTTTCCTTTAGAGGTCATATGGATGTTTGCTTGAAAAAAAAAGCAAAATATTATGGAGGATTATAACTTTTGAGTATTTCTTTTGGTTCCATCAATACTGGTCTTCCCAAGGATATTGTTGCTCAGTTAATGAAGGCGGAACGCATCCCGATCACTCAAATGGAAGCCCGTAAGGGAAAAATTGTAGATAAAAAAAATTTGGTGCAAGAGTTAGAAAAAAAAGTTACAGAACTGCGAGATTTAGTGGTCAATAATCAGGACACCAAAAGTCTTCGCGAATTAAAAGTGGCCACCAACAGCGACTTTGTAAATGTGACATTGGATAAGAATATCGCCCAACCGGGAATTTATCAGTTTGAAGTGGGTCAATTGGCACAAAAATCATCTGCCATGACCAACGCTGTTGAGGATAAGGATAAAACTTATCTGGGAGTTGGCTTTATAAAATATTTTCTGCCAAATGGTGAAGCCAAAGAAATCTATATTGACTCCGCTGATTCCAATTTGACTAATATTTCCAATATGATCAATCGTGACCCCAGTCTGGGACTTACTTCCACGGTTGTTAACGATGGAAGTGGTGATGACAACGCCTGGCGACTGATTCTTAGCCTTCGAGATACCGGTGATGAAAACCTGGCTGAATTTCCTTATTTTTATTTTGTCGACGGGGAACAGGATCTGTACTTGGAACAAGAAAGACCGGCCCATGATGCAAAAGTAAAAATTGATGGATTTGAAATACAAAAAAAAGAAAACAATTTAAAAGATCTCATTCCTGGAGCAACGGTTGAGCTGAAAAAAGCCAAACCCGGAGAAGAATTTTCAATATCTATCACTGAGGACAAAGAGGCTATCACTCTTAAAGTCAAAGACATCGTTGACAAGATTAATGCTGTTTTAACTTTTATCAAAGAGCAAAACAGCATGGATGATAAAACCGACACTTCACGCACATTAGGTGGTGAAAGTCTCTTACAAACGCTGGAAGCCAGAATAAGAGGTGCATTATTTAAAACCGTAAATACCAAATCAGGGCCTAAGAGAGTTGGGGACATTGGTATCACCTTCCAAAGAACTGGCTTACTGCAATTCGACGCCAAGGTCTTTGAATCTGCAGTAGCAAAAGATTTTCAATCAGTCGCTGATGTTTTAACTGGAGCAGTTGATAGTAATGGCATCAAATATGAGGGCTTTATTGGCACGGTTTTCCAAACGACTAATATGTCACTTCGAACACCGGATGGAGTAATCAGCTCAAGAAAAAGAACCTTTGGTGATCGAATTGAAGATATTGATCGCAGGATAGAAGACAAGGAGAGAATGCTGGCCCAAAAGGAAAAAAGTTTGAAAGATAAATTCTCTCGTCTGGAAAGCACCATGAGCCAAATACGAAATCAAGGCGCAGGAATCGCTTCTCTCGGACAGGATGTTCCCCCAGTACAACAATTGGGATAGATATATTTATTTAGGAGGATAATATGACTGTAAAACAAGGTTTCGGAGCTTATAAAAAAACTTCGATACAAACTTCAAGTAAAGAGCAAATTTTACTGATGCTTTACCAGGCCGCAATCAAAAATTGTAAAAAAGCAATTGAGAGTATCGAACTACGGGATATCGCCAAAAAAGGTGAGTATGTGGGAAAAATGCAAGATATTATTATTGAACTGAATAATAGTCTTGATCATAAAATTGGTGGCGATATTGCCAAAGAACTCTCCTCGCTCTATGACTACGTTCTATTTGCCAGCACTCAGGCAAATATTAAAATTGACAAAAAACCCTTGGAAAGCTGTTTGAATGTATTAACCACTCTCTATGATGGCTGGAAAGAAGCGATTAAGACTCTTAAAAATGACAAACCCCAACCAGAAGAAAAGGCATAACCATGTTTGATCGGGCCAGTTATTTAATTATGAGACATTTGGAATTTTTAAATCTTCTTTGTGAAGTAAGCCGGCTGATAATTAAATACGCCACCAAACAGGATGTGGATCGGGTTTCATTGGAATCCGCCAACCGGGATAAGATTATAAATATCCTTATTGGTTTCCATGATCAAATTAATCAACTCTTTAAAAACTCAGCAAAAGAAAATCTTAAAAGCTTGGGTCTGGATGAAATCTTAAAAACCTGGGCCTTTGAATCAGAGCAAAAAATCGCATATATCCAAGAGTTAGATGTCAAAATATTGGAGCTTTTGAATCAAGAAAAACAAAAAACTAAAGAAGATATTCAAAATGTTTTTTTAAACCGTCAGAAGTTTGGTGGTTATAATTTGCACAATGTTAAATAATAAAAGTCAGGTATTATGCTTAAATTAAATTGGTCAACTTTACATAACACAAAAGCCAATTGACTTTAAAGTGATATCATGAGGAAATATTAACTGATGATACTAGTGAGAAGATATTAACCAAAAACCAACTGACCTTACGGATGAGGTACTGATGGTGTCTGTTAAATCCATTAACCAAAACAATAATTTAATAATAAATAATTATGAAGGATAAATTCATGGGCCTTCCTATTACTGATAACTACCAAATTAAAACATCAAAAACGAATCATAAAATCCCGGTTATCAACGGAATTCATCTCCATTCAATGTATCATCCCATCCGGGAAGCCGAGAACTTTGTTGCAAATCACCTCCAGTTGCTACAGGATAAAAAAAATATTTTGGTTTTTGGCCTGGGTTTTGTTTATCACATCAACCAAATTATTATTGAACTACAAAAAATCCATAAGGAAGACTATAAAATTGTTGTGATTGAGCCCAATTCAGAAGTGGCCAATGACTGTCTGTCTCTAAATCTGCTTATCAGTGACCAGGTAAAAATATATCACGGACTTAGTCATGACCGGCTTTATCAAGATGAGGAATTGATCAACTTTTTGCTTGCCCAACCAGGCATTATTGCCCATCCAGCCTCATTTAATCTGTATAAAAGTTATTTTAAAAACTTTTTGCAATACAAGGCACCTCTTTCCACCGATCAAGTTCTGATGGTGCTGCGAAATGAAGAAATAAAAAAATATATTTCTGATCGTTTTATGAATGAGGAGGACCTGCCAATGGCTTTGTGGGATTATTCCCAATCCAACCATCGGATCGTCAATCAGCTTGATTATTTATTTTTTGCACTTGAAGAAATGGCCCCGCACAATGGAGATACCCGAAAATGAAAAACGTACTAATTATTAATTTGCGAAGACTCGGGGATATATATTCAGCTGGACATCTGATTAATTCCATCAAACAAAATTCCCCAGACACCACAATTTCCCTGCTTATTTATAAGGAATTTGAAAGTATCACAAGAAGCCTGGGAAACGTCGACCAATTCTTTTTTATTGATAGAAAAAAAATTGCCTCCCTTAAAAAAAATCCTATTTTTTCTCCGGCACTGGCAATTGAGAAATTCTACAACGATCTCGCCGATGTTCAAAAAACTAATTGGGACCAGATTATTAATTATTCCAACGACAAAATTGGATCTTACCTCGTATCTTATCTGACAGCAAACAATCCATCGATTAACTTTTCTGGAATAAAATATTTAACTTCTCAAACTATGACCAGATCATCTGATTGGGCAATTATGCTCAACGATATTCTACCTTGCTACAATCATACACCAATCCATTTCATCGATTGCTATCACCAGCTTTGTGGCGTGCCATGGACACCACTTAAAAACAATCTCATCAAAACTCATCCCAAGCATGATCAGTCAGTACAAGACGTACTTGAAAAAATTAAAAAGGACGATACCGTTGCCCATAATGAGATTCAAGTTATTGGCATCCAGCTAAAATCTTCCGATACCTCCAAGGACATCCCTGCGGAAACCATTATCGAGCTCATCGGTTTGCTACTGGATAATCCGAAGGTTTTTCCAGTCCTTTTAATTGCTCCCATAAAATCCGAACAAGATCTAGCATGTGACATCAATGCCTATTTTGATAACACCTTGGTGGTGATTGAATCTGATTTATATGCGCTGGGTTCCGTTATTAAACATCTCAATTGTGTCATTACGCCAGATACTTTTATCAAGCACATGTGCGATTTATCAGAAACCCCTATGGTAGAAATATCCCGTGGTAAATCTCCTTTTTTAAAACAAGGCACCTATAATCTTAACAGTTTTATTTTAACTCCCACATTATCAACTCGAAAATATGATTCTACCAATTTAGAAAATGAAGGAAGAATTAAGGCCCACGATATTTATCAGGCTATGCAACTGGCCCTCAAACATATTTCCATCTCAGACACAAAACTCTCCAGTGAGGCAACTATTTATGGACCAGTCCGGGACGAACTGGGAATTTATTATATGCCGGTTGTGGGAGGTTATGATATTGAAATCGAACTCTCCAGATATGTGAGTCGCCACTACCTTAAAAAGACTTTTTTAAAAAATAATCCACTCGACCTGTCATTTTTCAACGATGCCAAAAACTTTAGATTGCATGCGTGGCTTGACTGCGAAAAAAATGCTGTAACTGAACTCACCCGTGACTTGCTCTCAACACTAAAGCATCTTTTATTATCTCAAAAAAATAAAACTAAAACCAAAGATTTTGTTGTTTCACTTGAACGACTCCTGGGTCATTGTGAAAACCACCATGTGGTAACCATCCCTCTTCATTTTTTTAAAGCTCAAGTCGATTCATTGACTTCCGATTCCACGGCTCAAAACGTTCAAGTGGTTGAAGAACTCCTCTATAAACTTAAAAGTGATATCCAGCAAATTTTAGTTTGTCTTAAAGAATTTGAATCATTAATTCAAGAAACTCGTACGTCTTTAAAACCAGTTGGTGGATTAAATATACAGCAGACCTAAGTTTATAATTTTTGATTCTAAATAAGCCAAGGAAGGTTTATGAAATGTAAATGCAAAGAAGAAATTAAAGAGGCAGTATTAAAATTATCGGAAAATATTAAAAGCAACCGACCACTCTCCGAGGAAGAACTCACCATTTTATTTCTAGCGGCATTTTTTGAGGAGGAATCTCATGAAAGCAAATAATATTTTCACTGACCCGGGTGATAACATTCCCGAAAATGCCCCCAAAACCATTTGTCTGCTGCAATTAACCAGAATAGGCGATATCCTCCAAACCTATCAGGCAGCAGAAATTTTTAAACAACAATATCCCCATTATAAATTAATTCTTATTGCTCGGACCAGATTTGCCCATCCACTTTCTTTTTTATTAAGAAACGTATTTGATAAAACCTATTATGTGGATCAACATGTTTTGAAACTTGATTCATCCGAAAATCTCCCCGACCTGGTCGAGGCTTTTAAAACCATTATTGATAATCTTAAAAATGAAAGCATATCAGTTCTGCTAAATCTTTCTTTTTCCAAATCATCTGGTTATTTGGCTTCCATCATTCCCGCCGAACATAAAATGGGATTGGTTTACGATGCTTCCAATAACGTCGCAATTAAAGACAAGTGGAGTCAATATATCTATTCTAACGTTATGGGTGGTCCGCTTAATCCTTTTAACCTGGTGGATATCTTCAAGTCAATGTTAGGCCACAATCTACCCGCATTAAGTCACCCCCAAAAACCATTTAAAAAGGTTTCCCATATTTTACTCCACCCATTTGCATCTCATGACAAAAAAATGTGGAAAATAAATAAATGGGAAGAAATTCTTTATCAACTTCTTAAAAATTTTCCCGATATTGACATTTCAATTGTGGGAAGTCCCGAAGAAATAATTTATGGAAAAGGAATTGACGACTCCCCGCTTTTACAAAAATACAAGGAAAGACTGCACAACAAAATTGGAAAAACAAGCTTGGAGGACATCTATAACTTATTTGACAACATTGACCTTTTTATTGGACACGATTCCATGGTGGGACACCTAGCTTCTATCAAAAATGTTCCCACAATCACTATCTCTCTAGGAACTGTCCGTGCCAAAGAAACCAGTCCCTACGGTGAAAAAAATTATACCATCACACCCCAAACCAATTGTTTTCCCTGTTTTCCCCAGGATAAATGCGAATTTTATCAATGCCATTTTGATATTTCCTATCAGGTCCTTTATTCAAGCCTCAAGGAATATATGGAAACCGGCAACATCACCAAGGAATATCAATTAAAAAATAGCTCCTGTTTTCATCTCAATGCCGTTGCCATTTATAAAAGTAAATTATCCCCTATCGGTTTTTTACAGTTAGATAATATCCTAGAGGAAAAATCCAGCGTTAATGATGTTTTTTCCACATTATATAGAATTAGCTGGCAATTTATTCTTAATAACAGCGAAGAGCCCCAAAAATTTTTACTTCTTTCCACCAAATCGCATCAAATTTTACTCAATACTCTAAATGGACTTCAACATCTATATGAGTTATCCGATTTTGGAAAAAAATATTCCAGATATATCTTGGAAGAAATTTCATCTTCCATTCCCCGGATAGAAAAAATAAAAGAATATTCTGCTAAAATTGATGAGATTGACAGTCTCACCAAATTGGTTAAGCAAACCCATCCCCATCTTTCACCGGTGATTGATTTTTATACTGTCCAAAAAGGTAATTTAGCGGGAGATAATATTGTTGAACTAACTGAAAGCTCATTTTTGTTATACAACGACTCCCTAAACGCCATCAGTGTTCTTTATGAACTGATTGAAAAAACCATTACTGAACACAAAACCAAAAATAGAATAACTGACACCTCCACCGAATATAATTATTAAACAGGTAGATAAAATTTATGACGGAAATCATGGTAAACAAACACAACATTACAACCGAAATTAATCAAGGATCAAGCATTGATCAACTGATCGATGTAGTTTTAAACAACTACGCAACTCCCGGGGAAGTTATTTCCAATATGCTGGTCAACGGAAAATTTTTTGATTATGAGGATAAAAATAATAATTTAAAACAAACAATTCAGCAGGTGAATTCCATTTCCTTTGAACTAAAAAACAGTCTGGACCTGGCTTTTGAGGCCCTTGATTCATGCAATAGCTATATAGACAATGTAACTGATAAAATTCAAACCCTCTTGCAATTTTACAGCGAAAACAAACTAGCTCAAGCCAATAATTCATTTTCTGAAATTATTGAAATAATTGATTTATTCATCCAGCTTATCACCAAAATTCATCGCACGATAAGAATTCATAACCCCAAGAATTTTGCCAAAGGACCAGTTATCCAGAATCTGGAAATTCATTTACTCTCGGTTTTAAAGGCCCTTATTCCTGCCAAAGAAAAAGAAGACATCATCATGCTTTGTGACTTGCTAGAATATGAACTGGTGGATAATCTAAAGCAGTGGAAAATTCAAGCAATCCCCGAATTAAAAAAATACAAAAAAACACCCGTTTAACTGTTCACTTTCTTGGTTCAAACCCAGATCCCTCTTTTGCCAAATTAAAAACTATTTTTAGTAAGATTTCCTTTATTAATATTTCTGAGGAGAAAGAAAGCGCCGTTTTTCTGGCAACCTACCTTGATCATTCCATTAAAATTACATCCAATCATCCCTTGATTGATTTACAACCTGTTATACTGCCTGATTCCATCCAATTGCTTGCAAATTTTTTCAAAGATTATCAACATTACTTTTGTAATAAAGTCACCACGGCTTCTTTTCAATCTTTCACTCCACTTGTCATCCGACAACACAAGACCCTTGATCATCATATAAAAAAAATTGAATTCAATATTCTAAAAAACAAAACCTATCAAGTTGAATCCATAAAAAATATGATTATGGATAAAATCGAAGTAAAAAAATTCCTTTCCAAATGTATTACCATTGATGATCTACCTCTTCATATTTTAAAGCTTCATCAATTTAAAAATTATAAAACATGTCAAATTTTAATTCATGAAAAAGGCAATACCGCTGCCGAAAGTCTTTTTCTAAGCAAGGGGCAGACGCTGGTCACCAGTAAAATATTAGTCACCCAATTTAATAAAATTCATACTATTATCAAAAAAAGTAAAACCAAACTTTTTAACCAAACCCAGCTTTTAAATAACGATCTGGGAGTTCGGGGAACTTTTCTTGCTCGGGAAATAAACCTGTCAAAACATTCTATAATCATAGTCGTTTCACGAAATGATTTTTTTCCGGCCACTCTTTTAGAACAAGAATTTTTCCAAGAAATCATCAAGAACATTACGTTGGTTTTAAACAATCTACTTTTGGAATATTTATCCCAAAAAAAAAATAAACTATTTAAACTCGGGTTACAACATCTGGATATCCCCTTTGAAATTTGCGATTCCCACCACCAGGTTTTTTTCTCAAATGCGCTGATTGACACCTTGGAGTACACTCATCAGGATATAATTGATGCCAACTATATCCTTCGTTACTCCCCCTATTGCGACATTAACTACTCTTCGGATCTTTATCATTTTCAAAGAATTTCACTACTGGGTGAACTTCTAAACACCTTGCGCCATGAACTTAACAACCCCTTATTTGGACTTAAACTTACCGCCGATTTATTAATTGAAGATTCTTCTTCAGAGGATTTTAAAGAAACCCTGGGAGACATCTCCACCAATTGCCAAAGATGCCAGAATATTATTACTAACTTTTCACTTTTATATAAAAACCAAGATACCTTGATTGATCTGAATCTTTACAAACTGCTTAAAGAAACCCTGGTGCTTACCAAAAGTGAAACCCGGGGCATCGAAAAAGAGATAGTATTTTCTAACTCTTTGTCCAAGGAGGATTTCACCATAAAAACCAATCCGACCTGGCTTGCGCAAATTATTTTTAATTTTATAATTAACAGTGCCCAGGCGATTCGCTTATCCACCCCGGCACTTGCCAACCAAAAAATCACCATCACCGTCACTAATCAATACCTTGACACCCAGTCTTTTCTCGTTATTTCAGTGACCGACACTGGCCCTGGAATACAAAAAGAATTAATTGAAAAAATATTTCAGCCTTTTATCACCACCAAGAAAGAAGGCACCGGCCTTGGACTATCTATCTGCAATTATTTAACCACTAAATTGGGTGGAAAAATATTTTTTTCTAATAATATTCCTTTGCCTGGAGCAACGTTCTCGATAGAATTACCCATGAACGATCTAAATAAAATTAGTTAAACAAATGAATATTTTATTAGTTGAAGACGAATTACTATTACAAAAATCTTTAAAAAAACTTCTCGAAAAAAAAGGTGCCACTGTCAAGGTCACTACTTCCGGAAGAGAGGCAATAAACCTGCTGCTTAATGAGAATTTTAATCGCATTGTATGTGATCTTATGCTACAAGATATTTCAGGATTCAATGTAATCGAAGAGGCTAAAAAAAAATACACCCTTTTGGAGATCAGCAATCTTTTTATTATCATGACAGCATACAGTTCCAAACAAGTACTTGATAAAGCTGATACCTATGGATGCAAAGTTATAAGCAAACCATTTGAAGATATCAACCATACTCTTTCACTATTTATCGAAGGTGGTCTTAACTATGAGTAAGTTCAAAAATATTACGTTGGTACTCAAGCCAAACATAATCGAAGATTTCACCCAATTTCTTCCTGATCTTATTACATATCTGCTAAACCAAAAAGCAACTGTCCACTTTTTTAATTTTGAAAAAGAAAGATTAAAAGGCCTCGCCTGCGATTTACTTTCTCAAATTAGCTTTATAGAAAAAACAGATTTAAACCATATCAGTGATCTGGTTATTGTCTTGGGTGGTGATGGAACTTTAATTGGTTTTTGTCGGGATGTTGGTAAAATGAGTGCTCCAATTTTTGGTATCAACCTTGGAAAACTTGGTTTTTTAACCGAGTTTTCCAAAAATGATTTTATGGATGAACTTGGAAACGTCTTAAATGGAAAATATCAAACCCGCATAATGAAACCACATTTTGCCTCGGTCTATAATAAAGAAAATCAGGAAACCTTCAACGGCTTTTTCTTCAACGACATGGTCGTTAGTAATGATTCAATCGCAAGAATTATCCGGATCTCAATCTTTATTAACAATGAACATCTTTTCAACGTTGATGGCGACGGTCTTATTGTCAGCACCTCCCAGGGTTCCACCGCCTATTCACTGTCAGCCGGCGGACCAATCATTCATCCAAGCGTAAAAGCGCTGGTTTTAACCCCAGTTTGTGCTCATACCTTAAATTCCCGTCCTATTGTAGTCCCTGAAGACACGATTATCCAAACCGCTATTTTTGAAGACAGCAACAACGTGGTTTTAACCCTTGATGGACAGCTGGCTTTTAGTTTGAAAAAAACCGATGTCGTGAAAACTCATAACCCCAAGCACCCGGGATTTCAAATAATCATTAACCCCAAAAGAACTTATCTTTCCAATCTTCGTGATAAGTTTATCCAAGGAAACAGGTTATAATTATGAAAAACAAGCTTCATCTTTCAACCTTAACCATTCAAAATTTTGCCACCATTGAAAACCAAACGATTAATTTTGAAACCGGACTAAACGCTATTATTGGAGAAACTGGCTCTGGGAAAAGTTTGATACTTGAAGCTCTAGAATTAATTTTTGGCCAAAGGGCAAAAAAACAAATTATCCGTCAGGACGCCCTTTTTGCATCTGTCGAGGCTGTAATTTTCTGCAGTGATTTGGTCACCAAGGAATATATTTATGAACAAGGTCATCCTTTTGAAGGAGATGAAATTGTCATCAAGCGAATTATCTACCCTACTGGCAAATCTCAAAATTATTTAAATTACCAATTAACCTCACTTCAAATTCTACAAAATATATCCAAACGCTTCATTGATATTGTGGGGCAATTTGAAAATCAAAAACTTTTAAGTTCCAAATACCAACTACACCTACTGGACAAATACGCCACCTTAGAAGACAAAAATCTGGAATATGCCAAACTTTATGAAACCTTTCTTCGCATAAAAAATGAAATTGCCATTTTAAAATCAAAACAGGCTGAACAAACCTTGAAAATGGATTATCTTAAATATCAGATCGGCGAAATTGAAGCCTTAAATCCCTCCCAAGATGATGAACTTAAACTCATAAGCGACAAAAACCGAATTTTAAAAAAACAGGATCGCTTTGAAGTTATTTTAGAGATCCAAAACGCCCTAAGCGATAGTGACCATTCTATACTAAGAAAAACCAATCATATTCTCAATCAACTGGAAAATATTGATGACCAGGCATTTAATAGCATCAAGGAAAAAATCAAAGAGTCCTATCATCAACTGGAAGATGCCTCCTTTGAACTTTCTAAGCATACCGATTCAAGTGATGATGAAAACGAAAACTTACAAACGATTATCGACAAACTTGACCTTTATCAAAGGCTGAAAAGAAAATTTAATCTGGATGCCAGCGAACTTTCTAACTATTTGAGTAAGCTTAAAGATGAATTACAGGATTACTTGAACCTGGAAAGCACCATCACCAAATGCGAAAGTGAATTTGGTTTATTAAATGCACAGTTATTCAAACTGGCTAAAAAAATTCATCACATTCGCGTGGATCATTCTAAAAAACTTTCCGCAACCCTCACCAAACATGCCCAAGAATTAAATATGGAAGGTGCGACCTTACTTCTACAAATTGATGAACTACCAGAACTAACCCCCTTTGGAATTTCTGAAATTAAATTTCTTGCCGAAACCAATCCCGGCAACGGTATCCACCCGGTAAAAGAAATTGCTTCCGGTGGCGAGCTCTCTCGAATTCTGCTGGCCTATAGACAGGTTATTTCAAGCACAGACTCCATTTCTATTTTTCTTTTTGACGAAATCGATTCTGGTATTGGTGGACATACGGCCCTCGCCATTGGCCAGGCCCTTTCTGATGTTGCCAAATCAAGTCAAGTAATCTTAATTACCCATTTACCCCAGATAGCGATGTTTTCTAATCACTTGATCCAAGTCACCAAGACCAACACTAAAGACAAGCTTGGCAAGGCCATTACCAACTCGCTTATAGCTGAAGTAACCAGTAAAAACGAGCGAAACAAGGCTATTAAGGCCATGAATCCTATATAAAAAGTAGGTCATCAACCACCACCTCAATTATATAACTGTTTCCAACCTATCTACTCAAGTAATTAAAAATAACAATTAAAGATCTTTCCAAAATTGTCGAACTAGTTAATACAAATCAATCCTCAAAGGAGCAAACATGGAAATGGAAAAAGTTGTTTTAAAACATAAAATGAATGACAAAGGAACCCACCATATAGCTTATTGCGATGAGTACCCACAAATCCAGGGCACTGGTCCCACGCCCGAGCAGGCCACCGCTAGTTTTTGGAGAGCCTTTAACAAGGCCCAAGAAGTTTTGGATTTTGAAAGCGCAAAAAATCGAAAATCGGCTATCGCTGCTGCCAATGCCAGTGGTAAAGGAAAACAAAAGAAAGCAGCGTAGTTATTTCTTGTCAGCTATAATTCTTTCCAAACATTTGATACTTCTATCAAAAAATTTCTTAGTATCAATGCGGGGAAATATCCTTTCAAGGGAATCGGAATCTTGATCGCAGGAACCTTGATTAATTTGATTGAAATCACTATCATCATCATCCGATTTAAAAATTGCTGAACCATCCATTTCACCGGAAATAAAAGTATTTTTGAACTCATATTGATTTTTTATTCTTTTTAGTGTTGCTCGACACTCAAAATCTGTGAGTTCTTTTTCCTTATATGTATAAACTAATTCTTCATTTCCTTTCACCTCTTGACCAAAACGTGGGATTATACACGTTATGTGCGCTTCAGGTATCCTAAGTTCGTTTTCAATTATAATAAGATTTTGTTTATAACACTTTGTTCTGACAATATCCAGGAGTCCTTCTCCAGACACATTCTTAATTTGACGTGAATAAATATTACCAGAAATTAAAAATGATATTAAAATCAATATAACCTTTGTAGTCATATACACTCTCCTTAAAAGGTATTTTTAAACAATATCTGTAAAAAAATTAGACACTTTTTTAACATAAATTTATATACTTAACCCTTGTTTACTCGCTCTTTCCTATTAATATGCAAATGATTGGCCGAAATTTCCTATTTAAAATCCAAGCAATATAAGAGCTTTTAAAATAAATTGAACTTAGTTTTAGAGATTAAAACTTAGTAATAACCGATTACAATTAATTTACAATTTGATTTTAAAACGGTTTTGAAAATATTTAAAGTTTCCCTTTCAAATCTCTATGACGTTGAGGAGAAGGGGGGGTAACCTCTGTTTTTTCTCGCGGATTACCTATTCCTGTCGAACTCATTTCATTAGGGGGGGATGGCTTCTTTTTTTTCTCCAACGAAGCCATATACTTCTCCGGTGGAATAAGTTTACCGTCTTCCATTAATACACACTTTTCATTCTCCTGCGTCTTTTCAACTTTATCAATTTTAATCACATCAGCTTTATCAGTTTTAATCACATCAGGTGGATAGCAGTCTACTAATTCTATTACAATAACACCGTCATTTTCTACTGCATTTGCCACCTTTAAATCATCCACACTATTAAGAAATTCTGATTCTGGTATTACAAGTTTTCCGTTTGTGATTTGAAAGGGAGCTTTAGTATTAGTACCAGGAGCATTTTTACTGGGCGCTGAAGATAAAGGCACTTCACTAAGGCTAATTCTGCTGCTGTCAGGGTTGTTAGTTCTGGTTTTATACTGCTCACGATCCACTGAGAGAAGATCCCCTTTATACATCTGAGGCTGCCTATATCCTGGTGATCCAGGGTATACAATACCTGCGATCATAGAATTCTTGCCACTTGATAAAGGATTTTTCACAGAGTTAACTGATTCAAGTCTCTCATTTTCAAGCTGAGCAATTCTTCTTTTTAAAGCATCCAATAATAATAGATTTTGATTATTGTCAGATTTATTGTCATTTTTTTGTAATATTTTCTTAAGCTCATTTAACAATTCTGGATTGTTGGAATCTTTTATGACTTCAAGTTTCCTCTCGGTAACCATATCTTTAAAACCAGCTATTGCTGGATTTAGTACTAACTCTTCCTTTTTATTACCTACGTCTATTTCTCTCATTCTTTTAGATTCACTAGATGAAACCAATCTATCAGGCAAAACGACTATCCCCTCGGTTCCTCTATCGTGAGGATCACTAAGTTGTCCCCCCGAATTTTTCTTTACTGGATCTTTAGGTAGAACAACAACGCCCGGGATTCTGCTCTCTTCATTTTCATTACCACCATTTTCATTACCACCATAGCTCTGAATATAATCACTTGGCGCATACTTCGCAACTCCCTTTTTAACCAATGACACTGTAGGATGTGTTGAAAACAAATTAGGCTTTTCAGGACTTATAAATATTTCCATTGCTGTAACCGAAACTGGAGCGTTGCCGTTTGCCTTCAATGCTGATAACTTATTGTGCTGAATTACTTTGTCTGTCTCCAAACAAGCTTGAGGTATATGATTAGTGTTTAAAAAATTATCAATCCAAAGCTTTCCCTCCACCAATTTACCCATTAATTTTTGTTTTCTAATACGCACCAATGTAGAACGGATATCTGAGCAATACTGATATGTAGCATATTCTCGCAAATTTTTTTGCTCCATATTCTGATCGCCCTTAATTTCGTATTCATGAATCAACTTTTTTAAATTATCAATAACAGAAACTTTTCTTGCTTTTGCATCGTCGAAACAATAACTTTTAATTGTATCAATACCTGGACGGGCTTTGTCATCATCCCCAAGCACGTTGTTACAAGAGTTACGATGAAAATCATTTAAGCTTTTTTTTAGCTCCGAAAGTTGTTTATTTTTGGTTTTATTAAATAATTCAACAGGTGCTTGACTTAACGTTGCTCTATTTTCTACAAATTCTTTAATTGAATTCTCAATGGCTTCATTATTTTCAGTAAAGATCTCTAAAGCAATTTTTAAACTTTTCTTTTGTGGTTGTGAATATGTGTTAAGCTTTTTTAAAACACTACATAGATTTGCATATCCATTTTCTTTCATAACTTTTTCGCTGCCGCAATTATTGTCAACAAATACTTCAGCAGCCTGGTTATCCTCTGACTCAAAATATTTCGCCATCACGTTTCTCACTTTCAACAACTGTTCCTTAATCCCCTTATCATATTCCGAAAAACTGGCTGTCTGCAAAAAATCATCCTTTGGTTTTTGATTGTTTAAAGCCTTTGCGTCCTCCTTCTTCATTTGTCCAACCGTTACGATAACCAGATCAAGCCCAGCATTCATCGATTCTTCAAAATCCAAAAGTGGAACTCCTCCATTTTGTAAGTTTTTAAAAAGATCATTCTCTCGATTAGGATCATATCCCAATGAACAAAACTTCCTTTTTTCCTCCGTTTCATACTTCTGAACCTGCTTATTGCTCGAAGCAATTATCTTTTTAAAGCGTCCACTAATATCACATGTAGGAATTCCAGATGGAAACAAATACTCCCTGAGGGTGATCTTTTCTAGATTCTTTTCGAGATCCATCCTACGATTTGCATCTTGCTCTATTACCCCCACCTTTAAAAGTTGCGCCTCTCTTACCCTACCACTATCAACAAAATCGACTCTTTTTTCAACACATTTACAGGCCTTTTCTAGGTCAGAAATAGATACGTTCTTGCAATCATTCTTCTCAAAATAATCAAAAATACTCTGTCCCTCCAAAGCCACTGGGGGTGTTAAGGAGTCGCAATCTTTTTGTCCATTAATAATTCTCTCGGTCCAAAAACAACCATCCTTTCGGTCTGAATGTTGTAATTCATTTTCAGTGCTATTAGTTGTCTTTTTCTCTATTTGTTTATCTCCAGATAGAGGCTTCGATCTCTTCCCGTAAACCTCTGAAATGTTCAACCCTAGCACCACAAGTATGAGTAAAATATAATACTGATTTAGCATTTTCACCATATCCCCACACTTAACATTCCCCAAAATACATCCAAAAATATTGGGACTCTTATTTTTCTATTAAAACCCATTGTGCAACCGTATCGGTAAATCTTCCAAAAAATGTTACATCAAATGATACTTTCAATTTTTTTCTTTAAATCCAAGTACTTTATAAAAATTTAAATACTCACTCTTTTCAATTCAATTAGCCATGATTGCCTTAAAAACTTGGCACTCTTTCAAATTTTCACTAATCCTTTTTTCTTTTCTAAAATAAATATATAATCATCCTAAATTATTAATTATTTTTTACCGATCTATACATAAATGAGGGATGATATTTTTTTTATGAAAATTGCACTATATATACTTATATTGTCATTTCTACAAATCCACGTGGTTTATGGAAATTGTAATGGAAAGAATTGCCTCGACATATCAATATTTCCATTACCAAATAACAATTATGACACCATAGTTGCTTTTAAAAATAAATTTCAGTTCCCCGACGAGACCTATGCGTGGTTTGGCTTAACTTATCCTCTCATCAAAAAGGCAACCAGCTCTAGTCATCACACCTATTGTCGTGCAAACTTATATCACGACATTGACCTCTATCCAAAATCCGATCGGACATATGCTCTTGTGGAATATAATGCTCTTGTAAAATATGATGTAGATGTAACTACAAATAGTTTAAAAAAAAATGTCGATATGAAGATCCGTTTTTCATTTAGCGACGATATTCTCCAACAAAATCAAAAATATCAAGATTTAATTAATAAATCCGTAGTTAAAAAAGTTGAAATTGTAGATAAAAACCCTAAAAATCAAATTGAGGTAATGCGAACTTGGTATGAAATTCAATGCGAAAATAGACCTGAAGCTGTAGATGTTTATGATTCGGAACAATTTGACAAAAATAAAAAAATAATGGAAATGCCCATCTATGGCTGTATAGTAGACGGAAAGGAGATTTTTGCTTTATACGATTTTTCATCGGAAAGTGATGATTTAAATTTTCAATTATCCGATTTAAAAGCACACATTTATCCCTTAGCGGACGATTGGCCTTTATATGAAAATATTCCAAATACTAAAAGACATCTAATGAATTGTTCTATCACTCCTCCCAAGGGTACTGAACATGAATACTTGATCGCTAAAAAATAATTTTTCCTGTCCTTTTGCCTGGCATTTTTTGATAAACCTTAATAAATACCTTTGCGATCGATATGATTTTATTGTTAAATCTAGTGGTTTTTTAACATTCGAAGAAGTTTCTTATTTCAGAAACAATACGTTATTGGGTACATAATAAAATCCAAATAAGTTACACTAAATTATTTATGCCTTGTAACTTATTCCTCTTTTAATTTTCAATCCTCCCACGGACACTTCTTCTTTAGATAGGTTAAAAACGCAAGTTTTTGTGTCTCCTCAAGATCACTGCCAGATACCAAGAAAAGTTTCTGATATCCTTCCTTATGGAGTTTTTTAGAAAACTCATCACCCATAACCTCACCTTCGCCTAAATCACGATCAAGATAAATCTCGGTATTTTTCTTTGAAATTTTATCTCTGTAGTGATCAAAATCTCTGGTGCTAGGAAGCGTAAGAAGTTGAATATTTTTTTTCCTAGCAATATGTTCCCAACCAGTACGGAGCAAATCGTTATTCTCAATATAAATTGCGTCAAAAAATTCCCCTTCCATTTTTACAATATTCATTGGAACAATCCCTATATCGGCTTTGGGAAGAATTTTACACCCTAGTTTCTCGACCCTGGATTGTATAGTGAACTCATCATAGTAACTGGTAACCAATATCGCTTTATTACCAACGCCCAGCTCTTCAATCAGATCTAATCCACGTGTTTTATGATTTATAATTTCATAATCAAAAAGATAAATTGCATCTTTTATATTATTATTACTTATCCACTCTCTTACTTCACTTGGGGTAGAAAAGTGAACTCTGGCATTATTTATCCCGATAAATTTTTGTTCCCACGCTTTATGAATCCCTGGATCATCATCCAGTATCAAGATAGTATCCTTTTCTTTTATTGTTATTTTTTCTAAAAACCACCCAGGTGTAGCAACTTTATCAAGGACGATAATAACACTAGTACCAGTCCCAACAGCCGATGAAATTACCAGCGATCCACCCCAAGATTCAATCGTATTTTTAGCATGATAAAGACCAATCCCCGATCCGGATTGTTCGTGCTTGTCCTTACCATAGGAAAAATTCTCTTCCGTAACTCTGTCGATTATGCTTTCTGGAATCCCTTTTCCATTATCTTTAACTTCAATTTTAATTTTCCAATCAGATTCATGGGCTGTAATAATAATTTCTCCCCTTGACTCATCAAATGCTTCTACAGAATTGTTTATTAAGTTGGAAAGTATGCGCTTAAGCTCACTGGAATTTATCTTGGAGAACAAACCATACGCTTTATCCAGATTTGAAAAAATGTTTATCTCAAATTTGGTCCTGTAATGAAATCTTTTTTCTGAAATAATTTCTTGAATCAATGTTGAAATCATTTCAGGTCGCAAGTTATCGATAGGTTTATAATCAATCTTTCTTTTTGCAAGCAAATTATTAGCAATATCCTGGATTCTTTGAATCGCATTTTTTAATACATACCTCTTATCTTCCGGAATATTATCAATATCCTTTATCACCATCGAAAGAGCAGCCAGAGGAGAACGGATATCGTGTGATACTTGCGAGGAAATTCTTGATAAAATTTCAAGCTTGGATAAATCATTGATTCTCTCTAGACTAACTATGATTTTATTTATTATTCTTAATAAAAATTTATCATCACTTGAATTTATAGACTTTTTAAGCGTGTCAACAACTTCGAAATAATTATCTCCTTCGACAAAAGGCATCAGAAGTGCGTGTTCTCTTTGGCGTTGCTTGTAACCTGATAAGTGAATAACCCCGATAAGTATCCCATAAAGAATAATTACAACAAAATATAAAATTTTATTACTTGATAACGAATCAAGGGCTACAAATCTTTTGTCGATGTAAAATGTGAGTCGGCCATATTTTACTCCCTTGACAATTATTTCATAAAAAAAAACTGATCTAAATACATCCAAAAAACTTTTTTGGGTCTTTTCACCAATTTCAAAAACCACATTTTCCTTGGCCAAAAAAAACTCTATAAAACAAACAGGTTTTTTCATCAAAAAATTGACCTGGTGCCAATAAATTGAAGTGGCAAACTCTGTATTTGAAATTTCTAGCAACGAATCAAAGGAGGATAATCTCGATTTTATTTCAACTATTATTTTTTTTTCATTCGTATGAGCTTGAAATAGTAAAATAAGTAATAATGTTAGAATGACTATAAATAAGTAAAATATATAATATACTGTTTTTGTCGATTTATTTAAGTTCATAAACCTTATAATTATTTAAATCCATATTGTTTGAAACCTTGGGTAATTCAAAATTTCTAGGATAATAGTAATACTTTTTAATTTGAACCAAGGGCAATACATAATTGAATTTTATCAATCTATGCATTTTTTCTTCATTTGATAATTTTGTTTTACTTTTATAAATACCATCTATCGTATCAATAATCCGGTCTTTTTCAGAATCGTTTGTGAACGATATCATGTAATCTTTGATGGATCGACCTCCATGAAGTATAAGTGCAACACCATAATCTTTTTCCTTAGACTCCAACATCTTTGCAGCCTCGTTAACTCCTACTTGTTGTGCCTTTATAAAAATATTGTATTTATTAAGTACACTGTTGAAATAATTCTCTAATTGAATTCTTTTTTGTTTATCTTGAAAATATGTAAACCGAATCTCCCTTCTCTTCTCAAGACCGTTAAATACACACTTCCTCTTAATCTTATAATTTAATTTTTCTAAAACACCTAGTGGAAAAAATTCATCCATTACTCTAAACGTAGTATCTTCCCCGTATACTATCTCGTGAATAGTTTTTTGATCGACACAATTATAAACGATATCCCTTATTTTTTTATCTTTGTCATTTGTTAAAAGATAGGATGCTTCAACATGAAAATAGGCATACTTGTTATAATCCTTTTTGATATTATTTGGAATATCCACATAATTCAAATAATTATACTCTTGGACAATTCCATCAAATGTTTGTTTGTTACGAAAATTTAATATTAATATACTTGAATATTTTAGCCTCGAATCGATCGAGGTTAACAAAATCTCCTTACCAGGAATAAAGCGGGTTATCTTATATGGCGAAATTCCATAACTTCCTTTTTGGTCTGTAAAAGTAATTACATAATCAAACGAAGAAAATTTTTCAACAAACTCAGGGTATGGTAATAAAAACTTAAGCCTTAAACATTTTGATGACTCAATATGAATTTTAACAACGACGTTACCAATAAATGATTTAAGATTATTTATTAGAATATCCGTTGTCAATTTCATGCCATTAGAAAAATAACTATCATCCCTTAAACACAATTGATAGTTATCAAAACCAGTGTTCGCGTTCCAATTCTCAAGAATTCTTGATTTATAACCCTCTCCAGTATAATAAAATAACGGCTCGAAAAGTTGATTTATATAAAAAAATTTATAATTTGTTCGATGATCCTTATTATCAATCACCTCCGGAATATCAGGTAAAAAGACTTTAAATGTTTCTCCAAAAGTTATTCGAGTTAAAAATAATAAAAAAAAAATTATTCTATACAAATTTTGCCACCCCTATCATCTTTTGCTTAAAACCATGTTTTATAAAATGCTTAAATGATCTATAATTATTTGAAACGATAGAAACATGATAACACTGATGATCCAACTTTTGTAGATATTCCTGACACACGAAATGAGCTTTATTCCTTAGCTTAGCATCGATATTAAGATCAACCCATTTATGAAGTGCTATAGCATCAATATTAACGTAAGGATCAAGTCCATAAACAAGAACAAGATGGGCCACCAATTCCCCTTCAATCTTAATTAATACATGTTGATCATTTTCAAGCATTTTAAAATACATCTCCCAATTTTTCGCAATTATTTCTTTGCTACTATTCATTAAGACAGTATCAATATAATCTTTTGTTCAACATCTCTATGTCCACCCAAGCATTTTGCTCAACTATAATTTTAACCAAATCAGTATAATTATTTCAAAAATTTTGAAAAAAGACTAAAAATTTCTTTTATAAAACCGAGCATACTATTGTGAGTGTTTTGAAAATTACAATTGTTTTTATCCTATTTACTATTATTTCTGTCTCTCAAGCGAGTCAATTTCATATTGTTACTAAAAGTCTAGATGGATTACCAACTTTTAAAAAAGGTGATGATTATCGAATCAAATCCATGAAAAGCAAAACTCTCCAACCTGGTACCATTCTTCAAATAATTGAAACCAAACACGGGGTAAGGGGATATAAACTTGTGAAGAACGTTAAGACCCAACATCTATATTTTATTTCTACCAAATGGTTTCAAAGAGGGACTGAATTAAATACTAAAACTTTTGATGTTCAGAATAATTTTGAATATCCTGCTGACGTTATTAACAAAGGTACCTTACAATCACCAGCACCAACTTGCCATGAGCCACCGGATGATTCATCCTGTTTATTAACGGAAGAAGATTACAGCGCATTTAAAGACCTCCCTGATCCACTAATACCAGATAATTTTGATGTTCAAATCGATGGACTAAGGCCCGGAATCAATACTTATATAAAAATTAGAAACCAGGCAAAACATTATGTGGATCATGGAGTAACCGTAGATACATGTATTTACAGACTTATGCCGAAAGTGTATAAGAAATTAGATCCTCCAGCCTTATGGGGTAATCTGAATCTTAAAGAGAAAGCTTCTCGAGTATATGCTCATGCAAAAATATCTTTTGAAAAAATTAAGCAAGTTTCAAAAGAACAAAGAAAAAATAATTTTAACCAAAATTTATCAAACCCACATTTTATTCATGAAGATTTGTCTCCTGAAATTATGGCATGTATAGCATTCATCGAAGTGCGTGATTTGAATCCTCATTCCACAAATTATACACACTGTCAGAAATATGACCCAGTAACATATTCAACAGCTCACGGTTTGGGACAAATGACTATAACTACCATGACAAGCTTGCGCTCAAAAGATCTTCTTCCAATAACCAGCCGTGGTAACCGCTATAAGAACTACAACGATACGGATTTGTTTTATGCACTTAATGATGACATTCCTCTTCAAATGGAGGTTATGGGAAGATATCTAAATTATGAAATAAAAAGAAAAGAAAAAAACCTATTGTCATCGTGGGATAAAATTGCTGCTGGTGTTGCAGCTTACGACACCGATCAAGAAAATTGTTATTCAAAATTATTTGAAGCATGTTACGCCTGCATGAATTCCACAAGCGGAAAAAAATCTCCATTTACTTGCACTGAAGAAATTGCAAGGGTAGACAAGGAGGCCCCTGAATGTCAAAAATAATTATACTTTTATTTATTTCTTTTAATATATGGGCGTATGTTGACGAGATCAACGATATTGACGGGGTACCTACTTTAGTAATTAAAGATCAAGAAAATATTATTATCACTTTTCCCGCAGAATCCGTTGTTCAAGGTTTAAAATTTAAAAAATGGGTTGAAATGAACAAAAAAGAATATTTAGTAACTGTTTGGTACAAAGGTGCGCACGGAGAAGTTGTAAGAATCTTTTCACCTGAGAGCAAAAAGATGATTTATGAACATCGGGCTTCTTGGCCAGTTAAAATTAAATATATGCCTAATCAAATTGAAATCATTACTCCTGATCAAAGCACGGGTAATGGTATCCCAGATAAATATTTGATTACCTGGACCCCAACCTCAATTACCAAACGAATGATCGAAGAATAGAAATTCCTAATACTGGCCAAACTGATTGAAATCTATTTAAACAAGAAATAATTTTTATCACGAAATTTCCAGTGAAACGTTCTAAACTTTTTGTTGAACGTAGATTCGCTACAACTCAACCTAGCAGGTCTTTTACTTTTTAGAATATGTAAATTTTACATGCGCCAAGGGTTTGGCCTTTCTTTTACCCACATCTAAAAATTGCCTAAAAAATAATTCAAATATCGCCTGAATTTCGATAGTTAATCCCATTGGTTTTGAACGATTGA
>MEQB01000022.1:0-154103 GCA_001770015.1 Bdellovibrionales bacterium RIFOXYC1_FULL_37_79
TCACCGGATAATTATCTAAATCCAGATCTGGGATAATCACATAATCAAATTCCAATCCCTTCACTTGTTCAAGCGTGGTGATATCCACTCCTGGCCTGAAGATAAAATTAGCATCTTCCACCAACCTAATATTTCCAAGATGCGAAAGTCCAGCGTGGTATCTTTTAGCGGAATCTAGCGAACTACAAATAATGGCGGTCGATGCCTTGGGTTCCCGTTCCATCAGTTTTTCCAACCTCTCATTAATCATAATTAAAATGTGAGCTTCATGCTCCCCGATAGTTCTTAAAACTCCGCCGTGTTGTTTTTTGGAAATGGGTATCCTCATGGGGGCAAGCGGGCCTAAAACATAATGAGCTAGATCAATAATTTTCTGCGGTGATCGATAGGCTATTTCAAGGGTTTTTATTTCTGTTAAGTCCTGACTTAAATTCAAATCAACCAGCGCTTCATGCCAAGTGGTAAAACCACTGGTTTGATCAACTTTTTGGGCCAAATCTCCGGCCACCGTGAAGCTGCCTCTTTTTTGATCAAGCACCTGTCCAAAAACCTTCATTTCCATAGGTGAAATTTCCTGGGCCTCATCAAGAACAATATGCCTATAAGCTTTTGACATCTCCCCATTACCCATCATCCCGCCATGCAAAGTATGGCAAAGGAGAAGCATAATGGGATAATCTTCCATATCAATAGTTCCACTCACATCATCAGGAGTTTGGTACCCCACATGCTTTTGATCAAGCGTATGCTCTCTAGAATCCTCATCCCTTGATTCATCCAGAAATTGCTTATTGGTATGTCTGATCGTTTCTTCAATAAGATTTAAAGTTATTAATTCACTGTCTTCATCCATAATATTTTTAAGCAGATTACGGTCTTTAAAAATTTCCTCCCTAATCGTATTATAATCCGTCAACTCTTCCACCAATTGTTCAAGTAACATTCTTTGAACAATACTCATCTCTGCTTTCATCATTTCTTTTATCAACTTGATAAACGCCTGTTGGTGCGCAAAGACAGCAATTTTTTTATCATCGAAAGCCGCCCGTTTTAATCTTCCAACGATTTCCAACTCTTTACGGCCTAAATAAGCATGAATCACCTTCATCATGTTACGATGTCTTTTTAACAGACTGACCCGGAAGGGAGTATCCTGGCACACCTCTTTATTAATCCCGGGAAGAAAGCGAATACCTTGAGTTCTAAACCACTCCCGTCCGGTCATTACTTTAATTTGATCAAGACCTAGACTGTTTAATATTTTCCTGGATAACAAAACCAGACCATGGTGAGGCACCAGGACTAAAATATCCTGGGGTGAAACATGTTTATTAAAACACAACTTGCAAATTCGATGGATGGCCACCGTGGTTTTACCGCTACCTGCCCCTCCTGTTAACAAAATAGAGATCTTTTCATCTAGATTGAGCAAGCGAAATTGAGAAGCGTCCAGCAGTGATATCACCTCAGGAGATTCAAATTCGGTAAGTCCCGTCCCCAGTTCGATATTTCTAAAGGCCAGACCTTCTCCTCCTCCCAACTCCACCCCAGTGTTAGCCATTTTATACCAGCCACCATCTTTTTTAATAAAAGTCACATCATTCTTATCAATGCGAACCAAACTACCTCTTCTGATGGTTATAATATTTTTTTCCACCAGAACACCTTCGGAAGTTTTACCAGGTAAATCTATCTCAAAACTCTCCCCTTCTTGATAATTATAATAAACTTGGGCAATCGGGGCATTGGTCCAATCCACAATTCTATAATCACCACTTGGTGGAATAAAAGGAAAGTGCCCAAGAAAGATTTTTTTCTCCTTTTTATCCTGCCAAACCTTCATATACGCAAAATAAGGGGAACCCGGATCTGGTAATTCCATTGGTTTATTGAATTTGTCGTAAAGACGGAATTGCTGCTGCATTTGATAAAACAAGCTGGGTAAATCCTCGGTCTTTCCCACTTTTATATCTTCTCGTATATCCTCAATAGTCCGTTTAATCTGATCCATATCAAAATGATTATAAGCAGAACTCTGGTGCAAATCACCAGCAATACGCTCCAGAAAATCCTCCTGGACTTTGATCAATTCAAGCTCTTTACTATCTGTTACACTATCCACGAAACCCTATCTCTTTAAAAAATATTTCCTGGCCCCTTTATTTTATCAGGGATTATATTTTTATATAAAATTGGAGTCAATTAAAAGGTAAGCTGTCCCATATTAATAATTGGCAGGAACGCAGTTATTTCCATAATAATCGTGACAGTAAGGAAGATTCGACGACATTTCGCCTGAATCATAATATTCCATATCAGGATATTTTAAATCTTCCCCGGTAGAGTAATCATAATAGGGATGGTAATAGCACTTATAAGTAAATTCTTCCCAAAACTGATCTGTATATTGATGAGATACCGAGTCCGTCTGACGGTCTTCTTTGATATAATAACCAGTTTCATTGCTTGGTTTGATTTTTTTATCTATATAATGGTCGAGCTTGGAACGTTTGGACTTGTAGGCATTGGTGATTATTCTAAAATTTTCACAGTGAACCTTCTTCTTTATCTCCGCATACATATTGTGCTGGCGCCCCTTGTATCCAATAATCCCTCCATTTTGCCATCTCTTAACCACCCAGGTTTGACTGCTTGAGCAAGACAGAAGTGTTAATAAAGGTAACATTAAAAGCAACTTACAATATTTATCCATGCATCCTTTATCGGAGCAAAATGTCTTTTATTTAATGATTAATAATTTCAATTAGTTATAAAATTACACAAAATTTTGGTATGAAAAAAGTACATATGCATAGAAGAATTAAATAAAAATACCATAGTTATGATACACTGCGTTATCAACATTTAATATGGTGTATTTTATGAATAAAATTTTTATCACTTTTTTGCCCCTTACCATGCTTATTACTGCGCTTATTGTGTCGGCCCAAAATACACTAGCGCGTATTCCCGGCGATCCATCAATGGGTTATCATCAGGAAAGCTGTCAGGCAGATGATTCTTGTGAAGAGGAGAATCAAGATCAATCCACTTATGCAAAAATAAAAAAGCACTTACTGGAACTCGATCTTAATTTCAGTATCGACCTCCTGAAAATTGAATTGCTTGAAGGCATCGATTTTATAACCAAATACCGTTACGACTCAGAACCTTCATACCATAACGGTTATTATACCCGCATCGATAAATGGGATGCTAAGTTTAAAATTAACGCTGGCGAACTTTTGGAAAACATCGTTGGTGAACTGCCTTTTGGTAACACCATTCAACCAGGCAAAAGTATTATTTTTGTACGCCAGTATAAGGATCAATTGAAGGCCCGTACGGCACTGCCTATCAATCCAATATTAAAACTGCCTCGAAATGCTAAAATAGCCCAAGACTTGGAGGAAGGAACTTTCGTATCAATGCAAACTTACTTGAATCTCATCACCAGAATTGGCCCTGACGTTGCCCAGACTTCTATTATTGAAGCCGAGGCAGGTGCGCTTTATTTAATCAGCGGAGAATTTACCACCCAGATTTTTAAATTGGCCAACAACCGCATTCGCCTAAAGGCTATTTATAATACCAGCAAAGGTCCCGGTCTTTATTTTAAAATCGACCTTGCTCCCCAAATTGATATCGCTTCCGGTTTAACCAACGATCTAATTAACAACGCTTTGGACTTTGAACTATTTGAAGCCAGTTACGACAAGGAAAAGGGATATATGCTGGCCTATGATTACTTTCTGGATCTATCTTACCCGGAAGTGCAAAAAGCCTATAATGCCTTTATTAAATCTTCCTTTAAATTTGCTCCTGAGAAGGCTAAACTTATTTTTGGCAATAAGAAACAACTCATCACCACTTCCATCGCCAATCTTGAACCCATCCACGAAATTTTTATGCAAGATATAGACAAACCACAAGAGAAAAGACGGGTGGATAAGAAATTTGAAGCCTCCAATGATTACCAAATGAAAACTTTTTCGGTTTCCTTTGACACTAAATTATTTGAACTCAAGGCTAAAGACATTAAAAGTACCAATTATATCGTCCATACCGATCAAAATGAGATAAAGTCCTTTTATCAATTTGATACCTTTTCCAAAAAAAATGAATTTAATCTCTTCTTCAGTGTTTTTGACCGTAAAACCATAAATGATTCCTACGTCCTCTACCAAGCGGATCAAGACGAAAAACTGACCAATCTGGACAACGCTGATTTTGGAATATCTTTAGAGAAAAGTTATCCAGCTTTCTCCAGGGATGAACAATTATATGTACAAAAATACTTATTGAACAACCTACCTCGATCCATTTATAAAAGGATAGAATGGAACAAGATTATTTCTCTCTCCAAAGAGGACATTAAAAAAAGAAAATCCATTGGCGCACAAAATGCTTTTTACACCACACAAGACCAAAAAAGCGGCAAATTCCGCTGGCAAATTCATTTTCACAAAAGTATATTTGATACCGTTGCCCAGTCAGATGACCGCGAATTAGACCAACGCTTATCTGCACTTATTGAAAAATATATCGGTACCGGCCCTACCACCCAGTCCAGGATTAAAGCGTTATACCCTACAGGGGACAAACCGGTGAATCCAACTGCTAACAATGACGACACTTGCAATCTAAATGGTTTGGAAAATTATAAAAAACAATTCATCAAGTTAATCCGGAAATATGTAAATGAGCAAGGTGATTCCACAGATTCCAAAGCGACAAAAAACCAATATTTAGCGAGAATTCTAAACACTGAAATTTTTCAAAATGTTGGGATTGCCTTTTTAAGCAGCTTTATAAGTGAAGAGGATCTGGAAAATTTGGTGACCTTTAATCTAATGTGGACTTCCAAAGAAGTGGCCCAAAATTTGGGCAAGGACTACACTTTTGCGTTTGGAAAATCGGAACACGCTGATCTTTTTAATCACATGACTTACCTTACAGGAACCATGCAAAACCGCAGCTTTGATTTAAGGCTGGTGGGGTACGATGTTACTAATGTTCCTGATTACAAACACTGGCTGGATGATGATACTCCCCAGAAATAAGGCTCATTATTTCAAGAATTTTTCTGGCAGAGATAATCGCACCACTCGCTCATCCCCTCTCCGGTTTTAGCGCTGGTCAAGATAATCCGTGCGTTTGGATTAATCATTCTGATATTCTGTTTGGTTTTTTCCAAATCCCACTCCAGATAAGGAATTAAATCGGATTTAGTAATCACCACCACCGACGCCTTATGAAACAAAACCGGATATTTGTTGGGTTTATCTTCACCTTCAGTGGTGGATAAAAGGGCCACCTTGTGCTTTTCTCCAAGCTCAAAGGAAGCCGGGCAAACTAAATTACCTATGTTTTCAATAATTAAAATCTCTTCTTCCCCAGTGATAAATGGCCCTATTTCTTTTTCAATCATGGAGGCATCCAAGTGGCAAGAGCTGTAGGTATTTATTTGCTTAACTCTCCCCCCCTTGCCCATCAATCTTTGAGCATCATTATCAGTTTGTTGATCTCCAACCAGTACACTTATTTTTTTCTTGTCCCCAAGCATTTGCAGGGTTTTTTCCAGCAGCCTGGTTTTCCCAGAGCCGGGTGAACTCATAAGATTGAATACTTCCATCTTATGATCATCAAAATAATGCCAGTTATGATGAGCAATATGATCATTATGCTCTAAAATGCTTTTTTCCAATTCAATGGATTGAGAATGTTCATGATCATGAAAATAATCTTTTCCACCTTCGTGGCAACCGCAATCCTGGCACATTAGTAAGCCTCCATATTTTTAATTTTAAGTTCATTTCCGGTTTCTATACGAACCTGGCCTGACCCGCAATGCTCGCAACACATAATAAATACCTCAGGGCTGGATTTGAGATTACATGCCAAACATTCGAGGGTTAAGGGAATTTCATTGATGACCAGATGGCATTCCTCCAGAAGGGTTTGCTTGGTGGCCAAAGGCCAGCAAAACAACAGCGCACTCTTGGACACACCACTCATGGTACCAATATCCAGGGTGATTTCACTCACTTTACCAAAGTGGTCATCGTGGCAAATTTTTTCCACACTATTAATTACTGACCTGGCAATGGACAACTCATGCATAAAAAACCCTATCTCTCATTTCCCCAAACATCTGCTTCCGACGTTATCACAGTACTGAAAAATTGTCACTTGCCTGTGATCATGATAAAAAAGGGCCAATATATGCAAAATGTAATACGACTCAAAGTAATCGTCACCGGGATCGTTCAAGGCGTTGGAATGCGCCCAACCATCTATCGCCATGCCATCAATTCAAAAGTCACCGGCCAAGTAAGTAATACGCCACAAGGTGTTTTAATTGAAGTGCAAGGAAATGCCCTCCAAGTCGCCGCTTTTATGGAGCAGTTAAAAAACGCCCCTCCCCCCCAAGCACTTATTGAAAATATCAACTCAACCCACATACCACCACTCCTTGAAAGTGTCGGATTTTTAATTACTGAAAGCAATCATTCAGGAAACAAAAGTACCGATATCTCTCCCGACCTTGCCACCTGCCCGGATTGCCTTAAGGAAATTTTTGATCCCACCAATCGCCGTTTTCAGTATGCTTTTACCAACTGTACCAATTGCGGGCCGAGATTTACCATTATCAAAGACCGCCCTTATGATAGGCCGTTAACCAGTATGAACTCTTTTCCTATGTGTAAAGCATGTTCTGCCGAATACCATGATCCCCTCAATCGCAGATATCATGCCCAACCCAATGCCTGTAAGGATTGTGGGCCTAGGCTTTCCATCCTTGGTATGAACTCCGCCGATCCGTTAAATGACACCGTCACCTTTTTAAAAAATGAAAAGATTGTTGCCATCAAAGGACTGGGTGGATTTAATATTGCCTGCCTGCCCTATGGACCAAGTCTCAAAAAAATTCGTGAACTTAAAAAGCGGCCTACCAAATCCTTTGCGCTTATGGCGAAAAATATCTTCGTGATCGAAAAATATTGCCATGTATCTGCACAGGAAAATGCGGCCCTGCGCTCTTGTCAAGCTCCCATTGTACTACTTAAAAAGAAAGAAGGAGCAAGTGTTTTATCCGACGTCTCTCCTGATAATAACTATCTGGGATGTATGCTCCCCTACACACCACTGCACCATCTAATCATGGAACACTTTGATTTTCTCATCATGACCAGTGCTAACGAAAAAGATGAACCAATCGCCAGCAACGACTTTGAGATCACCCAACTGCTTGAAAAATCCTTTGTCGACTATGTATTAACCCATAACCGGGAAATCATTCACCGGGCCGACGACTCCATCATCCAGTTTATTAGGGGTAAAAAACAAATCATTCGCCGTTCACGGGGCATCGTTCCCCTGCCCTTGTACCCTCAGCAAAATTTGTCCCTTGAAAATAGGCTTTGCCTGGGCGCCAATATGAAAAATACTTTTGCGCTTAAAGCAGGTAACAAAATTTATCTTTCCCAGCATATCGGTGAACTCATTGACCACCGCAATCATGAATTTCAAAAACAAGAAATCGAAAATCTCATGGCACTGCTTGATATCGATGCCAAAAAAACCAATATCGATGCCCACCCTGGTTACGAAAACTTTAATCCAGACTTTAAACAGGTGTTTCATCATCATGCTCACTTTTTATCTGTTATCGGTGAACATTCCCTTACCCCCTCGGAAACTTTAGGTATTATTTGTGATGGAACAGGATTTGGCACTGATGGCAATATTTGGGGTTTTGAATTTCTAAAAATAAAAGATGATCTGCCCACTTTTGAAAGAGTGGCCCATTTAGATTATTTTGAACTGCCCGGATCTGAGCGGGCCATTTATGAAGTTGATCGCCTGAAAATTTCTCTTTTAAATCAAAGCATGGATAACCTTGATCGGATTGCCCCGGCACAAAGAGTAAAAGAAATCTTAATGCTGATTGATAAAAAACTTAATACCCCGCTGACTTCTTCCTTGGGACGGCTTTTTGATGGGGTCGCCGCTATTTTGAACGTGGCATCAGTTGCTACCTATGAGGCCCAAGCTGCCATATTGTTACAAAAAGCGGCAGAAAATAACCCTAACTTCCAGTGTACTTCCTACCCGGTAAAAATAATTGAAAGTGACCTTTTAAAAATTGATTATCGACCAATGCTTATCTCCTTAATGGATGATCTTAAACACCATGTATCCGTATCCGAATGCGCCTATAAATTTCATAAGTGGGTAGTCGATGCCATTATGCAAGTCATCCAAATACTTACACCAACTTCAGTTTGTCTTTCGGGAGGGTGTTATCAAAACCGGCTTCTGATGGAAATATTGATCGACAAGCTGACTGAATCAAAGATAACTTACTATACCAATGAATTAGTGCCAATCAACGATGCCGGAATATCCTTCGGGCAGGCACTGGTGGAGGAAAAATGTGTTTAGCAGTACCCGTAAAAGTATTAGAATTACTTAAAAATAATAAGGCCAAAGTTGCGGTGGATGGGGTTAGCTTGGAGGTTTCAACTTCCTTTACCCCTGATGTGCAAGTTGATGACTATGTCATCGTACATGCCGGATTTGTGCTGGAAAAAATCACTCCCGAGGACGCCTCTTTAAAATTACAACTGTGGGACGAGTATCTCGAAAAAACCGGACGTAAATTATGTTAAGTGACTATGAAAAAATTCAAATTCTCAGGGACAAAATCCACCAACTTTCCCGCACCGAAGTCTCTTTTATGGAGGTGTGTGGCACTCACACCATGAGTGTGGCCAAACATGCTATTAAATCCATGCTTCCCAAAACCATCAATATCGTCTCCGGGCCTGGTTGTCCTGTTTGTGTCACTTCTCAAACAGATATTGAAATGAGTCTTATCCTGGCCAGATCAGAAAACAAAATTATTTGTACCTTTGGAGATATGATCAAAGTCCCCTCCCGCCAGGATAGTCTTTCCAATTATAAAAATGTAAAAATTATCTACTCTCCTTTGGACGCATTAAAAATTGCCCACGAAAATCCAAAACAGGAAATTATCTTGCTAGGTATTGGTTTTGAGACCACTACCCCACTGATTGCGGTCACTATTAAAACGGCCAAGCAAGAGGGTATTAAAAATTTTTCAGTTTTATCAATGCATAAAACGGTGCCATCCGCCCTGCAACTGATCTTATCATCACCGGATATTGCCCTTCATGGCCTGATTCTTCCAGGACATGTCAGTGCGATCACCGGTAGAAAATATTTTGATTTCATCAAAGACTATCACACCAGCGGAGTGGTGGCGGGCTTTGAGGCCTTAGATATCATGGAGTGTATTTATCTTTTAACCAAATTGGTGGAAGAAAACCAAGTTGAGGTGATCAATAACTATAAACGCATTGTATCCGAGGAAGGCAACCAGATCGCCATGCAGCTACTTTACGAAGTTTTTGAAGACAGCAACTGTCAATGGAGAGGTATCGGTGAAATTCCCAAAAGCGGTTTAAAAATCAGGGAACCGTTTCAAACCTATGATGCCAAAATCAAATTTGATATTCCAATAGAAAATATTCCTGAACCAAAACACTGCAGATGTGGCGAAATCTTGATGGCAAAAAAATCCCCCCCGGATTGTCTGCTTTTTAAAAATACCTGCACCCCTCTAAATCCAATAGGACCTTGCATGGTTTCTTCCGAAGGAACCTGTGCAGCCTATTATAAATATCTTTAGGAGAAAATCATGCACACGATCACACTTAACCACGGGCTCGGTGGCAAACAAATGCATGAGTTCATTAAAAATTCCATTATGACCAAACTGCAAAACGGCATCCTGGAAAAAATGGATGACAGTGCCATTTTAAAAAATTTAAAAACCAATCGTCTTGCGCTTACCACTGATAGCTATGTGGTGAGTCCACTGATTTTTCCAGGGGGGGACATTGGACGATTATGTGTTTGTGGCACGGTCAATGACTTAACCACCAGCGGGGCAAAACCTCATGCCCTGACGCTTTCCTTTATCATTGAAGAAGGCATGGATCTATCTGTGCTTGATACCATTATAGATTCCATTGCTCAAACGGCACAAGAGGCCCAGATTCAAATTGTAACTGGTGATACCAAAGTCGTTGAAAAAGGCAAAGGAGATAAGCTTTTTATCAACACCAGTGGCATTGGTTTCATTGAGGACCATGTTGATATTTCGACCTACCATACTAAAGACGACGATGATATTTTAATAACCGGGCCAATTGGCAATCATGAAATTGCCATGATGAAGGCCAGAAACCTCATTGATTTTGATTTGACCATTGAAAGTGACGTGCGTCCTCTTAATCTACCCATTGAAAATTTATTAAAGCAAAAGGTGTTGCTTCATAGTATTAAAGACCCCACCCGCGGAGGACTTGCCAGCGCTTTGTATGAAATTGTGGAACACTCTCAGGTGGAAATCACCCTGTTTGAAAAAGATATACCCATTGATAATGTCGTTAAATCGGTGTGTGCGCTAGTGGGATTTGATCCCCTTTATCTTGCTAACGAAGGCAAGTTCATTATCACCTGTCCAAAAAAATCAAGCCAGGATGTCATCAAGGCATTTGGTGGTGTTGCGCAAATCATTGGCAAGGCAAAAAAATCAAATCACCCCAAACTCCTCATGCAAACCGAGTCTGGCGGAATTCGAAAAATCGGTATGCTAGAGACCATGCAGCTGCCCAGGATCTGCTAGGCTCAGTAATTACAATAATTTTCTCTTTGAAAATATTTTTCACAAATGTTTGCGCTATTGCGGCAATCGGATACATGTTTGGCCAAAATCTTTAGATATTGTAAAATCGAGATACCCTTCAGAGTAATCCAGTTTCACTGACATACAAACCAAGACAACAATTCCATTATCCAACGTCTTTATTGTAGGATTACCAGCAATGTCCATTGATTCATGTTTATAATATAAAGCTTTACTCCATGTTTTTCCGTAATCTTCTGAAACACTATAACAACATTTGTTTTCAGGTAAGTCTGTATAGTCTGGTGAATTCGCAAACCACTTCCCTTTTATCAATTCCATCCAAGAAGCAACTATGTTCTTGCCGTCATTTGTATGACCTGTTACTATTTCGAAGACGTTTTTATCCATCGTTGGGAGAACAAGGATGCAAAACTTTGCGTTTTACAAAATCCAACCATCAAAAATATTGTCAAAATAATTTTTACCATAAAATACTTACATCTCATATCTCCAGGGATAATTTTGGTAAACTAATATTTTTAACTTAAGTATTATTTGCTTACTCTTCCGTACAATGACAACAATCGAGTTAATTACGCTTTAATCTTCATTACCATTGATGTTAATAATGAGTGGATCATAAGATTTTATAGAAATGATGTTGCTACAAGAAACACGGTAAAGAGGATTCCATTTTTAAAAAATTTCTCCAAAGTATCCCCCTTGAAAATACCATGCCCCGAAATTCACAATGATGAGTTCATGGCGTACAAAACTATTCATGGTGAACACTTAAGTATTTATGAAATTGAACATTTAGATACACTAAGCAGAGTGAAAATAGCTGAGCAGCTTGGAAATTTTCTAAAGAATCTACATAATTTTAGTGATGATAATATAAACTTTCCACCAGAGTATTTCATGATGGTTAGGGATTATTATAACAGCTATCCTAAGCAAATATTTGATAGTTTGGATGCTGATGAACGTAAGATAATGGATAATAAATTTAAGGCTATCAAAAATAATGATAGAAACTTTATTACTCCTACTGCCATTATCCATAGTAACTTACACTATAAAAATATCTTATGGGATAGAGAAAAGAAGAAGCTTAATGGAGTTATTGACTTTGCCCAAGTAGGACTGGCAATAACTGCGATGGATTTCATCCAACTGACAAATTTTAACACCCATAAAAATGATCAATTTTTAAAAGATATTCTGCACGCTTATGGCAAAGACGAAGTAGAGCTTTTTACCCAGATAAAGGAACTATCTATACTTGAACCGCTAAACTATTATTGGTGGTATGAAAAAAACAATATGCCCGAAGGTATGGAAAAAATCATCATGAAACTTAAAACGATACTGCACGCCCAATAGCCGCCTTGCGGAATCTACACATGACAACAAAAGAATATTCCACACCTGCATAGAATTTACCCTCATTAACTAACCACTTTACAATTAAATATCACCTAAGCTAGGATTCACCAAAAAAACTTCCCAAGGAATGTATATGGCCAAAGCTCTTTGTTTATCCCTTGTTATATTTCTTTTTTCATTTTCAATCAGTTCCAAAGAAATCATTACTCACTGTAATCTTACCAAAAAAGAAATTGCTCAATCCGAACTAAAAGGAGCAAAACTAATTGATGTTTCATTTAACCAAGAAGGCCAAAGATGTGCGAGTTTTTTGAACCTCGAAAAGCTTAATAAAGGCCTGCCACCCAAGAAACCTATAGTTTATGATGATTTCGATTCTCCAGATAATAATAACTTAGATCCAAAAGATGATGGTATCCTTGTCCAACTTAAGAAAATGGCCAGTTCAAATCCTGAAATTATTAAATATCATGAGATTGGTTACAGTCACCAAAAGCGTCCTATCGTTGCACTACAAATTGGGAATAATAATATAACCCAAAATAGAATTCTCCTGGTTGGCCTTCACCACGCCAGGGAATGGGTAACCACCGATCTCCTCATGCGTTTTCTTTATTTAGTAATTGATCCTTCAAACCAGGACATACGCGATTTATTACAAAATATAGAAGTCTGGGTTATTCCTGTTATAAACCCTGATGGTTACCAATATACCTTTACTCCAGATGGGCAAAACTGGAGAAAAAATATGCGGGATAATAATAATAACGGTATTTTTGAACCAAACCTGGATGGAGTGGATCTCAACCGAAATTATGATTATCTCTGGTCCTTTGATGAGTGGGGTGCCTCTTCCATGCCTTCGTCTTGGACTTATCGTGGAAAATCTCCTTTCAGTGAACCTGAAACACTTGCTTTAAAAAATTTAATGCTTGAAAAACATTTCTCTTTTGCTATCTCCTATCATACATATGGAAATTTAATTCTCTATCCCACCAGTTATCTTCCTTCAAAACGCCCAGCCGACTGGCCACTTTTTACCTTTCTTGCTGGTACCAAAGATACTCCGGCCATCTATGACAGTTCCCTGAATTCAAAATATTCGCCTATGATGGGGTCAGAACTTTATACTACCAATGGTGATTTTGATGACTGGGCCTATCACGTATCCAAAACCATACCTTTCACGATTGAATTAACCAACTTGGAAGAAAATAGTTTTAATTATCCTGATGATGAAAAGCTATTACAAACCGTCTTCGCAGATAATCTTCCCTTTATCGTCGATCTAATGAAATCGGGAGCAAATCCCGAGTCTCCATCATCGCATATAAATAGTAAGCTTCAAGATTTTTTACATGAACCCATTACGCAATCTTATGGCCAGATCCAAACCTTGGAAGTTTTTTCCCGTAAAGGCAAAACATCCAGAGTTCATTTCTACAACAATGAAACCGTCCCAGATAAATATAGAACTCTATCCCCCACAGACCAAGGGATCTACTTTGATATCCAGCAGACCAAAATCCTTAACGAATCAGGCGTTGTTCACTACTGGTTTGAAACGCTTAATTTTGAAGGAAACTCTGTTATAACTCCCCAAAGCGGAACTTATAAGTTCACCATCCAAAATAATACCAATAATAAAATTCTATTGGTTTCAGCAGAGCTTGGCGACCAGGCCCAAAGACCTAAATATCTTCCTCAATATCTTCATCTTTTAAAAGAAGCAAATCTAGAAAATAAATTCGATATTATTATAAAAAATCCAAGCGAAATTCTCGGATTTTTTGAAATTTTGTCCCATTACGATTTAATCATTTGGTATACCGGTGATAACAATTTTCCTTGGGATTATGGACAGGAATTTGAAATCAACCGTTTCATAAGAGACGCTCACGGGAAATTTCTTTTCAGTGGCAATCTGGATAATGGTTACCTTAATCTTCCAAACACCCTGTCGGCCCTTGAAAATCTTTTATTCTACGGTTTTGGAATAGAATCCCATATGACCGGACTCGGAGCAACTCTTTTAAATGAATCATTAACTATTGCTAGCACCCCTGATGATATTTTTTTAAAAGGAAAATCTATAAAACTTAATCCGCTTAACAAAAATGATAAGATGGGAATGCTTAGGCCAAGTAAAACTTATCAATCATCACTTAGTCATGGTTTCATTTCATCAGATAAAGGTTTTACTTATTTGAAAAAGAATCCTGGTGTGTTTTCAACCAACATTCTCTCTTCCCCTATAACACTTCCCAGCTTGGATTCCTCTCTCACCTTCCAAATCGGTATGATTTATATGCTTGAAGAGGTTGTTGCTTTTTTAGAGATTCACAATGTGGATGATGGAAAACGATCTTCCATCTCTCCAAGCTCCGGTATATGTGAGTATGATGCTCCCGGTATGCAAACGGTTAATCCAGAGGATTTAAACTCCATCCCTGATCTAAAACCTTACTACGATGAATTTGGCCATATGAGAAGGTTAAGTGATGGTTCAGCTGCTTTAAAAGTTCTTTGCTGGACTGATGGGGGATATGCAAACGCTAAGTTTGATCTATCCCCTTTTAAAGGACAAAATATTGAAATTCGCCTGGTTTTTGTCGATTTTGGAGCCGAGTCACTTGCTGGTGATACAGGAGTTGTAACTGATTTCTTAATACCCGAACTACCGCTAATCATCTTACCCGTTACCCATAATGGTAATTGGAATAAGGGATTAATCAACCTACCGCTTACTCCGATGGTCACTACTGATCAAACAGTTTTTCTAACTTTTGGATTCGAAGACATGGAAAATTCAACCGAGCAGTTTTTGCTATTTGAAAATATTCTAGGCCATTTGTTTTAAAAACAGTATGAGTGCACTTTAATTTTATTTCCAATATCATCTTGTTTAAACCGGTAAATTACGGTTTTGTAATCATCGTTTTCTTCAATATCGCAACCGACACTATTGTTAAAAATATTTCTATCTCTATCCGATAAATTTCTTAAGATTTGCGTTTCAATTTTTTCGTTACTTTCTCTGGCATCGATCGAAAGCACATTATATATATTTTCGCCGCCAAACCATTCAAATGCTCTATTATCTGCAACATACTTTCCGGCCAAAAGACCATCAGGGTGATAATTGCTATCCAAGATAATTGGAGAGTTTGCTCCTATTTCATTTTGTTCATTTGAAAAAATCTGCAAATGACTACCGTTTGGCATGATGATTTCTTCGAGCGCAGTTGTATCAGTAGTGTTGATTATTCTTGGAGTAAATGAGATATCAAAACTATCGTTATAATATGATTGATTGAGATAGAAATTTTTTCTCTGTGTATTTTCATGCATACAGGTGAATCTTATACTATCGTAAATTCTTTTATTTACATAAAATATGGATTGTCCGCAACTTAGATTTTTAACCTCTGACAAATCTGGATATGTCGGATTCAAAACGTTAAGATTAATTGCTAATTCGAAATTATCTTTATCTAAGCGAATGCGATCATCAAGTTTAGGAGCAATAACCATTAATTGGATGAAAAATGCCTCGTAACGACAAAGAAGATGTTTATATTTGTCGAAATCAATTTTCAAACTATATTTTCCGTTCTTAATTTTGCTATTAATTAATACTTCTTTAGTCCTTATTGAAGGACGAATAATATCATTTAAGCATACGAGCGTATTCCTTGTACCTTGATACGTTACATATGCTTTTAAGCTAAACCCAGAGGGGATTTTACCTTGAATGTGGAAAAATTTCTTAGACGCTTTTTCGCTTGCACATATTGCTGAGTTTAAAAGTAATAAAAATAACGTTAATCCTAAAAATATTTTTTCCATAATTACCCCATATGAAAATGACTTTTGGGGCAAGCTACATTTGTTGCTTACATATTTAAATTGATTATTATCAATTTGCACAAAATAAAAATCATCCAAACCAGGACTTTAGTTTTTCTTCAGCTAATTTAACCACTCCTTCGTCTATATAAGCAGTCACAGTTGCTAGTGCAGCGACAAGAACCCCTATGTCGTCTGAGTAGCCGATTACAGGAGTAAAATCGAAGATTGCATCGATTGGTGAGATAAAATACCCCAAAGCACCAATAATTATGGTCTTGGTCCAAGCAGGTATTTCTGGCCTTTGCAAAACGTAGTACAATTTTAATGCCACGAAAATAATTTCTTTGCCAGCTTTCAAGGCATGTCTACGGACTTTCTTCCAAAAGTTTTCTTCTGAATATTTTTTTGAATATTTATCATATTTCTTTTGATCTTTTTCAGTAACAGATTCACCGTATTTTTGTTGCATGCGACATCCTTTTTTTTTGATTTTTGACTATGATAAGGTCTCTGGCAAACAGCGATAATGTTTCAATGCAATTAACTACATTTCGCCATCTCAAAATATTCTTTTTCCTTATCCTCAACCACCAAACTATACTTCTCTTTGATTTTAAACCACTGCTGCATAAATTTACAGGCATAATTGCGATCAATAGGCATCCACTGGGTAATATCTTTTGAACCTTTGTCTGTTATATTTTCGATTGGTGATAATTAAATTTTTCGGATCATTCGCAAATTTTCTTTTTTCTTCAAAACTCCAGAGGGAACCTCCGTGATCGTACGCATGTTTCAATGAAACAAGTTGATCAATATCGACATCTGAAGCTTGATATAATATTTCACTATAATAGTAGTCATCCCATTTCCCAGAAATAACTTTACAAGTTTTTTTATCCAGTTTCGCAGCCGTTAAACTGCGCTCAATTAAGATTGCTGCCCTTGTATCCTTACAATCACCATCTTCATCAATCCAATGCTTCCAATCTGCCCTTCTATATTTCAAATCGCTGGTTGTTACCGGTATCTGGGAATCGTCATAAGGTTCGACTTGGATGCTTTTACCATGACAATGAAATTCACTGCTAGATTTTTGAGTATGGCATCCTTTAAATATTCCTGATTTGTTAACTCCACCGGTATGAGAACAACCAATATTACAAAATAAAACAAATAATAAAACAATTAAGAATTATGTAGTTGAATACTATTTTCAAGATAAATTCCTCATTTTAATTATTATTTTCCTTTTTAATATTACTCCCAGCTCTCTTTTTGTTCAGATTCCAACTTGGCGATCTTAACTTTCTTAACCTTCAATTGAGCGTTTCAATCTTCTTTAGATGAATAGAAAATATTTTTTTGCCAAATTTTAAGCAGTTAAATCTGAGATAGCGAAAGACTTAAATTATAATTTATCTAAGTCTGAAGACCATGCAGCTGCCCAGGATCTGTTAGGCTCAGTAATTACAATAATTTTCTCTTTGAAAATATTTTTCACAAATGTTTGCGCTATTGCGGCAATCGGATACATTATAGGAGATGATGTGACCATCACGACAGATCCGGCTTTCGGCTTGCAAAAGCCTGATCTCCAATGACCCTTCCAATACCACTTCCTGCTTTTTTAAAAATTGATAGCGAACCACATTCCTTCCTTCCCCAATGAGTGGTGCTTGAGTTAAGGTCTGATGGGCAAGATTAATTGGATTATTTGACCGGTTACGTTTACTGTCGTAGCCTTTGGTTTTCTTAACCACTTTTCCATTTTGCCAGGTTGATTCCAAATAGATTTTATCCGCCACCACCTCTTTGGGACCGTGGAAATAAGAATATCTGGAGGGATCAACCCTGGTCCCTCTACATCTGAAAAAAGCATTTCCCGCATTTGAATGGTCAAAACAACTGACCGTTAATAACCCCGAAATATGTGAATAGGTCAGATCCTCTCCCACCCCAAAGCCGGGAGTAAAAGAATAAGCACTCAAAGATAAAATGAACCATCCAATAGCCATCAGTGATTTCATAAACACTTCCTTGTTTTTATGTCACCTAACATTATAGCAATTTTTTTTATGAAGTAAAAAAAGAAATTATTTTTTTAATACCAGTTCTAAATAGTCAAGATTTCTCATAACGATTTCATGGGGCCTTGACGATGTTAAAAACAAGGGCATACTAAAATCAGGAAAATCATTAAATACTCTTTGGGCAATATGATCTGGGTCAATCATATATCTCTTGAATACATAATCATAATCCCAGTCAACAAAATCAAACGCCAAAAAAACTAACTCAGAACAAATAATCAATTCGGTAGTAAAAGTGTCAAAATTAAAATCATAAGGTTTATTCAAATGAATGAGTCCATTAAAATAAACCCGGTCCATGAGATATGATGGGGGCTGACCGAATCCATCATATCTAAGCACCAACAGCTCATCCACATCTAAAAAATTCTCCAAACTGGTTAATCTGACGCCACTTCGGACCGACTCCAAAATAACATTGCCCTTGGCAATTTCCTCTTGGAAAGAATGAATATAGGGGTGATTCCACATCCCTATTTCAATCAACTGTTGTTTGGTTCCCAGCCAAATAGCCGCATGGCCAAAATGACTGGTAATAAGATAATTACTAAGACGGTTATAATTTTTATCCAGCAGAACATCCAAAGGTTTCAACTGGGCCAGCAGAATGTCTTTGGCCTTTGTTTGTCCGTACAAATATCCTTTCGATCGAAGTTTAGTATTTCCGGCAAAATTACCAACCACTTTACTTAAGGCAAATCCGGTCTTACTGATCGATTTTCGAAAAGCATCCCGAATCTTCAACATCAGCCGGTGATAGGGTTTTGAAACACTGGTATAAACGTCGTGATGAATAAGGTTTTTATAGTATTCCAATTCTTTTAAAATATCATATATCTCATTAAAGGATACAGGCTGGTTTGGCCCGTTTTGAGCGTAAGCCTCCATTTTTAAAAAAATGGTTTTCAAGTGAAGTAATTCCTGGGAATTATTTAAATAAATATTTAGTGCGTCCAGATGATTCACAGGTATATCATAAGCGCTATCTTTTGAATTCAAATACAATCTGGTAAAAGAATTATAATAGGCCAGATCACAAAGCTGCAAATAATCATTGACCAGAATACTATGGGCGAGAATCCACCCCATTTTGTCTATAAAATACTCTCCCGGTTCAAAAAGATCATCCACCCCGGTGGAGGAAGGCAGGAGCGTCCTGGCCAGATGAAATATTTTAACCAATGAATTAATATATTCGGTATAATTTCTTCGAAGTTCGTGATGCTGATTTGCCATGATCGGTTGTTTATTTTCTTTTTGAATCAAAATTTGAGTCAGGATTATTCTGATATTTTCAACATTTTGCATAGTTACATAGTGGTGATCTAGCAAGTAAGTTATCAACTCTTGATGACGAATATTAATAGGATTCGATTCTTTGGCCACAATCATTTTCCGCCGATCAATTTTTCTAAAATATTTTTTCAATTCCTTGGAAAACTGTTTATCCAAATTGTACGGGTTAAAATCAAAAGCGGCCTGCAATGAAAAACTGAGGTACAAACAAAGAATAATTAAAACAAACTTCATGATCATTAGTTTAAAATCTCAATTAGTAATGAAGATGAGGTCACGTTAGATTTTACTGGTTGATCCGTAAACGGCGGGATGGACGTTATGAAATAATTACATATAACGCATGATCGCTATCGCCTATAAACATCGATAATCCAGGTCGGGATAAGTATTATCCGGGCATTCCTCTATCCATCTTCGTATAACGCCTAGCATTTTTTCCTTATCCTTGGCTAAAACGCCTGCCAAAGGAAAATTATTAGAAACATGGTTGGCCCTAAAAATAATTCTCTTATCCTTGAGTTCAATCGCCTCAATTATGGCCTGCATTTCCATAAGCAGCTCTTTATGAGACAACACGGAAAATTTATTTTTTCTGATTAAAACATCCAATGCCGTGTGGGGCACCACGGTCACAGTCAGGAAAGATAAAAATTCCGGAGCAATTTTAGTTACCGCTTCCGCCGTTTCCTTTGCATGCAAAAGCGAATGCCCCACCCCTCCAATCCCGAGCAGGGCAATTAAAGAAATTTTTATCTTACCGTCAGACAACCGGTTACAAGCAAGAATGATTTCCTCCTTGGTATTGCCCTTTTTTATCAATTGCAATACTTCATCGCTGCCCGATTCAAGTCCAATATAACAAAGAGAAAGCCCTGCCTGTTTCATTAGATGCAATTGGGTCTGATCTTTCCTTATAATATTCAAGGCGGAAGCATAAATACTGAATCGAGTAATCATCGGAAATTCTTTTTTAATTATTTCCATAGTGGCAAGAATCAACTCAAAAGGAGCGGCCATGGCATCACCATCACAGAAAAAAGCCTTGGTCGGCACCTCCAAGCTGCGCTCGTAATATTTTTTAGCATCCGCAATATCACTGGTAATTTCTTCTAGCGTTTTCACTTTAAACTTTTTAGTCTGGTACATTCCGCAAAAGATGCATTTATTATGAGAACACCCGAGGGTTATCTGGATCAGCAGACTATTACTTTCAGAAGGAGGTCTAAAAAGGGGTTGATCATATTTCATCATTGCCAAACAAAAAGCCACTTGGAATAACATCTACATGATCATCCTAAGTGGCCCATAAAAAATGATTTAAAGCTCGCGTTCCAATCTATCAAAATTTTCATTAATACAATTAACAAAAAACCAGGAAACTTCATGGTTACTGGCGTTGTTACAGAATCTAAAAAAGACCTGATGATCTAATGCATTTGCGATTTTTGAAAAATTCTCATTAATACAATGTTCATAAATCATGGATATGCCGTGAGATGAAGTATTGTGACAAGATCGCAAAAAAATCCCCTGTCCCAACGTTCTGCTCACTTCTGAAAAATTATTATTAACACAAAATCCAAACCCCAGAGAAAAGGTATTGCCAAGATTTGGGCAGTATCTTAAATACACCGCCTCGGCATTCAATGATAAGAGCATTCCAAGAAATAAAAGGCCAATAATTGATCTCATATAAACTCCTTTATAATAATTTGTCCCGGACAACGGAGGTTAGGACAAAGATTAATCTATGTCTATTAATTCACTCTCAACTATATCGAAGTTTTCATTTATACAACTAACAAACTCCCAAGAAACCTTATGCTTTTTGAGATTCATGCAATGTCTGAAAGAGACTTGATCGTCCAAAACATCTGCAAGTCTAGAAAAATTCTCATTAATACATTGTTCATACAACTTGGAGACACCTTTAGATGAAGTATTATGGCACGTCCCAAACAAAATTCCTTGTCCTAGGGTTCTGCCGACAACTGAAAAATTAATATTCACAAAAGCCTCACAAATCCTAAAGGTAGTATCTAGATTTGAACAGGATCTCAAATAAACGGCATTTGCATTCGATGATAAGAATATTCCAAGAAACAAAAGGCTAATGATTGATCTCATATAAACTCCTTGATAAAATTTGTCCCTAACAACGGAAGTTAGGACAAAGATTAATCTTTGTCTATTTTTTCACACAATTATTTTGCTATAATCCTCGCCAAATACACATATAGAGTGAAATAAACCAGCATTCAGCGCCAAATCTTGATGTGAATAAAATAAATAATCCGTTATTTTGGATTCCAAATATTCACCATCTGCATCCCGGATTAACCCCAATTTTTCTTTTGCCAAGCTGGCCTGTTCTAAAAGCAGCCAAGCTAGCACTATTCTTGAAATATAATTTAAAAAATCAACCGCTGTCCCGAGCACTGCATCCATCTTACTGGTCTTAGATTTTTCATAAAAGTTAAGTATGTCCTTCGTTTTAGCGATGCTCAAACTTAGCAAGGCCAACTCTTTGTGCCATCCATATGGTTGAGCCTTTTTTATAGCTATATGAATTTTTAAAAAAAGCTCATTTAGTATTTTTGCCTGGTCTTTTAAAACCTTCCTGGTTAAAAAATCCATGGCCTGAATGCCATTAGTGCCCTCATAAATAGTGGCTATTTTTGCATCCCGAACAAACTGCTCCACCGCATAATCCTTAATGTAACCATACCCACCGTGCACCTGACAGGCCTCTACACAAACATTAAATCCCTCGTCCGTTGAATAGGCTTTGGAGATAGGAGTTAACAGGGCTATTTCCGCTTCGGTTATTTCACCCAAATGTTTTCGATCAAACAAACTTCCAATATAGAGATTCAAGGCCCTAAGCCCTCTGGCCTTTGAACGCATTTTAAGCAGCATTCTCTTCACATCAGGCAGATCAATAATCGGTTTGCCAAACTGGATTCTTTCTCTGGCGTATGATTCACTTAACATATAGGCCAAATTGGCCTGACTTTCCCCTTGAACACCACAAAAAAGCCTGACCTCGTTCATCATCACAAACATCTGCGCCATCCCTTCACATTCCTGCCCTATGATTTCCCCGACGCAATTATCGTTGCCACCAAATACCAGCTCGCAAGTTGGTGATCCGTGAATACCCATTTTTTCTTCGATCTTATTACAAACCACATCATTGGATTGGCCATCGTAACTAAATTTAGGAACCATAAAAAGACTTATTCCTTTAGTTCCCTTTGGTGCCCCGGGTGTTCTGGCCAAGACCAGGTGGACAATATTTTTATACAAATCATTATCTCCCGCAGATATAAACAGCTTGGTGCCTTTAATTTGATATTTCCCATCAGACCTTGGGGTTGCCATGGTGCTAAGTGCTCCAACATCGCTGCCGGCCCCCGGTTCCGTCAGACACATGGTTCCGCCAAATTGACCTTCCATCATAGGAGAAATCCATTGCTCTTTCATTTGGGGTGTTCCAAACTTGAGGATAATATTCATGGCACCGTGTGTAAGTTCAATAAAAATACTGTAGGACGCATTGGCCCCATTTAAAAGAGACGTACAAGCGATAGAAACTGCATAAGGCACCCAAATCCCACCAATTTCTTCAGGATAACCCAGTTTAAACCAACCATTTTCGCAAAACTTTTGATTGAGTTCATGGAAACATGTAGGAACCGTAACCACTCCATTATTGATATGCACGCCTGCTTTGTCTGCCATCTCCCTGGTTGGCCACACTTCCTGACTCATAAATTTATTAAACTCTTCAATGATTGATCGAATATCCTGATCATTAAATTGCGGATACAATGTAGGTAAATTTAAAAAGTCGAACAAGTTAAAATAAATATCTCGAAGGTCAGCTTTATATAAAACCATTCCGTCTCTCCCTTTGGTTAAACCGTTCACATTATACATAATAAAATTGCCAAAAAGCACCATTTTTAATAAATTTGAAAGTCAGCACCTTTAACCCTATTTAGGAGTTTCTGCAAATGGCAAAGCCAAAAATTATCAACGCAAACGAAGCGGCTAAACTTGTCAAAGATGGTGATACATTACTGATTGGATCTTTTCTGGCGATTGGATGTCCGCAACAGCTCATCGATGCACTGGTAACAACGGGGCAAAAAAACCTGCATGTGGTTTGTATCTCACCTGATTATGACGATTACGGAATTGGCAAACTTCTCTTTCATAAACAAGTAACCTATCTGCAAACTTCATGGCATGGTTTTTCCAAGGCCAGTCAGGCAGGTTTTCACGATGGCAGCATAAAAATTGAATTTAATCCTCAAGGAGGGCTGCTCGAGCGAGTGCGTGCAGCTGGAGCCGGTCTAGGTGGCATTCTCTCCCCGGTAGGCCTTGGCACTCCGGTGGAAAAAGAACGTGAAACAATTACCGTCGATGGAAAAAAATGGATTTTAGAAAAACCCATTCATGGTGATGTATCCCTGATCAAGGCCAAAAAAGCAGATAAAATGGGGAACCTGATTTACTCCAAATCCGCTCGAAATTGTAATCCTATCATGGCTACCGCTGGCAAAATTGTTATTGCCCAGGTCGATGAAATTGTAGAAATAGGTGAAATCGATCCTGAACATATTATCACTCCCGGTGTCTTTATAGACTATCTGGTACTAAACAAGTAAGGAAAAATTTATGTTAGATAAAAATGAAATTCAACATCTGGTGGCCCGCAGAATTGCAAAAGAGATCAAAGACGGTGATGTGGTCAATTTGGGAGTTGGCATTCCCACATTTGTGCCCATTTATCTGCCCAAAAATATTCATGTTATCACCCATTCAGAAAATGGCATCTTGGGTTTTGGCCCTGCCCCTAAAAAAGGCGAAGAACATCCCGATTTAACTAATGCGGGAGGAGGATTCATCACCGAGGTCAAAGGCACGAGTTATTTTGATTCCGCCTTGAGCTTTTCCATTATCAGGGGCGGACACCTCGATTTAACTGTCCTTGGCGCACTTCAAGTGGACCAAGAAGGTAACATTGCCAACTGGATGATTCCTGGCAAATTTGTTCCAGGCATTGGTGGGGCCATGGATCTTTGCGCTGGGGCAAAAAAAATTATTGCGGCCATGACCCACACTGATAAGGATGGTGGTCCGAAAATTTTAAAAAAATGCACCCTTCCGCTAACTGGCCCCCACTGTGTAGATCTGATTGTCACCGAAATGGCGGTCATTGAGGTCACCCCTAAAGGTTTAGTGATAAGAGAAGTTGCCTCCTGGACCAATATTGAGGATGTCAAAAAACATACGGAAGCGGATCTCATTATTCCAAGTAAAATTGGAAGCTTCTGCTAAGTCGATAATTTAAAAAGCAGTAAAAATTTCAAACACCTTGAACATCCAGGAGTAGATGGACTATTAAATGTTCCTTAACAACCAGGAGAATCAGTTATGAAAATCAGCCTTATTTCATTGTTTATGGTTTATTCACTCAGTGTGGTAGCAAACGACGAAATTCTTGCTTTCATCAATTCTCCCGCCTTCCAAAACACCTTCATGCAAAATATCGAAGCAGTTATCAATAGCGAAGAATATGGCAGGCCAGTTATGATCACCAGAATCGATCACTTCAATCTGATCGATGTACAAAATGACCCCTCCGGATCTCCTTTCCTTTTTTCCCTTTCTGTCTTTGCCTTGGGAATTCAAACCCAAAATGGATTACCCGCCGGACAATCCTATGATATATTTTGTCGTTTAACGTATAATTATAATCATCCCAATTGGGAATTCTTGAACGGAACTTGCAAACTCATTGGATATTAGGTTACCTGACCAGATTACTCCAATGCTCCTTACTGTTCAAACCGGGAATATCACTTTCTAAACATTGGCAAAAAGCCCACTTGCAGTTATTATCTATTTGCTTTTTTTAATCATGTGAGGAAGTTGATATGAGTGATATTAAATATCTATTTGAACCAGAATCCATCTGTATTATCGGGGCCAGTGATAAAAAAAATAAAATTGGTTACAAAATCATGGAGAATATTAAAAGTGGTGGTTACCAGGGTAAAGTTTATCCCATTAACCCAAACTTGGAAGAAATCCTGGGGTACAAGGTTTATAAAAATATCTCTGATATAAATGAAATTGATGAAATCGATATAGCGGTCATTGCAGTTCCCGAACCATTGGTATTAAATGCACTTAAAACCTGCCCCAGTAAAAAAATTAAATATGTATTAGTCATCACTTCCGGTTTTTCGGAAATTGGAAAAAATAAAGAAGAAAAGGATTTGGTCGATTTTGCTCATCAACACAATATAAGAATCTTAGGTCCAAATATTTTTGGTCATTTCGTAAACAAATCCAACCTCAATGCCTCATTTGCTTCTGGTAATATTCCCAAAGGGAATGTGGCCTTGATCAGTCAAAGCGGGGCCCTGGGGTCAGCACTTATCGGAGAAACCGGTGAAGAAAACATAGGTTTGTCAGCGATTGTCCCTCTTGGCAATAAATGTGATGTGGATGAATCCGATCTGATTGAATATTTAAAAAACGATGATTCCACAAAAGTCATACTGATCTATATGGAAGGGGTTAAAAATGGGGAAAAACTCATCCCCCTTTTAAAAGAAACCACCATGAAAAAGCCGGTAATCATTATCAAATCCGGTCGGTCCAAAAAAGGTGCCCAGGCTGCCGCCAGCCACACAGGTTCACTATCTGGATCAGATGAAATTTTTCAATCCATCATGAATCAAACCGGCGTTCATCGTCCAGAGAATGTTGTCCAGGCCTTGCAATGGGCCAAGTTTCTGGCCAACACCCCGATGCCGAGGGGGGAAAATACACTTATCATCACCAACGGTGGTGGAGTCGGAGTCATGGCTGCCGATGCCTGTGAAAAATACGGCGTCCATATGTATGATAATTATAACTCCCTAAGCGAAGCTTTTAGCCAATATGTCCCGGAATTTGGATCAGTAAAAAATCCCATTGATGTTACCGGGCAAGTGGGGATCGAAGGATACGAAAAATGTATTGAAGCAGCCGTGAATCACCCGGACATCCATGCGATCTTGTGTCTGGGATGTGAACACGCTCTTTTTCAAGAAGAGGCTTTGAAAACAACTATTGAGAAAATCCATAATCTCTATGGCCACATTAAACCAATTCAATACGTTTTCTATGGGGGAAAATCCATTAAAAATGCCGCTCGCTACTTGAAAGCTAAAGGTATCCCCATGTATTTTGATGTTTATGATGCGGTTTCCAGTCTGGGAGAGTTATTTAAAACTTATCGTTATAAACAGATCAGACACCAATTTGAAAGTGATGATACCAAGGGGATTGTAATCAATTATGCCGCCATTAGCGACATTTTAAGAGGTGTTGAAAATGATAAACGCCAGTTTCTATTGGCCAATGAATCAAGAGGACTCATGGAAGCTGCGGGTATCTCTATGCCCAAATCATTTGTAGCTAAGACCGTCGATGAGGCTATTCATTATTTTAATAAAATAAATGCTACAGTGGTCATGAAAATTGTATCCAAAGATATCGTTCATAAAAGCGATGCAGGTGGCGTGAGACTCAATATTGAAAACGAGCAAGAACTCATGAATGCCTGGGAAGTAATCATGCTTAATGCCCGAAAATATAATCCCCAAGCGGTCATTCGTGGAATCGAAATATGTGAACAGATCAACCTCGACACCGAAACCATTGTTGGAGGAAGACGAGATTCGAGTTATGGACCAATGCTCATGTTTGGCTCAGGTGGAATTTATGTAGAAATACTAAAGGATGTAGCCTTTCGCTCCAACACGTTTTCCAAGGCTGAGATTCACAATATGCTAAAAGAAACTAAGCTTTATCCATTACTACTTGGAGTGCGCGGTATGGGGCCTAAAGATATCGATGCTGTGGTTGACGTCATTTTGCGGGTGGCCCTCATCCTTAAACATTTTGACCAAATCAGTGATATTGAAATCAATCCACTGGTTGTTTACGATAAAAACTGTGGTGCCCGGGCCGTTGATGCCAGAATTCTAATTAAATAAGGAATCAACTATGAAAAAAATTATCTTCGCTTCACTAGTACCCAACGTTGGAAAAACAGCTCTCACCATCGCACTTTCTAAAAATACCAAGAAAAAAATTGCTTATATGAAGCCGCTAGGTGATCGCATGAGATATTCCCATAAGAAATTATGGGATTACGATGCTGATTTGATTCAATCAACCCTTCAATTGGATCTTGAACCATCCGATATGACCCTTGGTTTTGAACATGCCAAGCTTCGCTATATGTATGATGAGAATTCATTAAAAGATAAATTCGATTCCCACTTTCTGGAATATGAAAAGGAACATGATCTTTTAATCATGGAAGGCGCTAACTACCTCACTCATGGTGCCAGCATTGGAATGAATTCACTCAGACTCGCCAAGCTAACCAAAGCCGAGTTGGTGATTATATTAAAAGGCAATGCCGATACCATCATGGATGAATTAACCTTTATTAAATACAACATCGTTGAAACCGGAGTCAATTTCAAAGGCGTTATTCTTAACCAGATTCACGACATGGATGACATCAAGTCTCCAGAAGTTTGTGACACCATAAAAAAGCTGGGCATCAAGGTGTTTGGGATTATTCCTTACGATAGTAATCTAAAAACCCTTTTGCTAAAACAAATTGCCGAGGATCTTTTAGCAACTCCTCTGTGTGCCGAACATCATGTCTATAAATACATTACAAAAATCTACATAGGCTCCATGTCCTTAAACGAAGTCATGAAAAAAGAGTATCTGAGTAAAAAAGATAAACTTCTGATAGTAAGCGGCGATCGAAGCGACATCATCGTGGCTTCGATTGAAACGGAAGCCTCTGGGATTATTTTAACCAACAATATTATTCCTCCGAACAATATTATCGCCCACGCCAATGAAAAAAATATCCCGCTTCTCTTGACCAGAGACGATACCTTCACCGTCGCTAAAAAAATTGACAAGATGGAAGCACTACTTTTTAAAAACGATGATGAAAAGTTTCAGGTTTTATCAAATCTGGTAAGACAACACGTTGATGTCAGAGGCCTGATTGGATAGAGATACATCATTTTTCTTACTAAACACACCATGCCCATTGTTGGGGAATATACAAAAAAGTTTTCCACCCTCCTGAGGAGGGTGGGGTAAAACATGGTCATAACTTATGGTAAAGATTGAAAAAATACGGAGAAATAGCTATAAATGGTTGTCCGGCTTATAACCTTTCAATAATCATGGCCGTCGCTTCGCCACCACCAATACAAATTGCCCCCATGCCAAATTTTGCATTTTTTCTTTCCATGGCATTCATCAGAGTAACCATGATCCTGGTACCTGAGCATCCAATAGGGTGACCAAGGCTTACACCTCCACCATAAATATTGACTTTATCGTGGGAAAGATTAAATTCCTTCATTGCGGCCATAGTGACCACGGCGAAAGCTTCGTTGATTTCAAATAAACCGATATCCTCTGTTTTCATATGAGCTTTTTCCAAGCATTTTTTTATGGCGTTTACCGGAGCAGTGGTGAACCATTCCGGATCTTGTGAATGACTGGCATAAGCTACGACTTTAAACTTCGCCTGATTTTTATAATCTTCCCCACCTAAAACAATTGCCGCTGCACCATCGTTTATGGTTGAAGAGTTCGCTGCAGTAACCGTTCCATTTGGATCAAAGGCTGGTTTGAGCGTTGGCATTTTTTCAAATTTTACCTTAAATGGACCTTCATCCTCGGCCACGACTAATTCCTCTTTTTTATTTTTAACAATCACTGGGACGATCTCGCTTTTGAAAATTCCTTCCTTAATGGCATTTTGGGCCCGCTTAAATGATTCAATGGCAAAATCATCCTGCTCTTTTCTGCTAAATGAATAATGGTTGGCACACATCTGTGCATATACTCCCATGGCCACTTGTCCGTAAGGATCAAAAAGTCCATCGTGTTGCATGCTATCTTTCAACTGGCCATCGCCAAAGCGATAGCCGTTTCGTCCCTGGGGAATAAAATAAGGTGCAGCTGACATATTCTCCATGCCACCGGCTACTACTAATTGATTATCACCCGCTTTTATACTTTGAGCTGCCAACATTATGGTTTTCATTCCTGAACCACAAACTTTATTAATGGTCGTTGCTCCAACGCTTTTTGGAAGACCGGCATAAATTGCAGCCTGCCTGGCAGGAGCCTGCCCCAGGCCTGCTTGCACCACATTTCCCATAAAGACTTCATCAATTTTATTTGCATCTACACCACTTCTTTCTACCGCACCTTTAATTGCAGTTGCACCAAGTTGTGGTGCTTGAACATTGGCAAGTGTTCCATTAAAACTTCCACTTGGGGTACGGGCCCCGGCTAAAATATAAACGTTCATAAGACCTTCCTTTTTTAAAGTTTATCCATCCAATATATTATGTCTTCTTTTTCATTTAATTCGAAAGATAACAAAGCACATCCCCCACCGCCACTCTTTGACCTTTTTGCACCAGAAGCTTTTCGATGGTTCCATTGCCTGGTGCACCCACTGGTATTTCCATTTTCATGGATTCTAAAATCATCACTGATTGGGATTCCTTAACAATACTGCCTTCCTTGACGTTGATTTTGAAAACAGTTCCCGGCATAGAAGCACATATAGGAGTGCCTGACCCATTGTAATTGATGTTAGCATCAATTCCTTCTTTGATATCAACAGAAAGTTTTTGGCCGTTGACGATAATGTTATCTTGCTCAAATTTGACAGAATATTTGGATCCATCCACGGTCACCGTATATGCATCAGCTTGGTTTCCCTCACCTTTGCTGGCGGTAGCCGATTTTTTTCTGACGGCCAGTTCGCCCTGCCCTTTTAAAAAAGCGATCCCTTTCTCCTTGCAGGTTGCCACGATAAAAATATTTTCTTCGCTGGCTTCAAGATTTTCATCCTTCAGAATTTTGATAGCTGCCTTCATACCCTTATGTGGATCATGATCATTTAATTCCAACACCGGTTTTTTATTTGGTTCAAGCTTTAGTTGCTCCTTAGAAATAGCCATGACTTCCTTATCTGGCTCCACTGGAGTCTTGCCAAAATATCCCAGCACCATCTGGCCGTATTGAGGGACAATCTTTTTCCATTTGCCAAACATCACATTATTCAAGGCCTGCTGAACATAAAACTGACTAACCGGGGTTACCGAAGTGCCAAAGCCACCCTTTTCCACCACTTCTTTCATGGCCTTGATCATATCAGGGTACTTGTCCATAATGCCATTATCCCTCATCATCTGAGTGTTGGCGGTCAGCGCTCCACCTGGCATTGGAGACCATGGAATCAATGGTTCCACCGCTAGCGCTTCGGGAGGAAGAAAATAATCCTTCATACAATCTTTAAACACCTCTTCTGCATCCCTCACCTTATCAATATCAACTTCAAGTTCATAGTTGGTTCCCCGCAAGGCATGCCACATAACGATCACGTCTGGCTGACAAGTTCCCCCACTCACCGGAGCAAGGGATAAATCAATGGCATCGGCACCAGCATCCAGCGCTGCTTGATTGGAAATAACCCCGCATCCAGCAGTTTCATGAGTATGAAAATGAATAAAAGTCTCGGCGGGCAAAAGCTTTCTGGCAGCCTTGATCGTATTATAGACTTTGGAAGGCACTGCTGTTCCAGAAGCATCCTTAAAACAAACTGAATCAAACGGAATATCTTTATCCAGGATTTCTTTGAGTGTTTTTAAATAAAACTCGGTATCGTGAGCACCCGTGCATCCAGGGGGAAGTTCCATCAAGCTCACACACACCTGATGATGAAGGCCTCTCTTTTTTATACATTGGCCTGAATAAATCAGATTGTTCACATCATTGAGCGCATCAAAATTGCGAATGGTATCGATGCCATGTTTTTTAAAAAGTTTAGCGTGTAAATCGATGATATCAGAACTTTGTGATTCCAATCCCACCACATTAACTCCTCTGGCAAGGGTTTGGAGCTGGACGCTTGGTCCCACTGTTTTTCTCACTTCATCCATCATTTTAAAGGCATCTTCATTGCAGTAAAAATAGAGAGATTGAAAACGTGCCCCACCTCCCACTTCAAAATAATTGATGCCAGCGTCTTTGGCCGCCTTGAGCGCAGGAAGAAAATCCTTGGTTAAAACTCTTGCGCCATAGACCGATTGAAAACCATCGCGAAAAGCTGTGCACATGAATTTAACTTGTTTTTTTCCCACAAATGCTCCTTCAAAATTTAGAACAGATAAAGATAACTAATCTTTTCAAATTGGACAACCCTAGATATCATAAGACATCGCAGATGCTGATAAAATAATTTTCAGGAGAATGCCATGCAATATACACTTTTGTCCCTTGTGATGCTTGCCCTCTTTTCTTCCTGTGGAGATCTGAGTAACCAGGGCGATCCCAATGAAGCATGTGACGGCAAGGATTATTGTCATATTTTTATCTCCAGCAGTACTACCAAAGGCAATCTGGCTGCTTCTGGTAGCGGTATTGATGAAGCTGACGCCATTTGCACAGCATCAAAGCCGGCCAATACCGGAACCGTAAAAGCTTTTTTATCCGATGGCACCAACCGTGTCGCCTGTACTTCCGCCGATTGCTCTGGGGGAATAGGTGAACACATCGACTGGGTGCTGGCAGCAAATAGAGAATATCGCCGCCCTGGCGGCGCAGTCGTCATCGGTACAACTGACGCCTTCGGTATTTTTGGCTTTCCACTTTTGTCTGAGTTTTATTCATCCGCAGGCACTATTTTCACTGGTATGACCACCGATTACCGACCAGCTAACGACTGTACCAATTGGACATCCACGCTTGGTACTGGCACTAACGGTGTCTTGGATTCCAAACTTAGCAATGCCTTGTCGAGTGCCGATAACAGCTGCAATAACACTCATCATATCCTGTGCGTAGAACAATAATCTTTTTATTAAAGATCCTTAAAATGTAATTTGCCACTTGTCTTTGTCTGGGTTATTTTTATGACTCTGAAAAAAAACCACGACCTGAGGTAAACATGGATATCATTCAAACCCAAATTAATCCAAGCAGCGAATCCTATAAGGAAAATTTCAGCTACCATCAAGAAATCAATAATGAGCTCAAAGCAAGACTTTCGGTGATTAAACAGGCGGGCGGGCAAAAAAATGTAGAAAGACATCACTCCCGGGGAAAACTGCTTCCCAGAGAACGGATTGAAAAAATTCTAGATGAAGGTTCTCCTTTTTTGGAACTCTCATCGCTGGCTGCCTATGAACTCTACGATAACGAGGTACCAGGGGCCGGAATTGTAACCGGCATCGGCAGAGTGCACGGAATTGAATGCATCTTCGTCGCTAACGACGCCACTGTCAAAGGCGGTACTTATTTCCCAATGACCATCAAAAAACATCTTAGGGCCCAGGAAATCGCTCTGCAAAATAGACTGCCTTGCATTTATCTGGTTGATTCGGGAGGAGCCTTTCTTCCAATGCAAGATGAAGTGTTTCCCGACAAGGAACACTTTGGTCGCATTTTTTATAATCAGGCCCAAATGTCATCCAAGGGCATTCCCCAAATTGCGGTAGTGGTCGGTTCTTGCACCGCCGGTGGAGCCTATGTTCCTGCCATGAGTGATGAAACCATTATCGTTAAAGGGAATGGAACCATTTTTCTTGGTGGACCACCACTCGTCAAAGCGGCCACGGGTGAAGAAGTTAGCGCTGAAGAACTGGGTGGAGCGAGAGTGCATACCCATGAATCAGGGGTCGCTGATCATTTTGCCGAAAACGAGGAAGATGCCCTTTTAATTACTAGAAACATTATTGAAAATTTAAACTATAAATCACTTGGGGCCATGCAAGGGCAAAAAGATACTCAACCGGTTACCGTGCCACTTTATCCCTCAGAAGATTTATACGGTATCGTTTCCAAGGATTATCGAAAGCATTTTGATATAAGAGAAATAATTGCCAGACTGGTCGATGGAAGCGAGTTTCATGAATTTAAAGAGCGCTTTGGCACCAATATCGTGTGTGGCTTTGCCCGTATTCATGGATACAATGTAGGAATTATTGGCAATAACAACGGAATCATGTTCTCTGAATCGGCCCAAAAAGGTGCACACTTTGTAGAACTGTGTGGACAAAGAAAAACCCCGCTTATCTTTTTACAGAACATAACAGGTTTTATGGTGGGTAAAAAATATGAATGGGAAGGGATTGCTAAAAATGGTGCCAAGCTAGTTACCGCAGTGTCTACCGTAGCGGTTCCCAAATTTACCATTTTAATTGGTGGTTCTTTCGGTGCCGGTAATTACGGAATGTGTGGACGCGCTTATAATCCAAGATTTTTATGGATGTGGCCTAATTCAAGAATTTCCGTAATGGGAGGAGAGCAAGCCGCCAACGTTTTATCGACGGTTAAACAACAAGCATTGGAAGCATCTGGGAAAAAATCGATGAGTCCTGAAGAAGTCAAAGAATTCCATCGTCCAATATTAGAAAAATACGACAAAGAAGGGAGTGCCTACTACTCAACGGCACGTCTATGGGATGATGGCATTATTGATCCACTTCAAACCAGAGATATTCTAGGACTCGCCATTTCGGCTTCCTTGAATGAAATCATTCCCGATACCAAGTTTGGATTATTTAGAATGTAAAAGGAGAAACCATGAGTGATTTATTTAATTTTCACAAGGATGAAAGAGGTGTTGCCTTCATCACTTTAAATAGACCAGAAATTCATAATGCTTTCAATGATGACCTCATCAAAGGGCTTACTAATATTTTTAAAGATATGGATGGTGACAGCAGCGTTCGCCTGGTCGTTCTATCTGGAAATGGAAAGTCCTTTTGTGCCGGAGCTGATCTCAATTGGATGAAAAGCATGGTCCATTACTCGGAAGAGGAAAATTTTAAAGACAGCCAAAATCTTGCTAATCTTTTCTTTACCATAAATAATTTTAAAAAACCGGTGATTGGGAAAATCAATGGAGCTGCGCTCGGTGGAGGATGTGGTTTGGTTTCCGTATGTGATTTTGTCATCACTCACTCCAAAGCCAAGTTTGGTTTTACCGAAGTCAAACTGGGACTACTTCCCGCCACTATCTCCCCCTTTGTGATCGCCAAAATCGGCCAGTCTCATGCCAGAGCTCTATTTATGAGCGGACATATATTTAAGGCCAAACACGCTAAAAAAATTGGACTCGTTCATAAAGTGGTTGAACCCGACGAACTGGATGAAAAAACCGATGAGGCCATCACTCATTTTCTACAGGCCGGGCCTTTAGCGGCCATGGCATCCAAAGCTCTGATTAAAAATGTTCTCATAAAAGAAGGTCATGATTTAATCGAATACACCTGTCTTGAAATTGCCAGACTAAGAGTCAGTCCAGAAGGCCAAGAAGGCATGAACGCTTTACTGGAAAAAAGAAAACCCAGTTGGATTTAAACTATGAAAAAAAATACTGCCCCACTTACCAAAGAACAAAAGGCAAAACTGATTGCCGCCTTTTTACTTATAAAAAAAGAAAAATCGTCAACTGCCAATAAGGAAAAAGTGACTCCATGGAAAACCCTCCTTGGATTTAGAAACGTGTAACGCTTAAAGAGTTTATATGAAAATAAAAATTAATAATGATGTAGTGGACCTTAAAATCCTTAGTGATGAGTCAAATGAGGTGAGTTTTTTATTGGAAGATGAAATTTTTTTAATCACCATAGATGATTTGCTAAAAGAAAAGATCATTGCTTTTCAAAATCATCAAAACACCCAAATAAATGCCTATAATGATGTCTTTGAGGTTCAGCAAATATTTGAGCACCGGCATAAGGAACTTAAAATGCACCCCCAAATGACCAGTCAGCTGACGAAAACCGAAAATCAGGATATGCACAAGGTGGCTGCCATCATGAAAGCATATCAGGCCCGACATAATTAGCTCTCCTTTAATTAATTAAATATATTTTATTTACAGCGTAAGAAAAATTAGACTGCACCAATTTATCTCAAAATGCCAACTTCTTGTATCAGCTTAAAATGTAACTATCCAAGGTTTACCAAATCAGTCGATTAATTTCGTATGGTTACCCATATCCGCAACATAGAATTATTTATTTTAGCATTCGTGATAGAATTTTATTAAACAATTTTTAAATGAAAAAGACCAAGGATTAATTATGAAAAAAAGTAACGGATATATTGCACTAAGCATGGCAGTTTTAGTAGGTGTTGCCGTCATGGGGGCCATCATTTATCTTACTAACCAAGGCAGCATGAAATCCAAGCAATTTGTGGGAGAAATTCAAAAAGACCAGCAAGAAGGAGTCTTGAAACAATATGTAACTCAAGCGGCTGCTCTGTTTCGAGAGGAGCTTTATAAGGGAGTGAATCCGGCAAATGCAACTGTTGCCAGCGCAGATTTTGAAAAATCCACGGTTAATTTTAAATGTCTCGCCAATCCAGATGAAAAAAATCCAAAACACCGTTATGTCGAGCCCAATCCACCGGCAGGCAAAACCATAATTTATACCTGCGCAGAAATTCCTCCACGCACTAAAGGTGCCACACTAACCGCTTACTTTCTGGAAAAAAACAAGGTGAGTTACGATCAAAGCGCCACCGCTTACATATCCTACCACCTACCAATTGGTAAAATTGTCACCAGCAGAGGCAACTACATTAAAAGGACCAATAAATTGGTTCCCGAGCTTGACTCTCTCTCTCCGCTGAGTTTTGACAACAAAGTAAATCCTGATCTGAATAATATTTATCTTCACGATTTCATCCAGACGGCCAATAGTGCCGACGCCAATGACAAACAATTTCTCAAAATTTTATTAAGCGACCAAACTGTGTTACAAATTGGGCCCGATAGTGAGTTTTATTTTAAAAAATTTCACTTCAAAAAAGTTAATGAACGTTCAACCTTATATAAACTGCTCAAGGGGACGCTCCAGGTTCTCTACGGAGCAAAAAATAACAACGAAGAAATGTTGATTGAAACCCCTACCATTGCTTTGGGGGTACGGGGAACCGAGTATAAGCTGCAAGTTAAGGAAACCAATCGAGCCTATCATGTAACCATGGACGTATTGTCTGGAAAAGTTGATGTATTTGACAAAAGTAAAAACTTAATTCAAACAATAGTCCCGGGCAAAACCTTCAATCATTACCAGGCCAAAAACCAGACCAAGGGATCGAGAGTGGATGGGACCGTCAGAACCTTTGAACAGGATAAGTTTTATAAGCCACTCCCTATCCCCACCGCAGTGGCCACGAATAACCAGGCCACGGTCAACGATAACAATAACAGTTTGGATGACCTCTTAGAAACTGATGAGCTCATTTTAATCAGAAGAGAAAACCTTCTTCTCTATGGATATTTTCATAACGCCTCCCGAGACCCTGCTCAAACCTACTTTCAACACATCCGGGCCGGTGGTGGATGGGATAAGTATTATAATTCCATAAGACCAAGCCTTACCAAAGAGCCGCTCTTTATCCCTACCAAGGCCCAGTACGGTGGCATGGACTTTCTAATCGGCCACAGTCCAGTGCCAAAAAGCTTCGAAATCGCGATGATGTCACCCAATGGCTTCGATACCACCTATGATATCAACCTTAATTTTGCGCTCGTCTATGACCAAAAATATTCCAATAACTCCTTTCTATTAATTTATCCAGCAGAAAGCCTGGATACACTTGCACACCGCATTCTTCCCGGGCCATATTCCCAGGTTCAAAATAATATCATCATCAGTCCGCTACCTGGCCTTAAATTAAAAGATGGTGATATCGTGGGATGCGCCTCTTCTGTCTGTACTGACATCGGCTCATTGCGGGCCCAGGTACCAAGTGGTTATGAAGTAAGTCGCTTAATTAAATTTAGTGGTGGAAGCCGCTCAGTTAAACGCTGGCCACCCATACCACCACCCATACCAACTCCAACACCAATTGAAGTCCCAGATGATGATGATGACAAAGATAAAACAAGTAAGAAGCCATCCAGCAAGACTTCAACGCCAACCTCAACTCAAGTATGCAGACCGCTTCATCTTAAAAAATGTACAGGTGGTTCGCCGTTCGAGTGCTTCGAACCTGAATGCAGATCTTGTCGAGGGTTCAGCCACGAAGAATCAAATGTTGTAATCGGTAATGTTTGCAAAGACGCTTCTGAATGGTAGAAACACAATTACCCCGGGCACCTAATTCCACTCAGAGGGAAATTTCTGTCCGGGTTGTTCACCCAGTTTTTGTTTTAATTTAGCAAGGCCTGGACGGGCAAAGTGCATATGTCCTTCTTTGACGGTTCTGCCATTGATAATAACTTCACTACGCAGACGTTTGCCCATGGTTTTTTCCAGCTGCTGACCAAGGGTAATCACCCGGTCAAGATCATAGCCGGTATCAATTCCCATTTCATGTAATTGCACCAGAGTATCTTCCATACAAACCAGACCGACATAGCGTGGATCTTTATAATAATACTCTCCGGTACCAGGCACCGGGCAATCATCCAAAAAGTTGGCAGGCTGTCCTCCGAGTCCTCCCAAGGTTGCCTCAAAATTGGAAACACCCGCCTGCAAGGCCGCTAAAATGGAAGCGGAGGCCATGCGTTTGGTTTCATGAAAATGCGCAATTTGTTTATGAGGATTATCGACAGCATCCATAATCATGGAAAAATAACGATATACTTGAGGAGCAGAAGCGGAACCGTCATGATCAGCATGTTCCACATCATTGGCGCCAATAGTAAACCATCTCTTGGTAAACTCCACGGCTTCTTTCATATCTGTAGCTCCACCGATGGGACTACCCCAGATCGTAGAAACCGTACCACACATTTTAATACCAACATCGTTACATTTTTTTATCGCCCGTTCGGCTTCCTTCCAATAATCCGGAAGAGTCGTACCTGAGTTGGCAAAATGGTGTTCCTCTTCGGTGGAAACCATCATCAACACTCGATCAGGTCCCACACCTTTTTGCTTTAATTCAATGGCCTTCTCCACCGCTTTTTCCCGAATGGTCACTGCGGTAAAACAAATATCTTTGGAATTGATCCCACGTTTTTCACATTTCTTTTTAAAAACATCACCTTTAAAGTAAGCAAGAATCTCCTCGGCGTCGGAAAATTGGGGCATTAAAAAACTACTACCCAGATTGGTGACTTCAATATGTCGGCATCCGGCAAAAATCATTTCTTCGGCGTAATATATCTTTGCCCTGGTGGAGATAAATTTTTCCTCATGTTGGAAACCATCACGAATAGTTATATCACCTACATGAACTTTTTTAGGCATTCTGTTAAAAATATTCCACATATCCAGTTCTGTTTTCATGCACTTTCCTTTTTTTAATTATGTGTCAAACCTATTGCTATTTTTACAACTACTGTGGCATCGCTTCACGAAGCAGAGTTTTGGCAATAATCATAACCATCACTTCATTGGTACCGGCCCCAATTTCATTGAGTTTGTTATCTCTTAGAAAACGCTCGAGCGGAAATTCTCTGGAATATCCCATTCCACCGTGTAATTGGATGGCATCCAGGCAAATTTGGGTGGTCAGTCTTGGGAGGGCCAATTTAATCTGGGCCGCTACCACTCTCCCCTTATTTCCATGATCGTAATCTTTGCAAACCGAGTAAAGAAAATGTTTCATCATCTCGACGTTGGTGGACATATCTGCAATTATTTTTTGCATCATTTGAAATTGACCAATGGTTTTACCAAATTGTTTTCTTTCATTAGCATATTTCAGGCACATATCAAGACATGCTCTGGCGATCCCCAGAGAGATACCAGAAATGGTAATTCGCTCCAACTCTAAATTTTTCATCATATGATATATCGAATCCCCTTCTTCCCCCACTCGATTCTCAAGCGGAACTTTGGCATTTTCAAAGACCAATTCTCCAGTGGGAGAAGCGCGCATTCCCATCTTGTGAAGGGAATTGGAAAAATAAAAACCTGGTGTACCTTTTTCCACGATAAAGGTAGTCAGATCTTTCTTGCCATCACCAGTCCGGGTATAAGTATAAGCGACATCCGCAAATTCAGCGTTGGTAATCCACATTTTGCTTCCGTTTAGAAAATAGTAATCACCATCTCTTTTGGCCCTAGTTTGCATACCAACCGCATCTGAACCAAAATCCGGCTCAGTCATGGCCATACAACCGATGTGTTCCCCGGTGATCAGTTTGGGAAGATATTTTTGTTTTTGCAAAGGACTGGCATTATTTTGAATATTGTTTACACATAAAATGGTGTGGGCCAGATAACTCAAAGTACTGGATGCACAAGCATAGCCAAATTCATCCATTACGATAGTAGCAGCTGTTGCTCCAAGACCTGATCCACCATACAAAGGATCAGCGGTAATTCCCAAAAGCCCCAACTCTCCCATTTTCTTAAAAGCGCTTATGTTAAATTTTTCTTCTTCGTCGTGTTCGGTTGCCACAGGGGCCAATTCATTCAGAGCAAATTCACGCACCATATTCTGAAGTTCGCGTTCTTCGTCGTTAAAAAACCACATAATTAATCCTTAGGAAAAAGTTGATAAAAACCAGCTGATACTAACAACAGATTCGCTATCTTGACAATAAAAACAGGACATCTTTATTGATCTGTAACAAAATTCACAGCACCATTATCTTATTCACTTGAATCATCACCATTACATCTATTAAAATATCATCAACATAAAAAAAAGGAAAAAAAATGAAAGCCGGCCATATCATTGTCATCTTAATACTCACCCTTGTTATTTCTTCTGCTCTCCAGGCTAAAGATACCATCGTTAAATCCGGGGAATGTTTCACGCCAAAATCTAAAAAGAACAAGCACTATGCCCAAAGCAGTAATATGCAAATTCCTTTTATCTATTTATCCGGTTATAAAAATGATCTGGCTGATATGGCCAAAGAATTTAATCTTAAACCAGAACAATTAAAAGAAGTGGAAACCCTGAAGAAGGTTCTTGGTGCACGGATTGGTAAAGACCTTTGTCTGCCAATCAACATAAGTAAACGTGATCTAAAAATCAATTGTACGGGTACTATTTTGGATGGCCATATTGATGAACACACTCAAAGGTTTTATGCAAAAAAATTCAGCTGCGTAAAAACCGTAGTCTGCAACTTAACCGACAAGGAAAACTCCGCTTTCCAGGAATCCTATTATAGTGAAAACGTCGATCTGGTTATTCCCACCCGCTGCCAGGAAAATTAACCAGGCTAACCGTATGAAATGGTTTTTTTCATGAGCACTTTTGATCCTTTCATCAAACAAAGCTATGAAAGACACTCCGAACATTTGAAATGTTATCAACAAGGATCGGCCAAAGAAGCACATGCGCAAAGATGGCTATTGCCAAACACCGTCGATTCCTGGCGACATAAACGCATGTATGATTTAGTCTTACCCATTTTAAAAAATGATCCAAACACCACATGGCTGACCGTTGGTGATGGACGTTTTGGACTGGATGCCCAGTACATCATGAGTAACGGATCAGCCTGCATGGCCACTGACATCTCGGACACCCTCCTGATCGAGGCCAAACAAAAAAATCTAATTAATGATTACCAAATTGAAAACGCCGAAGCATTGTCTTTTGACGATAATCAGTTTGATTATACTTTTTGCAAGGAATCTTTTCATCATTTTCCAAGACCTATCATCGCTCTTTATGAAATGCTACGAGTATCCAAAAAGGCTGCTGTTTTAATTGAGCCCAGTGACCCGCTGACCACCCCCACACCACTTAAAGTTTTATTTCAAAACTTTAAAAAGATGATTAAATTCATTTTAAAAAAAGATAATAGCGAGCATCACTACGAAGAAGTGGGAAACTATATCTATAAACTCTCCATCAAGGAAATCACTAAAATCGCTATTGCCCAAAATTTCAGCACTATCGCTACAAAAGGAATCAATGATGTTTATCTAAGCGGTGTGGAGAATGAAATGGTGGAGGACCATGGCCCGCTGCTAAAAAAAACCAAAAGAAGAATATTTTTATACGACTTGTTGTGTTTGCTCCGTCTTCAAGATCATCTACTTGTTTCAGTTGTTATATTTAAGTCACAACCATCCAAAGCCACTATTGAAGCACTCATCAAACACAGATACACCATCGTTCACCTGCCACAAAATCCGCATATGAATTTTAACTAATGGAATGAACCCGCTCCTTTGAAAACACATGACGTGTTGGAATAACATTGAAAAACTAATTCGAAACAGGAAAAGGCTCGTGCATTATAATCTAGAGACCATCGATATGTTCGGGCCGGTGGTCATTATAGCGGATGTTAGAACGCTAGGTCCTTTAATTAGCACAAATATTTGTTATTACTGGTATTGAACTATTTAAATCGTATGTTTAGCTGCCAAGCAGGGATTATTTCAACTAAAAACAGTAAAAATAATGCACGAAGTTACATTAATACTTGCGTCGCATTAATTTGTTGTGTATACACTCACTAATATTAAGAAAAAATAAGCAACAATTGCTCGAAAAACATTAGGTTGATGTGCACAGGGTGGATTAGATGAAAATATTATTAATCAATTTTTTTCTTGCAATAGGAATGGCTTTTGCGGCTCAGTTGGAAATAAATAACGTCAATCCAGAGAACAGTTCATGTCAAATGAATTCTTATCGTTACAACCTAAACTGTGTTTGTAACCCAGGATTTGAAAATAATCAAAATAATCAATGCATCAAGCTGAAAAGCATTAACTTTGATGAAGCTGTGTTCAACCCTAATGAGTTTCCAGATGTCGAGTTTGATAATAACTGTTCGCCAGATGATAGATCTGTTATCTCTAATAATATAGGCTACGCTAAAGATGTTATAAAAAAAATCTTTGCATATGCAACATATTTTGTTCAAAATGATCAAGAGTCACCAGAAAAAGCAAACCTTAAAAAAGCAATTGATACGTTAAGATGTATTGACGATCATTTAACAAGTATGGGGCATGACTGTCACTCAACAAGTAGAAATTGCTATTCGTACGATGGAGCAACTCTTGCCTATGTAAACTGGAGATTTGGAACTACTGTTCACTGGTGCGAAGCCGGGCAACGAAGAAATATTATTCAGGCAGGAGAAAATAATTCTCCAAATGTTGCCAATTTAATTCATGAAATTTCTCACAAGTGCGGAACCTTTGATTCTCATCGAATGGTTGCAAAATCTGTTTATAATGCACCAATTGTTTCATGGGAAGATATAGCGTCTACTTATGAAAGCTGGGCCCTTTATGGCTTTTGTTATCCAAATAAAACATCCCCTTCTTTCTGTAATATAAATGGTAGAAAGCATCCTATTTGGATGGATAACTCGCCATTTTACATTCCTGTTTTAAAGACAAGAATCATGCTAGATAAAGAAAAAAAGCTAAAAGATAAATATCAATCAATGCTGAATGAGGGGAGTCTAACTGAAGAGGAAGTTCGGTTTTTACTAGGTAACTGAACAAGTCTTGATCATCAAAATCAGGACTTAAAATATCCGAAATTAAAAATATTCTTGATAAATTAATTGAAATGAAAATGCTGAAAATTCACTATGGGACAGTCTATTAGGAAAATAAGTGATGATGGAAGTCGTATACCTAAGGCAGCACGTGGGACAACTCATGAAACTCTCGAACCTCAGCCAAGGGGTGCAGCTCATTTGAACCAATAAATTTCGAACTATATAGGGATTAACTTACAGAATTTTTTTAAGTTCCTGGGTAAGTTGTGGCACCACTTTAAACAGATCCCCGACTATGCCATAATCTGCTTTTTCAAATATGGGCGCTTGTGGATCAGTATTGATGGCCACAATTATTTTAGAAGTGCGCATCCCAGCCAAATGCTGAATGGCCCCAGAAATTCCGCAAGCAATGTATAAGCTTGGAGAAACAACTTTGCCCGTTTGCCCGACTTGCATTGAGTGGGGAGCTTCTCCAGCATCGACCAGGGCCCTGGATGCACCTATAGTCGCTCCCAGAACATCTGCCAGTTCGTTGATGATTGCAAAATTATCTTTCGACTTAAGCCCTCTGCCTGCCGAAACAATGATATTGGCCTCGGTTAAATCAGGTTTATCAGATTTAGATTTAACCATTTCTTTAATGATCGCCTTGATTTCACAAGCGACGGCAGCAATATCATTTTTCTTGCCAGCACCTTTATTGGTAGGATCACTCATGCCAAGCGCATTCGGGCGAACGGTTACAAAATGAGGTTTGGTTCCCAGAAATTCCACTTGGGAAAGACATTTACCTGCAAACATGGGCCGGATACCTTTGAAATGCTCTCCTTCAAAAGAAAAATTAACCACTTCCGAAACCATGCCCGCACAAAACATACTGGAAAGCCTGGGCATTAAATCCTTCCCCATCGAGGTTGATCCACTAAACACAAAATCGTACCCCTGTGCTTCCACCAGTTTCTTTAAACTATCTGCGTATCCTTCTGGAGAATATTTCTCTAAATGACTGCCTTTAATAATATGAATATTTAAAGCGCCATACTCCGCTAATTTTTTTTCTGAATCAGATCCCAGATCCCCCACTGCACACACATCCACTTGATGTGAGGAGAGTCTTCCCAAAATTTCCAACGTAACATTTTTTATATGACCATTGCTATGCTCAGTAAAAACTAATATTTTTGCCATCTGATCCTCCCCTAAATTACTTTTGCTTCATTACGAAGTAACTGAGCCACTTCGCTTACCACTTGTTGAATATTTTTTTCATCCATCGCATCGAATTTTTTTCCCTTTGGTTTGTCGGGTGGCAAGGAAACATTTGAATACTTTATTTTTCGGTCAGCTTCACTAACCCCTACTGCACTTAATGGATATTGAGCAAGGGGCTTTTTCTTGGCCTTCATGATTCCCGGCAGGGAGGCATACCTAGGTTGATTAAGTCCCTTGGTGACGGAAACTACGCACGGAGTTTTCACGCTATAAACTTCAATGGAACCACCTTCTATTTCTCTTTTTAAAGTCAAATCATTTCCCTGCCACTCAAAACTGCTTACGACGCTTACCGAAGGGAGACTTAACATTTGGGCGAGAATTTGAGGAACTTGAGAACAATCATCATCTACAGCCTGTTTTCCACATAGGACCAAGTCAATTGACTTGCCCGCTTTTTCTATTGATCCTTTTAAGGCCTTGGCCATCATAAAAGAATCAAGATTATCCGGGGATTCCACCAACACGGCATCATCGGCTCCCATGGCCATAGCAGTTCGTAGTGCCTCGGCAGAAGCTTGCACTGATCCCACGCGAACTACAGTGATGTTAGCCGAAGCATCCTTGCCCTTGATCAAAAGTGCTTGCTCAACGGCAAATTCATCATAGGGATTCATCACCCATTTCACCTGCTTGGTTTCAATATATGTTTTATCGGCACTTGGGACAACTTTCGTCTCCGTGTCTGGAACTTGTTTAACACATACAAAAATATTCATCGGCTCCCCCCTTATTGGTTATAAAAATTTTTCTTTTGCGCCACCATCTCTTGAAGATATTGACTGGGTTTAAAACGTTTATTACACACCTTCGCCTCAAGCTCTTTTAAATCGGCAAGTATTTTGACCAGACCAACATTATCGGCATATTTTAAAAGCCCCCCTCTAAAAGGTGGAAAACCTAATCCAAAAATAACTCCCACATCAACGGTACTGGCATGCTCTGCAATTTTGTCCTGTAAAGCATAAGTAGCTTCGTTAATCATCGGCAGGATCAATCTTTTTTGAATACTTTCCTCCGATATTTTGCAACTTTTATTAGAACAAAGTTTTTTTAGTTCTTCATTAATTCCTAGCTGTTTGCCCTGTTCGTTATAATGATAAAAACCCTTACTGTTTTTCTTTCCTAGATATCCGGCTTTAACCAACTGATGTAACAACTTAGTGGTTTTACATCGCTCCCCCAACCATTCATAAATGGCCTCGGAACCATGAACCGCCACATCAAATCCTATTTCATCTAAAAGCCGGCCAGGTCCCATGGGCATTCCAAATGAAAGCATGGCCCGGTCTATTTGCTCTATAGATAATCCCTCTTCTAATAAACAGATTGCCTCGCTTAAAAAAGGAGTCATGATTCGATTTACTAAAAAACCCGGACCATCATTAACGATAATGGGAGTCTTCTTAACTGCTAAAGTCCATGCATGCATTTGCCTAACCACTTCATCACTTACTTTACTATGCGTGATAATTTCCACCAGAGGCATCATATTCACTGGATTGAAAAAATGCAGTCCTAAAAAACGCTCAGGTCTTTTTAATCCCTCACTCATTTTCTCAATGGAAATAGAAGAGGTGTTGGAAGTGATAATGGCGTTCTCACTAACATAATTTTCCAGTTCCTTGAAAACTATTTTTTTCAAATCTATTCTCTCAACCACTGCTTCGATGACCAAGTCCACGCTCTTAAAACCGCTATAATCAAGCGTCGGTGAAATCGATCTTTGTTTTCGTTGGAACTCCTCTTCGGTCATATGTTTCTTTTTAACACTCTTTGAAAAAACTGAAGAAGCCTGGGAAAGACCTAACTCCAAAGCCTCCTTATTGATATCCTTTAACAAGGGTGACATCTGATTATCTGCCAGCAACCAGGCGATACCCCCTCCCATGGTGCCAGCTCCTAAGACCGCACCTTTTTTTATTTTTTTCGTCCGGTCAGATACCGGTTCGCCCTTATATTTTTTTGTCCCTTCCACTAAAAAGAAAATATGCCTTAAATTTTTGGATTGTTCGCTCAAGGCCAGTTCGGTAAAACCCGCTGCTTCTTTGGCAAGTCCAGATTTACGATTGCAAGCACTGCCAGCTTCTATCACATTTAAAATTTTAAGTGGAGCTTGATAAAATCCTTTGGTTTTTTCCAAAACTGATTCCCTGGCTTTTTTAAAAATAAATTTTCTAACCAAAAGTTGATTCATAATCATTTTTTCAATAGCTTCACTACGTTTTAGTTTTTTAGGTCTTAAAAAAAGCTGAAGTTTGGCCATCTCCAGTAATCTCTCTTTGGCAAAGACTTCGTTTACCAATCCCATTCTTTTGGCCTTTTTCGCTCTGACATTACTTCCGGTTAAAATTAAATCGAGCGCATTGGGAATGCCAATTCTTCTGGGAAGCCGGTAAGTCCCCCCAAGCCCAGGTAATAATCCCAGTTTTACTTCCGGCAAAGCCAGCACGGTGTTATCAGATTCACTAACTAGAATTTTATCACAGGTCAAGGCCAGCTCAAGTCCACCTCCCATGCAAACTCCATCAATACAGGCAACTTTAGGAATTTTCAAATCTTCAATCATATTAAAGATGGTATGCCCCTCCTCCACAGTGCTTAAAATTTCGGCTTCACTTTTTAGGGAAGCAATCAGATTAATGTCCACTCCTGCCAAAAAACATCCAGGAGTCAGTGAATAAAAAATAACTCCCACCACTTTTTTCTCTTCAACTGCTGGGCTTATGATCCCAAACACATCCCGCAGTTCCATCAGGGTCTGTTTATCCAGGACATTCATTTTTTTTGAACTATTAAATCCAAACCCAATATAGGCGATCTGATCTTTTAATTCATATAATATTTTTTCAAAATTCATTTTTTGTCTCCACCTTATCTTTTTAAATTTTCAATAATCATGGCACCACCTTGCCCACCACCTATACAAAGCGAAGCCATCCCGTAGCGACCTTTTCTTTTCATCAGTTCATGCAAAAGGGTGACGATAATTCGAGACCCTGTGGACCCCACCGGATGTCCCAGCGCAATTCCCCCACCATTGGGATTTAAAATTTCCTCATTGATCTCTCCCCAGACTGTATCGATGCCAAAAAAATCCGCCACTTTTTTCTCTTTCATACCCCTTAAAACGGTGATTACTTGAGCAGAAAAAGCTTCATTGATTTCAAAAAGATCCATATCTGACAATTTCAATCCACTTCTTTTAAAAGCCCCGTCCATGGCCAGGATTGGTCCGGCTCCCATCCTCTCAGGTTCCAATCCATGGAAGTGCCAATTAATAATTTTTGCCAGAGGTTCCAAGTTATACTTTTTTAAAGCTTCCTCGCTGGCCAATAGCAGACAAGAGCCTCCATCGGTGATGGGACAAGCATTCCCCACCGTCACGGTTCCTGCTTTCTTGTCAAAAAAAGGTTTCATCTTGCCAAGCCCTTCCACCGTAGAATCCGCCCTAAAACCTTTGTCCTCATACAATATATGATCCAGTTTTTTTCCATAAATAAGTGGAACAATCTCATCTTTGAATCGACCATTTTGAGTTGCCTGTGCCGCTCGATGATGACTGCGGTTGGCAAACTCATCTTGTTCCATCCTGGTTATGCCAAAGTCTCTGGCCAAAATTTCAGCCGTCATCCCCATATTGACATTGGCAAAAGGATCCGTAAGCGCCTTTTGAATCGCAACGATAGGGACTAAAAAGCTGGGTCTAAACGTCAGCATGGCACTTAATTTTTGGGCCGGGGTTTTGGCCTTAAATAGATCGGTAAAAAGTTTGGTCATTTTTTTATTAAACAAAAGTGGAATATTGGACATGGACTCCACTCCGCCTGCAAAAATAAGATGATCCCTTTGAGCGGCTATTCTAATTGAAGCCTGCGCCAAAGCTTCCATCCCAGCGGCACAATTTCGATGCACTGAACATCCTGGTACTTTTTTATGTAATCCCGCTTCCAGACCAATGACTCTCGCAATATTGGGATAATCAACCGGATTGCCTACGCACCCAAAAATGACTTCATCAATCACATCATTTGGCAAACCAAGCTTGTCCATAATGTGGCGAATCAGATAATGCCCCAGATATGGTGCCTGAACATCCTTTAACTCCATACCTGCTTTCGCTTGAGGAGTTCTCTTGGCCTCTACAATGAAGACTGGGTTTAAATTCATGAATTCTCCTTAAATATTTAAGTAGGATAAAAAACATCGGTTAATAATAAAACTAATTAAAAGATCTTTGCAATAAAAACCCCTCTATTAAATGCTTACAATAAAAAAATTCTTTTAAAGGTGATCACAATCCATTTTTATTTTATAATACTTGTAATACTAACTTTTTTAGATTTAAGGATTGAACTAATGAATTTTTACTCTGACGAACAAGAATGGCAATGGCTTTTTAAATCGGCCATAGACTGGAAAACCATTATTCCACTCTACTTTCCGACTTTTCCCACCGAAGAAGGCTTAAATTCCCCCGAAGAAGTTATTAGTTTTTTAGAAGAACTGTTAGGTCAGACCGGTGAGTGGACAGCGGGTGCCGTTAGTAACCGCGCCAAGGAAATGGATAAACATCATGCAGGGATTGTGGAAAATGGCAAGACTGTCCCCAACGAATATTTAAGTGCCTTGTATAGGGAATGTGTTGAACTAGGTATTTTTGGATTAAGTGTCCCCAAAAAATACGGAGGAATGGAACTGCCTTTTTCTATGAACTTGACCCTCTTTGCACAAATTTCCAGGGCCTGCTTATCTTCCTGCACTCAGATTGCTTTTTTTACTTCCATTGCTGATATGCTCGATCGTTTTGGCCCTGCCCAATTCAAAGACAAATATATTCCCAAGATTGTCCAAGGCGAAATCTCAGGGGCCATGTGTCTGACCGAGCCAGGGGCCGGAAGTGATGTAGGTGCCATAAAAACCACGGCGGTTTTGCAAGCAAATGGCAATTATCGAATTACCGGTACCAAGGCCTTTATTACCAACGGAGGTGGAGGACTCGGTTATGTTTTAGCACGCATCAAAGGTGAGCCCGAAGGCCTTGAAGGTATCTCCATGTTCTTTGTTGAACAGGAAATCGATGGGGAAAACGGAACAAAAATTCAAAATTACAAAGTAACGAAAAATGAAGATAAAATGGGACTGCATGGTTCATTTACTTGCGAAATCGTTTACGAAAACACCCTGGGATATCTAGTTGGCGAAAAAAACATGGGGTTTCACTACATGCTTCATCTCATGAACGAGGCCAGACTGGCGGTTGGACTACAAGCACTTGGCACCATCGAAGGATCACTCTATCATGCCAGAATCTACGCCGAAGAAAGAATTCAGTTTGGTGTTCCACTGGTCGAGCTCCCCCTTTATAAAAGAAATTTACAAGACTATGAAACTGAAAGAGATGCTCTCCGAGCATTAATTGTAGATACTATTAGCCATTACGACATTTTTCAAAAACTGGACCAATTACAAAAAGATGGCAAAGAATTAACCAAGGAAGAAAAAAAGATATTAAAAGACGCTTATCTTTGGACAAGGAAGAGAACTCCACTGGTCAAGTACTATTCGTGCGAAATAGCTACCAACTTGTCCCAAAGGGCCATTCAGATGTTGGGTGGTTATGGGTTTATGCAAGAATATCCTGTGGAAAGATATCATCGTGATAGCTTTGCTCCCCTGCTTTATGAAGGAACCAGCCAGGTGCAAGCACTCATGGCTTTAAAGGATATTGTCAAGTATGCCATCAAAGATCCTAGCCGGTTTTTTGCCAACATTTTCTTTAAACACCCGATCGGTGCCATCATCAACAAGGAAAGTGAAATAACCAAAAAGTATACCACCTATCACTACACTTTTAAAAAACGCTTCATTAAACTTTTAATCAAATGTTTAAGGCCCCAAATGGGAAAAATCTTCAATCCCAAAGCCTGGATGGAGATGGATAGAGTGAATATCCTCATGGCCCACGCAGAAACAGTTTGCCAGGCCCTGAGTTATATGGAAACACTGCGAGTGCTTTGTTATCATGCCAACCAGGATAATCAAAGACGAACACTGTTCACCAGATATGAAAAACTAATCGCACCAAGATTGGAGGCTATTTATAAAGACTGGTCGATGGAAGCACGCTAATAGCACATGCCAAAACAAAAACTAAAAAAGGGAGGTTGTTAAACCTCCCTCGTTGTAAGTTGTAATAAATCCGACAGGAATAAGGATATCAGATTTATTAAGACGACGTTAATATCCAAGGATATTATAGTCAATAGTCCTATGTTACTCGGGTATTTCTTAAACCTTTGAAAATTCAAAAATGAACCATACTATTTTTGATATTTTTTTTACTGCTCTCTGCGCTAACGCATTAAGTCTATTTTCTTTCAAAAAACTGACTTTGCCAAAATAATGGATACATCCTCAATGGGAAGTTCTTTGGTACCATCAGCATCGCCCTTTTTAGAATTAAAATTGGTCCAGCAATAAAAACATGCCGTCGATACTCTTTCGACCTTCACCGAGGCAATATCTTGCATTCGATTTTTGCACAGATCCTCTCCCTCTGGAAGTTCATACCACATGTTTCCCCCACCCATTCCACAACACAAGGATTTATCCTTGGATCTTTGCATCTCCTTTAACTTTAGGCCAGGAATCGAGGTTAAAATATCACGTACCGGTTCATATCCATGGTGGTGTCTACCCAGATAGCATGGATCGTGGAAGGTTATCTCTTCATTGATTGGATTATTGGGGGTCAACTTGCCAAGCTTAATTAAATCACTCAGCAGCTCCGTATGATGAATCACTTCAAAATTAAATTCCTTATCAATTTTCTTATATTCTTTGCCGATGGTATGCAGTCCATGCGGGCAAGTCACCACAATTTTTTTGAACTTGTAACCTTTAAAAGTTTCAATATTGGACAATGCCATTTCGTAAAATGAATACTCATCACCAATTCTGCGCACGATATCTCCACAACATTTTTCATTTTCACCTAAAACGGCGAAACTAACATCAGCTTTTTTTAGAAGCTCACAAAATATTTTAGTCACTTTTTGCGCATCTGTATCATAAGATCCGGCACACCCTACATAGTAGAGATATTCTACTTCCACGTCTGGATCAGCCACTGGAATATTGAGGCCTAAGGCCCAGTTGAAGCGATCACTTAATCCAATGCCCCAGGGGTTGGAATTGACTTTTATATTGTTGATCGTATTAGCGGCATCTGGATGAACTTCGGCCAGGGTTAGCACCTTATATCGTTTCAGCTCCATGATCAGCTTGACATGCTCTATATGCACTGGACATTCCTCCATACAGGCCCCACAGGTGGTACAAGCATCCAATTCATTAAATTCGTAAAGGGGAAGCTCACCCCAGATATCACAATCATCCACTCCCGCCTGTTTGAGTTTTAAGGCGGCATCTCGCAATTTGGTAATGATAAGCTTGGGATCGAGTTTTTTTCCTGCCAAATTGGCCGGACAATTTTGAGTGCATCTTCCACATTCAACACAGCTAAGTAAATCTAACCGGTTCTTCATAGTGGTTTCGTTGTATTTGGAAAGACCAAACGTCTCTGCATTTTCATTGTCAAAATTCATAGGTTCTAAAACCGCCCCCTGCCGATCCAAAGTGAAAAAACTATTGATGTATGCCATGATCACATGAATAAATTTGCTATACCCCAAAGAAGCAATAAAACCCATCGTAAGCAACATATGCACAATCCAAACAACCTGATGAATCAATTTCCAAAGTCCCATCTCAAGATTGAACATCTGAAAAATATAGGCACAAAAATAACCAATCGGAGACCAATACATCTCATCTTTTGGCATATCGGTACCAAGAATCCTGATGCCCTCCAGCCCAAAACCGGTTTTAACCACTAGAATTAAAAAACCATACATCAGCAATTCTTGATTTGGCCTGGTGGATTTCAAGTAATCGGGTTTTTTTACATATCTTCTATAAAATGCAAACACGATGGCCAATAAGATAAAAACCCCTGCCATGTCCGCTAGAAAAGAAATTACAATATAAACCACCCCTTTAAAAATCTCTATTTTAAAATCCATATGAATCATAACTAAAGTGGTGGCGATGACCAGGATGATAAAACCATAATAAATGGCACCATGAAAAAGTCCCACACTTTTAACTCTTGATACTTTTCCCTGAAAAAATAAAACTTGAAAAATGTTTTTCCAATTAAAGTGGCCTCTGTATAGTTCTTTAAAATCTTTTTTATGAGTAACAAATTGGTATTTGGAATAAATTCCCTTAAAAAAAATACCCACCGCTATCATGAATGAAAAATACATGCCATAGATAAACCATACTGGCACATTCCATGCAATTTCACGACTCGCAGTTAGAAAACTGTCACTCATTTTTTGCTCCTTAAAAATATTTGGAAGTGATGGATATTTGACAATACTTAATTGAATAAATCAAGTAATTTTTAGAAATCCTCTTGATTGATTCAACGGTCATCTGTTTTTTGACCGGCCGAAACTGCCGACTGCATAATTGGTATCAATGATTCATTTTTATCAACCGAAAGAAAGGAAGTGCTATTCGTGTTTATAGGCCTTGTGAGGAGCTTTTATGAAAAAACAAATTCTTAATTCGCTAAACAGCTTGCTGATCATGACTTTATTATCTTCATGTACCTCCGGTTTTAAATTTCAAACTCCCGAATCTATAGAAAGTAAGATGGCAAGATACAAAAATAAAAGTGATTATTTAGGAGGCACGCCCAAATTTCATGTCATGAACATGAATACTGACAGCTTTAAAAGTAACCGCACCAGAACACCTGCTTCCAGGAACATTGAGCAGGAAACCACCCAAATGCAAAATGAGTTAAACACCTCCAGCTATAAAAAAACCTATTTTATGCTACTGCTTTCCCAATATGAAACGCTTACCAGGCTGACAGGAACCAGTCAGCCACAAATAAATGTTTGTCCCGGTTTTCACTCTTCCATAGTGGAGTTGCGTAACCAAATACCTCATACCAGTTTAACCAATAGTAATGTTAATCTCAATTTTTCATTGGACACCGCTGCTTGGAATGATGAGTATCTAGCACTCTTTCCAGAGCTCATGCTGCCGCTATCGCTGGGCGAAAACCAACCAACTTTAGCTGATATAATAAAACAACATAACGTCATTGATTTTAAGCAGGCAGAAGGTCTAGTTAAACAGGCGATTGATACCCATGCTTTGAAATTATACAAAGAGTTGGAATATTTATGTGAAAATGGCGCAAGTTCCAATTATTACAAATTTGAAAACCTGCTGACTGATATTGATCAGAAGAAAAATTTTATTCCAAGCAAACTGCATGCCTCCATCCTGTTTAAAACCACTATTTTCTCCAATATGATTCTTATTAACTCCCTCCAATATCAAAAAGATCAAAGGTCCATTGCTTCCTATGATTCCAGTAGTGCCAACGCCAGTATCGTGGATCAGCTTGATTTGGGGTGGATTAAAACTTATTTAAAAGAAATGAATAAAAGAAAATAAAAGCTAAAATGGAAAACCACTAGCGATAAACATACAAACGATACCGTGATGAATAGACGGCGAGCATCCCATTAGAAGCTACCACATCCCCAAACACCGATGAATTGACATGCCCCAGATGTTTTTGCAAAACCGGCTCAAAGGTTTTAGGATTCAAAATATTGACATGGCCTTTACTGGTGGTCACCACCAAATAATCTTTCCACAAAAGGATATTAGTTATCCCACCAACACCAAGATTAACCTTCTTGATAACCTCTAAATTAAAATCCGTTAAGATGAGTTCTCCATCAAAGGTGCCAAATAAATATTTGTCATTAAAATGGAAAGGAGGTCTAGAAGGTGAAAAATCCCCCTGTCTTAACACAGCACCAGTAGATGCTTCCAACATATAAATGGGGCCTGCCAGCGAATTAATATACAGGCGGTTGTTTAAAATAACCGGCGTATTATCCACATCAACAAATTTAGTGCTGGTAGAAAGTTTCTTTTCCCACTGTAATACCCCGTCTTCCAAAGATATGTTCACCAAATAACCATCAGCAAAACCGACAAAAATTTTATTATTCCAGATCAGAGGTTTGGAAGATCTTTGCAAGGTCGTCAGATGAGGGACTGATCTTTTGTAGGCCCAAAATATTTTACCGGTCTCAATATCAAAACTGGTTATCTGATAATTTCGAAGATGAACCACCGCTATCCCGTTATGCACCACCACTTCGGACTCTATAGAGGCCCCTAAATCAACCGCATATTTAATTTTTCCGGTTAAGTAATGCCTCGAATAGAGCCGCCCCAAATTGGTGCCGTAGATAATTTGATCGTTATACACCACCGGAGTCGCATGATACGCCCCCTTATCGTTTTCTTTCCACAACACCTTGCCAGTTTGAGCATCATAAGCAATCATTTGTCCTTTGCCAGTGCCGACAAAAAGCATACCTGCGTGTAGAAGTGGTGAACTCAAATTGATAGGCAGATTGCCTGAATCATATGCTGGATCAAGATTTTTACTCCAGGCACTTCTCAGTATCGTCTTTTTCTCACCCGACTTATCAGACGAGGAGAAATTGATTTTTTCGCTCAAAGCACATGAACACAATAAACAGACAAGCAGTGGTAAAAAGAATCTCATGTTTGGTACGCCCCAACGTCATTTAGTTCATGTCGTTTAAATAAAGTTTTGCAATTTTCGCAAAGTTCGAGTCACTAAAGTGATCGACCACATATTTGAAATTAATCATAGCATCTTCTTTTTTTCCCATTTTTAAATAAATTCTTCCCAAATCAAGATAGACTTTGGATTCCATCAGGGTGACTGATGAGGCATTCATTTTTTTCAAGTAAGCAACGGCGTTGTCAAGATCGTTGGAATCTTCATAAACAACCGCCAGCCGGTTATTGAGAAACCAGGCCACAAATGGATTACTACCTTTCAATTCCTTTTGTGATTTTTCAAGTATGTCCTTGGCGAAATTAAGCTCTCCCCTCTCTATAAACAGATCCGCTGATTGAATACTTAAAGTAAAGGCTCCGTGATACGAACCAGTCACTTTAAGCAGCTCTGCAAATTTATTAACATAATCCTTGCCATCAATTTTTTTTTCTTCAAGCTGTTTAAAGGTGTTTTTTTCAAAGTCATAAATAACTTTGGACAACTCCTGTTGCTGTTTTTCAGACATATTGCTGGTGATACCCCAAATGGCCACGCCCAAAAAAGCCGCCAAAATCACTGAGATCACCAAAACTTTGTTTCTGGCAACAAATTGCCCTATCTCTGTTCGATTTAACTCCTCATCAACATAACTCATCATTTTATTAGACATGGACTCCCCTTGATATTCAATCTTGTGTTTATTCACGCTGAATTTTATTTGACTTGACTACTAGTTGTCAAAAATACTTCGCAATTGTATCCTATTATTTGAAAATTCCCAATAACCCCCTTTTAATCAGGAAGGTACTATGTCTGTTAATAAATATTTTTTTTTGATTCTTTCATCACTAATGATGTTATCTGCCACCTGCTTGAGTACAGAAAAAGATGGACGCCTAGGCCTTGGCACCACTAATCAACTGGCCACCGATCTTCCGGCCATCTCCCTCAAGTTGCAAAAGTCACCTTCTCTGGCCGTAGGAGCGCTGTTTGGTTTTGATACCAACGAAAACACGGGTGGTTGGGGAACGGGGTTAAAAATTTATAGAAATTTTTTTGATGAGCCCCAACTCACTTTTTATGGTTCTCTGCTCGCCGCATTGTTAAATAAAAAGAAAGTCACCTCCAGCGGCGACTCTAAAACAGGATTTCAACTGGACTTAACCATGGGCTCTGAGTTTCATTTCACTGGACTAGAAAGCCTCGGGTTTAGTTTTGAATTCGGATTATCATTTGAAAAGATCACCGACTTTGTTGTCAAAACCGTAGGGCATAACTTTTTTACCGCCGGGATTCACTTCTATTTTTAAATAGATTCCCTTCAAATAGGGTATCGACATTGGGCATAATTAGACGTTAAAATAATTATTAATGACAAAAAGATTATTAGTTTTTTTAATACTTTTTATTTTAGCTTGCTTTTCATCAAACGCCCAATTTGATGACAGCGAATTAATTGAAGCGAATGTTTTTGATGATGATCTAGAAGTCGGTGGTGATATCTTTAGCGATTTTAACGAGGACCTCGAAACTGCCAAAGTTGCGGAATTCGAACGCTATTACAGGTATGGACGTTTTTTTTCATTTAATATCGGTCTGGGTGTAACCATGTTTGATGGCAATCGTGGCTACGCCTACGAAAATCAGCTTCCCTCTTATTCTCTCTCCTTTACTTTTTTTCAAAATTTCAGAGTAGCTTACGGCATCGGAGTTGGATTTTCCAAACATCATATGTTTCTGCCTGATGCCACCAGAGGACACACCCCAGTCGATCTAGAGGGTGGACCTGGTTTTGTCGATGTCAGCATGCTACGAACATTTTTTTCTTCCAGATACTACCTAGATACGGCAGATCTGGGAACTGCCATCACTTACTCCAACCCCTACGTTATCGGAAGGATTGAATATTGGTATTTGACCAATAAATTCATCGATCAAAGCGCAACTCCCGATGATAGCGGGGGTGGGCTTGGCTTTGGAATGGGATTTGGACTGGAATTTCCCATCAAACTCAAAGAATCATTTATCGGGGTTGAATTACTGTTTCACACCGTCAATTTTCACGACAAATTCACCAATGCCTACCAAGCACGCAATGAGGGGGAATTTGGCTACGAGGATATGAGCGGAAATGCCTGGTCAACCACCGTCAGCTATATTATCTCTTGGTAGAAGAATCCCTCTTCGAAGAATTGGCCCTTTTTTCCAAATCACTACTGGTTCTAAAGATCAAATGGATCGGTGCATTTTTAAGATCAAAACTATCCCGAATGCCATTTTTTAAATACCGCTTGTAATTTTCAGGTATTCCTTTAGATCTGTTAGTAAAAAGTAAAAAAGTAGGCGGATTGGCCTTGATCATAGAGGAATATTTCACCTTTAAGCGTTTGCCACCGGTGTTGGCTATCACAATTGAATTCTTATCAACCAAGTCAATAATTGTTTGATTGACTTCACTGGTGGGTATCCTTTTATTTCTAATCAGAATGGTTTCCACCAAAACTTTTTTAAATTTTCCGATATGCTGTTTATATTTAGCCGATAATGGAACCACATCACAAAACTCCAACCAGGGAATCTCATCCCTTAACTCTTCGATCCATTGTTTTTTATCTTTTGGAGTTTTAAGCTTTTCGCTCACCAGATCTATCTTATTGATGGCCAAAATAACCGATTTTCCTTTTTCCAGGGCAATATCCACCAACCGTTGATCTTGATGATTGATACCCTTGGTGGCATCGATTAAATAAACCACTACATCAGCGTGGGTAATAGCGCTTAGGGACCTGTAAACCGATTGCTCTTCCACAAAATCATCTATCGATTTTTGTCGCCTGATCCCGGCAGTGTCAATCAAATGAATGGTTCTCCAATAATTCCCTTCAGCCTTTTTTTCCTCTGGCTGGACAGTCTCTTCTATCTTTTCATCGGCAAAAACTTTTTCATAGATCTCTTGTGAGATATCCTCTTGTTTTATTTTTCCTTGCATGTATTGCATATTATTTTTTTGATAATCCTGATAATCACTTATCAACTGGTCGGTTTTTTCTCCCCAGCTCATTTTCTGATCCAGCAAATTAGCCTCTTTATCAAAATAAAGATCAAAAAAACCTTCGATGGGATCAACGGTGGTGCCGGGTATATCACTCACCAGGGCCCGTGGTGCACCAATCAAGCAGTTAAGTAAAGTGGATTTTCCAGCATTAGGTCCTCCGACCAGGGCCACTTTAGATACCACCTTCTCTCTGGGAGTAACCCCTATTTGTAATTTGGGAATGTTAAGCTCATCTGCCGCGATTGTTTTTTCAAAGGCAATGACCTCTTTTTGAATCTGCATAGCCAGTTCATCTGTTCCTCTCTTGTGAGCTGCGGAAATCATAAAAATATCATCAATATCCACTCCCAACGTATAAAAATCAGCCTCATCCCCCATCTGTTTGTCTGAATCATATTTATTAATCACCAGCCAGAATTTTTTCTTTTTCATTCTCAAATAATCAATAATGCTTTTATCTACAGGAATCGGACCTTCCCTAACATCCACCACAAACAACACCATATCACTTTCATCGATGGCCAGTTTGGCATGTTCAATCATGATATTGAAAAACTTGAAATTTCTTTTCTCTTTTTCTGTTTTACTGGGCTCATTTATTTTTTCCAAGTAAAATCCACCCGTATCAATCAAAATAATCTCCCGAGGGGCTTCATGATTAACCAAATCAAATTTCGCAAAACCATAATGCCGATCCCTGGTGACCCCGGGTAAATCGTAAGTGATATTTTTATTATCCCTTTTTATTAATCGGTTATAAACCGTGCTTTTGCCAACATTGGGCCTTCCTATTATTGAAACTACCATTGATCTTTCCATCTTGCTTCCCCAGTCAAATTTTAACGACTTCTCCAGACTCTGTTAGAATCGACTGCTCGATGCAGTCCAATCGACTCCAGCACATAATTATTTTTAGGCCATCCGGGGGTCACTTTGACATGCAAATTCAAGTTGACCTGGCAACCGAGCATCTCTTCAATTTTCGCTCTTGACCTGGTTCCAATTTCCTTAATAACCGCTCCCTGCTTGCCAACGACTATGCCTCGCTGACTGGGACGGTTTACGATAATTGATGCCGCAATGTGAACAATCGGTTTGCTGAGGGTCTCGTCCTCTCTGCCATCTTGAAACTCTTCCACCACCACTGCAATTTCATAAGGTAATTCTTCATTTAAAAGTAAAAAGGCCTGTTCCCTTATATATTCCGTTACAAAAAACCTTTCATTTTTATTGGAAACATCCCCATCAGGATAAAGATGATATCCGGTCTTCGCCTCATCACAAATAGCACCGGTTAAAAGATGAATATTTTCTCCATTTTTTGAACTAATCGAAAAATATTTTTCAATTTTGGGAATTAACTGTTTAGCCGCATTAAAAATTTCCAAAAGCAGTTCATCGCTAATTTTTACCAGATCGTTTTTGGTAAAAATGAGCCAGGTCTTATCCAACTCAAATTTCAAAGTCTCTTTAATGGAATTAAGTTGAGGCATAACATCACTGGTTAAATCAATTAATATAAAATTAAGATCCACTCCCTCGCACCCCTCCCTGGCCTGTTCATTCAACCTCTTGTTGAATTCCTTATTACTTTTATGTATCCCGGGAGTGTCCACCAGCACCACTTCAGTTTTATCAATATTAAAAACACAATGGAATTTATTCCGGGTGGTTTGCGGTTTATGAGTCACAACGGACAACTCGGTTCCAATTAAATAATTGATCAACGAACTTTTACCAGCGTTAGGAACACCTAACACGGAAATCATAATTGATTTATTACTTGGGTGCTGATGTTTTAATAACATGGTTATCTCCTTCTAAATAAAGTCTTTTCTTAAGCACTTGGTAAGCCAACTCTCTTTCAATCTGTTTTTTGGCAGCGCCAGTCCTGGTTAGGATGATTTTATTATCAATCATTAAATCAATCCTATATTGTTTATCTTCCATTTCGATATTTTGATATTGTGGTAGTCCCTTCCCAAGCGAAACCGTCAATTCTTGCAATCTTGATTTGGGATCAAACTCATCAAGAGCTTCATCTGATATAAAATCTTTTTTAAATTGTTCCTGGTATAAATTCAAAATAGTGGTAAAAACTTTTTGCACCCCTAAAAATCCAGAATCCGCAAAAATTCCCCCGAGCAAAGATTCAAAGGCATCGGATAACACCGACGATTTCAAATACCCCTTGGTACACAATTCCCCTTTTCCCAGCAAAATAACCCGGGATAGACCTAAAATATTGGACAGTAATGCAAGCGAAAGCTCATTGACCAAGGCGCTTCTGAGTTTCGATAACTTTCCTTCTTGAAAATGAGGATAGGTTTTAATAAGCAAAGCAGCTATCAGCAGATCAATAACCGCATCTCCCAGATACTCCAGACGCTGATTACTTTCTAATTTTAATTCGGGAAATTCATTAATAAGAGAAGAATGGGTAATCGACGTCAAAAAAATGTCAAAATTATTAAATTGATAATCAATTTTTTGTAGTAAATTTTTAGTGGATGAGTGGTTAAAAACAAAGTCCGAAAGAACTTTTCGCGAACAATCATTTCTCTCCGTGATAAATTCAAATAATTCCACGGACAACAATAAGTCCTTTTTGTTTTGGTTACAGGTCGTCTTTTGCACTTTCGGCTCACATATATAAATTGTCTGTTGACGCATGTATCAAATCTTTCAGAGAAAAACAAGGAAACTCTTTTCACTTGTATAATGTATGGGGTACTTGTATTATTTCTGGGCAAACCCTGTAAAAATTACTTGTTAAAGGAGCGGCTTTTTCCATGCTGGAAGATAAATTCGGACATTTTTTTGAATTAGAACGAAAATTTGTTAGTAAATTAGACAAAGAAGGACTAAGCAGAAATACAGTCAAAAATTACAAGACTGATTTGGACTGCTTTAATAAATTTCTACGATCTTTCCAATCACCTTTTGATTTAAATAATTTAAACACGGATCTGGCACAAAAATACAACGATTTTCTAAACCAGAAACTAAATTCCGATAACTCCAAAAGACGACGCATTCAAACCCTTAGAATTTTTTTAGACTTTTTGGTAGGACAAAGCATTATTTCCACCAATCCAGTACGAAACCTGCAGTCTTCGCCCAAATTTTTGGACATTCCACACCCTACCCCTTTTAGCGATATCAAAACTCTGTGGACTTATCTGCTAGAAGAAAAAGAAAGTAGCGACGAAATGATCAAATTGCTGGCCCAAAGAAATCAAGTTATCTTGCTATTAATTTTTGGTGCGGGTCTAAAGGTTTCAGATATCTCTCACATGAAAACGCAACAAGTTTTTCTAGACTCATCTCCCAGAGTCATGATGCTTCCCTTGAAAAGAGAACCATATACCATCCCGCTTCCTCCCATTTTTTCCTCCATTTTTTTAGAATATAGTGAATCATTAAATAGCTTCAAAAAAAAATCCGGATTAACTTTTGATGAAATACTCTTTAATGCCAACCCCTACCAGATCATCTCTGGCGGATTATCACCCCGAGGGCTTGAACTGATCTTTGAAGAATTTAGAAAAAAACTGGTTTTACAGCTCACCCCCAAATCACTCCGCCAGGCGTGTATCTTTAAATGGATTGCTCAAAATAAAAAAGATAATCTCATCAAAGAATGGATGGGCGTTTCCAGTGCCTATAGTTTGAAGCTTTACAAGGACCATGCCACCAACAACCTCTATAGTGATCAATTCCTTGAAGAGATGTATCTCAACCTGAAGCGAAGAAGAGCCTCCGTTATTTCAAATAATCTGATGTGATAGTCAATGGGTTTGACGAAGACTATCTTCCAACCGGTTTCGATAATCTCTAACACTTTCGGTTTGAGCTTCCTTGGTCAGCGGAATATATTCTTGAGGCCTGGTCTCCACCGGTAGCCCCATATCCAAATCAGAAAACCAGCGATCCATCGTCTGATCTCTTTTTTCCACCAGATAAAAATCCAAATCCTTTTCAAGCTGATCAAGATAAAAAACCAATTCTTTTTGCAGTTTAAATTGTTCTTGCCTTTTAAGTTGCAAGTTATCAATGGCCTCCTGTTTTTGTCTTTTGATCCTGAGAATTTCTTTGTCGTATTCAGCGGCCACAGAAATACTTTTCTGATCAAACCCCCACAAAAAATCATTGACGTTGTTGAGTTGATTAAACAGGTCAGATTTGCGCTCCAAAAGAGTCTTTCGATGAGCACTGGCCTGTCTTACTCTTTCACTTAACACCTCCGACTTAAACCGCAACACCGATCCTCTTCTAAAATATTCATTATTCCCCAGGCAAGATCTAATGTCCGCTACATACATAACAAAATATTTTTCTTCCACGCTCCTCACAAATCCCTGGCATCTTTGGTTGACCTGGGTTTGATTAATCGTAAACTCCACCATATCTCCAATTCGAAAGAGCCTGGTATTTTTTGTCCCGGATTCCACCTTGAAAATCCGGGTCGTCTCATCCCTATCTGTCACTCTCCCTTTGAAAAACGAATAATCAAAAGTCGGATCATAAAATGAGTCTTTCGGAGGCACCAAATGGTCAGAGATATTGGTTTCCCTTGATAGGCTAACTCCGTGACAAAGCAGATTGATTAACAAAAAAATCAGGAACTTTTTCATACCTATATTATGAAGCCAAATAATAGATATTTCGAGTTTATTTTTTAAGTCAATATATCTTTTCTAAACTTAAAAACATTGATATGAGCTTATTAACTGAAATCGAGGGAGTAAATAATGCAAATTTTTATAGATACCGGCTCTTTGGAAGAAATTAAAGAAGTTGCTAGCTTTGGAATTATTGATGGCGTCACCACCAATCCTTCGCTGATTGCCAAAACCGGTCAATCCAGGGATGAAATAATCACCGAAATTGTAAAGATAATTGATGGACCAATTTCCGCAGAAGTCATTTCAACCGATAGCCAGGGAATGATTGAAGAAGGCAAAATGCTTTCTAAAATTCATAAAAATGTCACCATTAAAGTGCCCATGACGATCGAAGGTATCAAAGCATGCAAGTGGTTTTCTGAAAATAAAATCAAGACTAACGTTACCCTGGTTTTTTCGTCTAATCAGGCCCTTTTGGCAGCTAAGGCCGGAGCTACTTATGTATCGCCATTTATCGGACGACTCGATGATATTGGACATGATGGCATGAACTTAATTGAGGAAATCAGACAGGTATTTGACAATTACGGATTTACTACCCAAATTCTGGCTGCTTCTATCCGCCATCCTGACCATGTAAGGGTTGCCTCCATGGTAGGTGCTGATGTGGCCACGGTTCCCTTTGATGTTATCAAGAAACTTTACAATCATGTTCTTACTGATAAAGGTTTGGAATCCTTTTTAAAAGATTACAAAAAATCAATTAGTTAAACAAACTTTTTATGCTCAATTAAAACTCGAATGAGTCAATTTATTTGCCCTCTTGCCGATGAGTGATTGACTGTTATTAGTCGATCAACCAGAGGCCCTCATGCAAAAATTGACTCTTTTTATTTTAATATTGGTCACCTGTTTTGCTTGTCTTGAAATGGAACCAAAACCAGAACGAGGCCCTTCATCCCTGCCTGCGGCCAATTATGAAACGGCCACAATTAGATGGAGCAACGAGCTCGTCTCAACCAGTAATCTCAATCTTATGATTTCCTCAGATTTTTCGGATCAAGAAAAAGCCAGCATCGGGGAAATTATTAGCACATGGAATGTGGCCCACGAAGATTTATCATTTATAAGCGAAACCCGCCAGGAAACCTCCAACCTCAATACCAGTGATCTCAATGTGTATCGTGACAACACCCTTGGGATTTATAAATCCTATAGTTGGTTTGATGAATTAAGTAGCTTTGCTCTCGGAGTTACTCAGTTTTATGCCACCAGAAGAAATGCTGGTATGGATAGTGAGTATCTGGAAATTCTGCATGCTGATATCATTCTTAATTACAAGGACTACAATTTTGATGCCAACGACAAGGCCTATTCGGGGTATGATTTATATTCAGTTATTCTGCATGAAATGGGGCATTTTTTAGGATTAAAACACACCCGCCACGTCGAGGATGTCATGTCACCTTATCTGGATACTGGAGAACTTAAACACACCTTAAGTGCCAATGACGTGAATCTTTTAAATAATCTTTACACCAAAACCATCTCGTCACTCTCAAAAAAAGCTGTATCAGGTTCCAACTCTGCGGTTGATTATGACGAAGAAGTTATTAGGGGAATCATTGAATTAATGCCCTGTGGTTGCCAAAAAGCTAGATTCGAAATAACAAAAAAGCCAATTTTTTAAATTGGCCTTTTTTAAAAATCATCTTTTTAGTTTTACACTATTTAACTTGATTAAAAATCGCTTTAAAACCGTTGAAATCTGTTGCGGCAATTTCGGCTAACATTTTTCGATTAATGTGTAGTCCTTTATTTTTTAAAGCATGCATAAATCTTGAATAAGATGAGTCAAGCATTCTAACTGCTGCACCTATTCTAATAATCCAAAGTTTTCGCATATCACGCTTTAACAATCTCCTTGAGATGTATGCATAGTGGAGCGCACGTTTAACAGTCTCGGCGGTCCAACAATAGTGTCTACTTCTATCAAAGTGAAAACCTTTCGCCAGTTTTCTCACTCGGTTTCTTCTTCTTCTCGCTTTAAATCCTCTTCTAACTCGTGCCATTTTATATCTCCTTAATTATTGCGAAAAACTTGGGGGCATATTCATGCGCTTGTGGTCCCAGACTTCAGCAAATTGATAATACTCTCACTTATAGGGAATCAGCATTTTCACTCTTACTTCATCAGCTACATGAACCAGGCCAGCTTTTCCCAGATTTTTTTTCATCTTATGATCTTTCTTAGTAAGTATATGACGAAGTCCTTGCTTTCTTCTTTTAATCCGACCAGTTCCCGTCACGGAAAATCTCTTCGCAGCCGCTCTCTTAGTTTTCATCTTTGGCATCTTATGCTCCTTAATGATTATCAATAATCCAACATGTTTTATAGCTTTTGAAACCCAGTATTTCTACCAGCTTATCATTACCTTGTAAACACTTATTACAACTCCTCACCCTTGGTTTCTTTCAGTTTCTGTAATTCGGTAATTTTTTTCTTATCCGGGGCAACAATTGTAATGATCCTATTTCCTAGTTTTTTGGGTTCAGACTCTATCAATCCACCAAATTCTATCACTTTGGTGATTATATCTTGAAATTTGACCATCCCTTGATCCATATAGGCCATTTCTCTTCCCCTAAATTGCATAACCATTTTTACTTTGTCGCCTTCAATAATAAATTGGTTAATTTTTTTAAGTTTCACCCCTAAATCATGGGCCTCAATATTTGGTCTAAACTGAATCTCTTTTAACTGGATAACAACCTGTTTTTTCTTTGCTTCTTGAACTTTCTTTTGTTGGATATATTTATATTTACCATAATCCATCAGCTTCACAACAGGAGGATTGGCGGTAGGTGCGATAAGAATGAGATCAAGCCCGGTCTCATACGAAAGTTGCCTGGCACGTTCCATGGAAACCACACCATACTGCTCCTCTCCCTCGGTTGCCAAACGGCATTCTTGAATTCTTATCTCATCATTTAATAATGGCCTGTCGATTTTTCCCAACCCTTTGCGTTCTTTAATAATTGCCTCCAAATGAACAATGTTTGTAATCCTGCCTATTTAATTACCTTAATTTATACAAAAAAAAAAGATTTTTTCTAGGTCCTGTGGGAAAGATTACACTATGATTTGATAAGTGTCATCAATTCTTGTCTGGTTGACACCTGATCTAGAAAACATCCGGTAAGTGACGAAGTCACCATGATCGAGTTTTGTTTTTCAACTCCCCTGCTGGTCATACAAAAATGCTGGGCTTCAATAATGCAAGCAGCACCTTTGGCTTCCAATCTTTTCACCAAAGACTCCGTGACTTGATTACCAATTCGCTCCTGGATTTGTAATCTTCGGGAAAAATGCTCAAGTATCCTGGCCAATTTCGATATGCCTACTATTTTTTTACTGGGGATATAAGCGATATGGGCCTTCCCAAAAAAAGGTAGCAAATGATGTTCGCAGGTGGAGTAAAATTCAATATTTTTCAAAAGAATAATTTGATTATAAGGAATAACGTTATCCTCTTTAAAGGTTTTAAAACAATCATCCAAGCTTGAATTATAACCACCAAAAAGTTTATCCCAGGATTTGATCACTCTAGTAGGCGTTTCAAGCAATCCTTCTCTTTGGGGGTTTTCGCCTAGGTATTCAAACATACCCCTTATTAATTGTTTTATTTGATCGCTATTTCCACTAAAACCTGTATCCATCCTATACACCTCTGATATTAAAACTCAACTGATCAAGAAGGAGGTTTTCCCAATTCAAAAGCATTGTGTCAAACGCCTCTGTATCTTTTATATGATACACCCCATTTTCCATCACCAGATATTTCTGATGAGTAAAATGCTGAATACTATTTTTCATCACCGGCGTGGAAAAACTTTCAGAAAAAGTAATAACCCGGTTTATTTCTCTTTGCCAATTATAGACTTCTTTGGATTTCTTCCAATAATCCTCTAATCGGAATTCTGCCATTTCCGTATGCAACGCCTTGATGGTCAGTGCCGATATATAATAAGCTTCATGAATATACATCATCGATTTTGAAAAAATTCCAATTTTCATTATCACATTATAAAAATCCCTAGCCGAAAGTTCCAATACATCATCATAACTGGTTAAAACCTTGCCGGTACACCATTCGATCAGGGTCTTGGTCTCTAGGACAAATTCCTTCACGGTAGGTAAATAAAATTCATACTTCATATGTTTTCTTTGAGACAGTAAAAGTCGCTTGAGTTCTGCAACATTGGTAACCGAACCATTAAATAAATTGATCCAGGCAATATTTAAAATCCATGGAGTAAGAAAATGATGAAGAATACTATTTTTGAAATACAGCATTTCCTTGCGACAGTTTACATTTACAGCATAAAAAACATGGCCCAGATTTTCTTCACCAATGACATCAAATTTTTTATTATTCAAAAATAAATCAATCGAATCTTCCAGCGTTCTTTCCAATTTATCCTCAAGTAAGGTATCCACCACCGGAATGTTAAAAACTTCGCAGTAATGCACAATTGATTTAGCCTTGGCATATATTTCATCCCACTTCAATGCGCCGGTTGGTTCATCCAGCATGATCAATGCTAAAAGAGAAGAAGGCGTCACCAAAATATTAGACCCTACCTCTCTAAAACAGCTAAAGGCCAAAGTTTGAATATTCTTCCTCGCATTTTCCAGATGAGGAGGATCGATTGGCCTTCCCAGCCGGATATGAACACTTCCCATTCGGTAGGCAAAAATTTTAAAAATTTTAAAAAGTCTCAGGAAACTTTCCTGGTGTTTTTTTGCTCCTTCCAATTCTCTGGCGAGGGAACTGGTCTCTGGAACATATTCATGCACAATACTCACTGGAATAAATTTAAGCGGTTTTTGATATTCGCCAGGAAGTGCCTCATGGGCCTCCAGCAACATCTGGTATAATCCATATCTCGGAGACATAAGCTTCCCTGACCGGCTCCTGCCACCCTCAAAGAAAAATTCAATTGGATATCCCTTATAGAGAAGGTAGTACAGATAAGCTTCCAAGGTGAGTTTATATAGGATATCACTCCCAAAAGTTCTGCGGATAAAAAAACAACCACATAATCTGAACAATTTTCCCAGGATCGGAATGTTAAGATTGATTCCCCCAGCCACAAAAACCGAAAATTTAAATTTTTTATAAATAATGTAATTCAAGGCAACGTAATCGGCGTGAGATTGATGATTCGGCACCAAAACAACATGATTATGTAAAACATATTGAGCTAGATCGTAGTCCACCACTGTATCAATATTAATCCCTTCGTAGAGATGAATAAAGGTGGTATCAATAAAATGCACCAATAAACGGGCAGCCTTTTCTGACAACTGGGCCTTGATTTCGTCAACGTTTTTTATAACCTTCGCTTGCTCTTCAAGTTTGCCATGAATTCTTTCTTTCAACTTGGGATATGAAAGAACTATTTCATATATTTCTTTCATAATCGCTACCGGTGTTATTTAAGTCCATGAGGTCTAGACTCATGGGCTCCCGCCAGGGTCATTTCCATAAACAGGGAATTTTCATACATATCCATGATATTTTCCGTTCCCATATAAGTCATCCCAGATCTGATACCACCAACCAGCTCCCACACCACATCTTTGACACTTCCTTTGCATGGAATATAGGTGGATTCACCTTCAGCTGCCATGCCTTTGGGAAGTTCACCTCTCCAGGATATTTGGGCACTCTTGCTGGCCATCCCCCGATAGAGCTTCATGCCTTTTTTAATCTCTCCAGGAGTTTCCAGAGTCCCCGAAAGAAGTGAGCCAAGCATGACGGTATCTGCCCCGCAGGCCAAGGCTTTGATAATATCTCCTGAATTGGTTATGCCTCCGTCAGCAATTATCGGAACACCATATTTTCTGGCCTGCTCCACACATAAACTGATGGCAGTCAATTGAGGAACTCCATGCCCGGTAATAATTCTAGTAGTACACATAGAACCCGGTCCTATTCCCACTTTAACGGCATCAGCACCATGGTCAATCATCCTTCCTACACCATCCCCGGTCGCCACATTCCCGGCGATCACATCTATTTGCGGATAATTTTTTTTAACATAATCCAGCGTTTCCATAAGCATGATCGAATCACCGTGGGCAATATCAATCGTAAGAATTGAAGTGCCAGCTTCCACTAAAAGATCTGCCCGCTTTTTTCCTTCTTCCTTAACGCCGATCGATGCACAAATAGGGACACTTATTTTTTTTTCTTTTTGGATGCAAGCCACTGTTTTGATCACCTCCACCTGTTCGGTAGGAGTCATAAACCTATGCAAAACCCCGATTCCCCCAAGTTCCGCCATGGCAATAATCATATCCGTCTCGGTTATGGTATCCATATTGGCAGATATGATTGGAATATCTAGCGAATAATTTTTAGTGATTTTTGATTTTAAATTAGGATATCTGCGAGATGAAATCTCCGAAAATTTGGGTACCAACAAAACATCATTGAAGGTTAATCCTTTTTGCCTTCTTACAATATCTCTTGCTGAAAAAATAAGATCCATTACAAAAATCCTGGTTTAGTTTTCCAAATTCATATTTATCCGACACAAAGTCTGGGCAATGTTAAAAATATGCCCTCTAATTTTTCGAAGCGAGATAACCATATCAGAATAAACCAGTACGGTGGAAGGTGAAATCATCTTCGATTTGGAAAGTTCCTCCAAATATTTCTCCCTCACCTCCTGGGAGATGATTTTGAGTTCCTCCGAGATTCCCGTAAAGGTGCTTAAATCCATAATCATTTGGCGCTCAAAACTATTGAGCATCAATTTGTAATAATCCCAAACCCGGTCGTAAAATTCCACAAATTCCTTTCTAATCAGTCCGGAATCATGATTATCGGTAACCAGTCGATTTTTATAAATGGCCACTTTCTCTAGGTAATCTGTAATACTTTCCAGTTCATCAATTATTCGAGAAAACCCTTGGGCCTCAAATGACTGACCAACCGTTAATTTCTTCTCCATTATTTTACAAATATAAAAAATCAATTGATTTTGCACCACATCGGCTTCCTGCTCAATCTGTTTGATAGTGATTAATGTTTTGCTTTGATTTTTTTTATCATCAAACAGATAATGTCGGCACTGATCAAACATGAAATCAACATTCAGAGCAAACTTTTTAATTTCTTTGTAGGTAATGATCAAGGCATTGGATGGCAACATTTCATAATCACCGTTCGCAAAGTCGCTAGGATTGTCTTCTTTGTCGTCAGAAAAAGAAATATTTCTTCTAAGCAGGATTGAAAGCGGTTTTAAAAAGATCAGACTAAAAATACCAATCAAAAAATTAATGATCAAGTACCCGGCAAATAGTTGAAGGCCAAATAATTCATAAAAATTATCCAGCGAGTGCATGCGAGGCACCACACTTTCAATTAGGCCCACCAGCTCATCTAAAAATATGATGCAAACCAAGGCTACCAGAATATGAAAAATAAAATTTGCATAGGTTACCACTTTAATCCTGGACTTAGCGCCGCCGGTATGGATGGTGCTATAGGAAAAACCAAGATTGGCACCAATCACCAGGCAAAGGGCCGTCGCCATATCCACAAAACCCGTTTTCCCCATGACCACCGCAAGCAGCAAAATTAAAATTGGTTTTTGAAACAAAACGGTGATAATTATCCCCAGAAGTAGATACAACAAAATAAACAAATAATTATAATTATTAATCATTACACCAAACAATTCCAAATTGGACCCTAGCGGCATAATGATGCCTAAAAATAATTGAATCGACCAAAAAATAATCCCGTACCCCATGATCATACGAAAAATGCTTTTTAAATTGGTTTGATTAAACCATGAGGAAAAAAACATTCCACCTGCAATCATCAACTGGGGAAAAAAACCCAAATCAATGGACATGACGAGAACCACAATGCTTTGCCCTAACAAAACCCCTAAAAAGACAAAATTCCCAAGTACCTGGTCAGCCGTTCTGATTGAAACATAATTGGTCAAAACCCGGTTGAAATGATTGATACTTTGAAACATGAACGAAGTACTAAACCCCGAAACAAAAGCATTCAATCTTTTTTTATTCGAGGTATTGGTGAGACGACCAAGCAAATCTCCTGATAAAAAATAAAAAGTATCCGCCACCAACCGGAGTCCCCAACACAACACTGCAAAACTTCCCATGAAGTAAGGCAATAGTTTCATCTCACTTAGCATCATTTTTAATCCTTCTATCTATACTGGTTTTTTCTTATTAACATTTCAGATAAATTAATACAAATGATAAGTTTTTTAAGATCTCTTTTGATTCTTGTGTTATCTTACTTATTCAGAAAGTTATGGTTGACAAGTATATTTTTATTTTGTTGAAATCTAGGATTACGCAGGATCATAAATGCTAAGTTGTCTAAATATCTACAATATGCCCCCGGTGGAATTACCTCGAAATTTATTTGAAGGTTTTTTTACCATCACCACTTGCCAAAGAACTCTGATTGTTGGATTGGAAGACATTAAATATCCCCTTGGCCCAAACGTTATACATATCAAGGGAAGCGAGGCATACGGATACCTGCTGGAAACCATCACGGGGCTTAAAAGCCAGGTGCTAGCGGAAAACGAGATTGTCTGCCAATTCAAACATGCCTTTAAGTCTTATTTGGAATCAAGCAAAAGAGACGGTCGTCTGATCACTATTTTGGAAAAATTATTCAAAGACAACAAAGACATTCGAAGTTTTTATCTAAAAAATATCGGTCAACAATCATACACCGGAATCAGCAAAAAAATTTTGCTCCACAAATCCTCCTACCCAGAGGTTTTAATCTTGGGCTCAGGAACCTTGGCCCAGGCTTTAATTAAACTGCTTTCGAAAAAATTTAAGATATTTTTAAGTGCCCGCAACCTACAAAAAGTGGATGAATTAACCAGGCAATTTAATTTTCAACAAATTCCATGGCCAATGATCGATGAATTTAAAAAAGTACCAAATATCTTATCCACCATTGGTGCATACAAAACCTACTTCGATGAATCCTTTTTTATGGATTGGAAAAACCTCCATCATACCAAAGGGATTTTCATCGATTTGGGTTCCCCCTCAACGATCCAAACCAATCTCATGATCAACGATGGTGTCTATAGGCTTTTTAATATTTTTAATGAGTGCAAGGCCTTGAGTCAGGAAAAAGAGCTCCAAATAATCAACGCCAAAAATGCCATCAAAAATATCGTGGATAAAAGAATGAAATACTTCGACGAAGCCTTACTCAACCACAATAAGGACATTCTCCTTGGTATATAAAATTGGAACCCGCCAGAGTTTGCTTGCCAGGACTCAAAGTGAACAGATAAAAAACATCCTGGAGGCACAAACTCCTCACTCATTTGAAATGGTTTTTATCACCACCAAAGGAGATCAAGACCAAACCACCCCCCTCTGGCAGATGAACACCCACAACGTTTTTACCAAGGAACTTGATCTTGCCTTGGCCCAGAAAACCACCGATCTCAATATTCATTCTTATAAAGATCTAGGCCTTGATCGCTCCCCAGATGCTATGATTGGTGCGCTCACCAAAAGATCTTACCCTCACGATGTCTTACTCATTAAAAACCAGACCATCAGGGATTTGTTTAGTAATAACCAAAGCTCTTTAAAAATTGGAACCAGCTCGCCTCGCAGAACCACCAATCTACATCGCCACTTAAAAGAACTTTTATCCTACGACGGCGAACTTTTGGTATCGTCGCTTAGGGGAAATGTCAATTCCCGCCTAGCAAAGCTACAAAATGGTGAGTTTGATGGCATTGTGCTGGCCCTTGCCGGGCTAGAAAGACTGGCCCTTGATCGTAGAGCAAATGAAGAACTGGCTTTATTGTTATATGACCTCAATTTTCTTATTTTACCTCTGTCTTTTTTCCCTGGAGCTGCGGCCCAAGGCACCCTGGCTATTGAAATAAGAAAATCTGATCAAGACCAACTTTTACCTATCCTTGAGTGCGTCCATGATAAAATTACGGCTTTGGAAGTAACAAAAGAAAGAGAGGCTTTTGCCAACTATGGCGGTGGCTGCCATTTACCCATAGGAATTTATGTTAAGAAATTTGAAGATGGTTTTATTTGCTGTCAGCAAGGCATTTATAAGAACCAAGCCATTAATATTTTAAAATTAGAAATCAAAAGAATCAAACCCACCGATTCACCCTTCATCTTCGTCGGACTTGCTGACCATAATTCTCCTTCCACCAGCAAAAACCGACAAGTTATTTTCAACCAATTACTCAGCTATAAAACCATCTTGCACCAGACTCCCTTGACGGATAATACGGTTATCACCTCCCAAAACGTACTCAGTGCCATTAACTTTGCAACTTTTCATCCCACCACACTCTGGACTTCGGGAGTTAAAACCATGCAGGCCATGTTCAAACGAAGATACTGGGTGAATGGTACCGGCGATTGGCTTGGTGAAGAAGAGTTGATTTTTTTTAAAAATTCAAAATTTATAAATCTATTTTTAAAACAGCCATCATGGTCCTACCTGACCAATGATCAATCATCATCAAGTTTGGGACAAACCATCCCAACCTATACCAGAATAAAAAATCAAATATCTGATGAATTCAAAGAACAAATCAAACAATGCCAGATTTTTTATTGGATGAGTTTTTACCAGTACGAAGAATACACCAGGGAATTTCCAGAGATTGCTGCCAAATGCCACTGCTGCGGCCTGGGAAAAACATATAAACACTTTAAAGAAAGAAATATTCCTGCTATACCATTTATTAATTTGAATGAGTTTTACCAATGGTTGGATGAATAATAAAGGAGTAAACCAATGTGGGAACATGTAGAGCTTTTTGACATCTCCAAAGATCTGGTACCGGGAGGAGTTCACTCACCAGTTCGCAGTTTTAAAGGACTAAAATCAACCCCCCGATTCATTGAATCTGCCGAAGGTGCTTACCTGCAAGACGTTGAAAAAAAGACCTATATTGATTTTTGCATGAGCTTTGGCCCTTTAATACTGGGTCACAAGGACGAGGATGTTAAAGAGGAAGCGATGTGTGCTCTCAACAAGGGATGGACATATGGTGCCTGTGAACCCTACTCTTTGGAGCTGGCTGAATTTATTGTCGATAACATCCCCTTTATTGAACAAATCAGATTTGTCAATTCTGGTACCGAAGCAGTCATGACGGCGATCAGATTAGCCAGGGCCTTCACCGAACGGGACAAAATTATCAAATTCAATGGATGCTATCATGGCCACACTGATTCCATGCTTATAAAAGCAGGGTCCGGGGTTCAAAATATTTCAGAAACTTCTTCTAAAGGCATCCCCCAATCAATTGCATGCGATACCATTGTCTTTGAACTTGGCGATGAAGAGCAAATCAAAACCTATATGAAAAAACATGGCAAAGAGGTAGCTGCCATTATTATCGAACCACTTCCCGCCAACTGCGGATTGCTGCCACAAAAAAAAGAGTTTCTAACTTTTTTAAGAGAGGAAACTGCCAAATACAACGCACTTTTGATTTTTGATGAAGTCATTACAGGTTTTAGAATTGCTTTTGGAGGCATGAGTGCCAAGCTTGGCATTATTCCTGACTTGGTCACCTATGGCAAAATAATCGGCGGAGGATTCCCCGTGGGTGCGATCGCGGGGCCGAAAAAAATCATGCAAAATCTTGCCCCAGTTGGCAATGTATATCAGGCCGGCACCTTGTCAGCCAATCCGGTCGCCATGGTGGCAGGGCTTAAGACGTTGCAAAAACTTGAACCAAGTGCTTACGATCAACTCAATAAATATTCGGCCAATATTGCCACTATCCTGAGTCAGTGGTTGCAAAAATATCAAAATGGCCGCTATAAAATGTTTTCCGTGGTCCGGGAAGACTCCCTGTTTTGGATCACCCCCAAGGAACATATTACGAGGGCCTGCGATATTCCAAGCAACCTAAGTGAAGAATTCAGTCCATTATTTGAATGCATGCTGGAGCACGGAATCTATCTGGCACCCAGTGCCTACGAAGTAGGTTTTATCTCCCTAGCTCATAATAACAGCGTCTGTAATCAACTCAGTAAAAGACTTTGGAATAATTAATGGGCATTTTTGAAAATAGAAAAACAAAACTTCCTCTGTGGTTCATGAGACAGGCCGGCCGGTATCATACACACTACCAAACATTTAAAAAACAATATAGTTTTGAAACATTATGCAAAACCCCCAAGCTGGCCTGTGAAGTAACACTTGGACCGGTCAATGAATTTAACTTTGATGCCGCCATTCTTTTTTCTGATATTCTTTTTCCCTTAGAGCGACTGGGCATGGGACTTAGTTTCCATCCGGCCCCCACGCTTTCAAGTAAAATTACAAAAGACCAGGATGTTTATTCATTACAACCAATCTCCACGCCAGAGGAATTCTATCTCTTTCAAAAAAAAGCGCTGGAACTTATCAAGGAAAAATTGTCCCCGGATAAAACCCTCATCGGTTTTGTCGGAGCTCCGTTTACTCTTTATGCTTATGCTTGCGAAGGTGGTCACTCTGGAAATCTGCTTAGCGCCAAGGCCGGATTATATAATGGTACTTTTGCAGCTTTTTCCAAACTTATTGTCAATGAACTTTTGGCCAACATGTCGGTGCAAGCCACTGCCCCCATTGATGCCATGGCCATTTTTGATACCGCTGCGGGGGAACTATCCCTTCAAGACTATGAACGGTTTGTTATTCCCATCAATCAACAGCTCACTAAAAATTTTAAAAAAATTTTCCCGCATGTTAAACTCATTTATTATTCGAAACACACCAACCTTGCTTACCTCAAAAAAATAAATGATAACAATATCGATGTGCTGGGGATTGATTGGAGAGTAAATATCGCAGATGCGATAAACGAATTCCAGTCGCAATACTATATCCAAGGAAACATCGACCCCACCTGGCTCCTGCTTCCCCAGAATCATCTGAAACATAATCTTGATATCTACATGGACCACACTTTAAAAAAGATTAAAAATCCACAGAAGTGGATATTTGGGCTAGGTCATGGAGTTCTCAAAGAAACCCCCGAAGAAAATGTCAAATTTATAAGTCATTACATTAAAAACTATATTTTTAATAATTAAAGTAAATAATTCTTAATCAAGAATTATTATTCCATTATGAGAATAATACAAACGGGTATCTCCTTGTAACATATTGATTTAAAAAACAATCTCCACTCGAAGTATTAGGCACAAGTATTGCTTTCATAAATGAAATTCCAAATAACACATTAATTTCAACAGGAGAAAAAAATGAATGAAATTAAATTTGCCAACAAAGATGAATTGTTAAAAAGTTCTTCCACCGTAGAGGGTGGTTCATGCCATTGCCAGTCTGGTTCTTGTGGCGGAGGAAGAATGCTTTAACAGCACACACATGAATTCCCTCTCACATGAGGGGGAATTATGAGGATTTTATATGCAAAAAAATTGTTATGAATTGAAATGTTTTATAGAGAAAAATAAGAAAGCATTTTATTGTCCTGTTACAATGAAATTAGTCGTTACTCCCTCTAGCACCTTGTCACTTCCTGTTTTCCAGCGTGATTTTGAAGAAAATAATGCACCTAATTTGACCACCGAAAAAGAATGCAAGATTATCATCAACATGGCAAATAAATGCAATTTAAAATGCCAATATTGTTTTGCATCTCACGGAACCTATAACCGCACGAAAGAATCATTGCTCTCTATTGAATCAGCCAGAGCGATAGTAAAAGACATAAGGGCCCATCTAAAAACTGTGCATAAGCTAATTTTTTTTGGAGGTGAGCCTTTGCTTAATATTCAAGGGATAAATTATATATGTGAAAAATTATCAACTAAGGTTAAAAATTTTTACATAGTAACTAACGGAACCATCCTCACCGATGAGGTAATTCAAACATTAAAAAAATATAATATTTTTATCACCATCAGTTACGACGGCGTCGATAATATTAACAACTTATATCGTGGTAAAGGTACTGCTCAAAAAACCAAATTATTTATTGATGCGTGTTTAAAAGCCGAAATTAGTCCTCAAAATCTTGCAATATTAACAGTCTTCACCCCGGAACATTTAAAACAGAAAATCACAAAAACATATTTAAAAGAAGAAATCAACCGCCTATTTCCAGGGATCACCTTTATTTGCCAGGAAGTCAATAACACCTCCAATAACTTGGCAGAAGAATTTCATTTTTCCCAAGCTATGAAACAGACACTCAATGATGAGTATGAAGCCAACTTATCCAAAGCGCTAATCTTTTTGGATGATAACGATAACGTAGATGGTTTAACATACTGGCCAGACGAGATGTTTAATATCATTAGAACATTTCTCTTCAAGGAAAGAAAAATTAATTTTTGTCCTGATATGGGAAAACAAATGATGGCATATGATTTTGATGGTACTAGATATGTATGCCAAATGTTTTGGGGAAATGACCAGGCTAAACATCTTCATGAAGATAACTTCAATGCGCATATAACAAATTTGAATTTAAAAGAAAATTATTCACAATGTAGTGATTGCTGGGTGCATGATTTCTGTATCTCATGTGTTAAAGGGATGGGGATCGATTCTAAAACCAATTTATGCTCTATCGATGATCGTAAATGTAAACATTTAAAAAACACCGTGGACAAAATCCTTTCCCGTTTAGCCGTTCTCTATCACGACCAAGAGAAAACAAAAAGATTTGAAAAAAAGTTTATCAAAAATTTTGATTATCAAAATGCTACATATTTCGCATAGGAGATAGAATGAAACAATTATTAACCCAACACTTTGGAAAATACAAACTGCCTCAAATCTCAATGATTCTTGGCTCAATATTTGTGGTTGGTGTCGATTTATACTATAAAAATATGGTTAAGGTTCTGATTGACGATATTCTTATTAATAAAAAGTTTGATCAATTTTACTGGTGGGCATTTACCGCTTTGATCATTCTAACTTTAAATTACCTCTCAACATATCTGTACTATTATGTCCTCATCAAAAGATATACCCTAAAAGCCGTTTTTGATATTCGAAAAATCATGATCAAAAATCTTCTACAAAAAAAATATCTTGATTTTACTATCCACGACAAGGGGTACTACCTAAGCAAAATCACGGAAGATGCGGAAAGAATTGGGGAGTATATCAACGTGTATTGGTATGTGATGTTTTCAAATACTATTCGATTTATCATTACAATTTCAATGCTTTTTTGGTTGAGTATAAAATTAACACTTGTTCTTTTAATGATCATGCCTGTCTACTATCTGGTTATCAGATTAAGTAGATCAAAAATTGAAAATAGCACTCTAAAAGAAAGAACGAGTGGCGATATTTTTTTATCAACGTTATCACAGGTTTTGGACTGCTTTAAAGTGGTAAAAGTATATAGAAAAGAATCATTTTTTTTTAACAAAGTAAAACTTGATTCAGACCAATGGGAAAAAGCCAATATCACTTCATTTTTATATGTCCAGATGTATTCGATGATCGGAAATTATATATCAAGCATTGCCCCGTTGGTGGTGCTTGGTTATGGTACCATGTTAATAATTAATGGAGATTTAAGTATTGGTAAGATGATGGCCTTTTATCTCATTATGAGTGACCTTTACATTCCAATTGACGAATTATTTCGTTTTTTTACCAACAAAAATAGTGTAATACCGGTCTTTAAAAGAAACACAGAACTACTTGCACTTTCCAATGATATAGATGAAGACGATAATATTGTAAAAGATCAAAAGGTAGAGGTCCTTGAACTTAACAATGTCGATTTTTCTTTTGATAATCATAAAATAATCTCTAATTTCAGTAAAAAATTTGTTTGTGGAAAAATATACTGCATCACTGGGGCCAATGGTTCGGGCAAATCCACTCTGATAAATATCCTGACTGGTATCTATCATGTTGATAAAAAAGCTTACCTGCCAATCGCCAACCTGGGCCACGCCGATCAATCCGCAGGGCTCTTTCCGGCCAGTATTGATGAAAACATCTGGTTCGATGAGAACCATAATAAAAACAAATACGATGATTATATGAACATAGTTGAACTAAAACAAAAAACTGGAAACCACTATTCAAAAGATAATTTATCTGGTGGAGAAAAACAAAGGATATCCCTAACACGAGCTTTAAATTCCAAATCATCATTTATCTTACTAGATGAACCAACTAATCACCTTGATACCTATTATGTGGATGTTTTAAAGCAAAAAATAAAGCAACTGACAGCTGAAGGTAAAAGCATAATCTGCGTTTCACACGACCTGGAAATGATCAAATTAGCTCACGAGGTCGTTTCACTCTGATGTCTTCCCCTTAACCAACTAGTTAGTTGATTCACTTTCGCTGGGACTTAAAACCTTGCAATTTTCACAGGAAGGAATTTTTTTTGTAGCATTAGTTTTTTTACTCACTTGTGCAACCACTAAAAAGCTGCTCAAAACTAATCCCACAAAAGCAATTAACATTATAATTTTTTTCATAAAAACTCCCTTTCAAATCCTGAGGATTAATTGGTTGATACATTTGGATTAACCACTTTACAATTTATACAATCGGGAGGACCTTTCGGAGAGTCCTGATGCAAGCGACCTTCAGCCAAGGCCCAAAAACTGCAGGAAACTGCCACCAAAAAAGCTCCTAAAATGATCAGTTTTCTCATGTGTTCCTCTCATACATAAAAATTGCTAACTCAATTAAATGGTTACTTTCACAAACTTTTTGCAATATTTTAGCCAATTCATACGCAAATTCTTACAATCATATTATCTGGCAATCACATAATAACACTCATTGCACATTGCGTTGTCTTACAGTGTACTAGAAACTAAGGTATCATTTTGCCTCTATGCTGAAATCCTTGCGCACCTCGCAATGTCCCATTTCTTAATCCTGATCATTTTTGACATATCCCATCATTATATAGATAATGCTTTAATATTTTAACCAAGCAAGGCACATGAAAAAAATATTGAATTTAAAAATTCTCGCTCATAAAAAAACTCTCCTAACCCTGCTCATTTTTCACTTCCTTCTTTACATTTTTTTTGGTTGGTGGAAATCGGATATTCCAAAGTTTGAAATTAACCAAGGTGGAGCTAATGGTGCGAGTAACACGATCCATTTTGTAAAAACCCTGAACTCACTGATTCAAAATGAACTGGAACACGGCTGGTTACCCAATGACTTTTTTCTCTCTCCCACCAAACTCTTGATTGATAATAGACCTAATTTTCAAATTGGAGTATTAACGATAATCAGACATAGCGTCCGAGTTCTGCGTGATAATTTAAGCCGACAAAGAACCACCGATGAAATCAACCCTTTTGTCAATAAGGCTTTTTCCTATATAAGCAACGATTACGAAAAATTACTACTGCCAAGCTTTGAAAGCCGGATGCATGAAACCATTGATCACCTGGATATTTTTTTAAAAAATTATGAGGCCAATCTAGCGAGTGCCAACTATTACCCAAGAAGTGACAACTTAATCCAGGTTTTCGATCAATATATTTCAGAACTCGGAAGTCTAAATAATAAACTACTCTCCGGTGATACCAGTTTTTTTTCCAGCGATGATTTATTTTATCTGGTCAAAGGCACCAATTATGCCTTGTACTCGGTGTTGCACGCCATCTTGAAAGATTTTAAAACTGTTTTAGAAGAAAAGAAATGTATGCCACTGATACAAGAAACCATCTCCCGGATAAAGCAAAGTGACTTCGATCCAATTATCGTGGTAAGCGGAGATAACGAAAGCTTGCTTGCTAATCATCTAATTCAATTGGCCGGCATCACCTCGGACGTAAGACAAAAACTTAAATCTTTAAATGTAATGTTGGATAAAAATTAATTGCCATATCCAAGTGTTCAGGTTCTTTCCCGAATTTCATTGTACTCATCCAACATAATCTGAAAATCTGCTCTAGATAAGGAAGCTCCTTCCTCAGTTTTTTCTTCAAGGAATCTTTTGGGGAGAGTATCCGTTTCAGGGCCAAGTCCTTCCCGATGATTAAATTTTCTCGTCATCTGGGTGATGTTGTTGGCAATTGCTTGCAGCTCTTCTTTCGTGTATTTAAAACCCATCGTCCCTTCAATCAGCATGGCAAGCTCGTTCCACAAAATAAAATCACGATAAAAGCGACAAAGAATCATGCTATCAAACAGGGCCGCCCGATCTTCATAATCAATATGTAAGAGTGCTTTTCCTTTAATTTGATTTGGACTCATTTGCCCTGATAGCTCGGCTTTATAAAAAGTTCCCCTCAGATGACATGCCCCCCTGGGAGAGGTTGCATATGACAATCCCATCCCCTTTAAAACTCGTGGATCAAAACCACCTGGTTCAAGTCCTTTTACATGAATGGCAATATCTTCAAGCCCCAGTTTTTCGCTGGCAGGTTTAATTCCATCTGCCAGAATATCTCCAAACCCTTCTCGATAAGCAATCATCTTAAAAAGTGTGGCGATCTTTTCTGGTTGATTGTAATCAATCGCAAAATCACTTTTCCCTTTTTTATAAGCTTCGGTGGCAAAACCAGCCAGATTACCAGCACTCATGGTATCAATGCCCAGCTTGTCACACAAATCATTTAAATAGGCCACTTCTTCCAGACTATCTAATTCATTAAGCCCACCAATGGCATAGATGGTTTCAAATTCCGGTCCTTCCAGTTCAAGTCCTTGGTGCTTGCCATGAAGAACTTTGGATTTCTTCGTACACTTTAAAAAACATGGCGGGCATGCAACTGAGGAAAGTTCAAAATTTTCTTGCATATGAATCGCTGAAATATTTTTCCATTTTTCGTGGTACCCTTTGCTCCAATATCTGGTAGGAAAACATTTTTGCATATTAAGCACTTCAACCTGCATGGGGGTTCCCAGCTTTTGATATCTGGGAGTTACTGGGGATTCTTTGCCAATTTTACTAACCAACAGATTTAATTTTTTAAGAATTGCTTGATCATGCACAGGGGTTTTTTTCTTTCCGCAAAAAACCATTCCTTTAATATTTTTTGAACCAAGCACTGCCCCCATTCCGCCTCGTCCAATACTTCGGTAAATATCAGACTTGATCGCCGCACATGCCACTTGGTTTTCACCAGCTGGGCCAATCGTCATGGCACCAGATCCTGCTGGAGATTGCTCCAGCATATATTTTTCCGCCTCGTTGGTAAGCATTCCTTTGATCTTTTGAGCACTTCTAAATTCAATTTTATTTTCCTCCAAAACCAAATAAGTTAAATCCTTTGCCTTGCCTTTTAAAATAATGGCATCCACTCCCAGTCCTTTTATTTTGGGAGCAAGTTTTCCACCACAATAACTTTCCCCATATCCGTTGGTCGCCGGACTTTTAGAAATGACTGCATACCGATTTTGTCCCCACACATTGGTAGTAGTGGCAGGCCCGGTCGCTATAATAAAAAGATTTTCAGGTGATAATGGATGAGTATTTTTTTTAAGTCTTTCGGTTAATAAATAAATACCAAGACCTTTCCCGCCAAGATATTTGCGATAAATATTTTCATCTAATTGTTCGTATTCACATTTTTGATTACTTAAATCGATGGTCAGAATTTTACCCCACATTCCCTTCATATAGTCCTTCCTTTATTTGGTTTGAAAAAACTATCATAGCAAAGAGAGAATACTTCGCCAATTGGCCTATAAATCCTCCAACCAGATTCCAGCACCGGCTATCCAACCAAGCTTTCCACCACATTTTTTAACAAATGATGTTTTGGCGGTGGGTTTTTCGGCCCTAGGCTTTGTCCACTTATGATTCACCCATCCACCTTTGGCTGCCACTTTGGCTTTTTTATCAAACTCGACAAATAATAAAAGACCATCGGGGTCTTTATTGTCTTTAACTGGTTGTCCGTCCAGTCTTGGTTTTGTAGGATGCACCACCATTTTAAGCTCGGAATCTTGAACCCACACATAGTTTCCATCACAAAACCTTAAAGTTTTTTTAATGAAACCCACCGCCGCTTTGCCTTCTTTTTCAATTTTAGAACACGCGTCTCCAACCGCCTTTACGGCATCCTCTTTCTTGCATTTTGTTTGAGCAAAAAGATTCATCGAACCTGCCAATAAACCAATTATAATTAACATACGGGCCATAATATTTCTCCTTCATCCGCAACAATGCTCAATTGTTAGTATAAGATTGTTACAAACAAACACAACAGGTAAAAGATGAGAAATTCTTGTCCTTATCGAATGAAACATATAAATAAAATTTAAGAATGATGCAATTTATTCAGGCCACCAACCAAGTGATGGCCTGTAAATAAATTATTATAAGGTTATTTTTCCTCTTGGGATGCTGCGTATTCTTCCGCTAATTTGCTTTGAAGTTCCCCAGGAACAGTTGCATATTCGGAAAATTCAAGACTAAATGCAGCCCTACCTTGAGTAATTGACTTGAGTGAGGTGGAATATTTGTAAAGTTCTGCCAAAGGAGCCTTGGCCTTTACCACTTGAAAATTATTTTTTGAATCAATCCCCTGGATGACCGATCGGCGGCCTTGCAAATCACCCATGACATCCCCCACCAAATCTTCTGGAACCAAGACTTCAATGCTGCAAATCGGCTCTAAAAGTTTAGGTTTCGCTTTCAAAAAAGCATCCTTGAAAGCCATTCTTCCTGCAATTTTAAATGCCATATCATTGGAGTCAACGGGATGCATTTTGCCGTCATAAATCGCTACGGCCACATCACGAGCGTACGAGCCAGTAATTGGTCCTTCCTCCATCTTTTCCATAATACCTTTTAAAATGGATGGAATAAATCTGGCATCGATAACCCCGCCCACAATACAATTAAAAAAGCACAGTTTCCCACCCCATGGTAGTTCTTGAATGTCTTTGGCCCTAACGTTGAGACCTGCAGGGTTTGGCATATCTTCAAAATAAGGCAATACCCGCATGTGTACTTCACCAAATTGGCCGGCACCACCAGATTGCTTTTTATGCCGATAACTGGAATTGGCCTCCATTTGAATAGTTTCACGATAAGGAATCCTGGGCTTAATATAACTGGTTTTAATTTTATCATAGTGGTCCAGCTTCCATCGGCAAAGATCAAGCTGCAATTCGCCTTGGCCTTTTACTATTAGCTGCTTTAATTCTTTAGAAAACTCCACTGTGAAAGTAGGATCTTCTTCCGCCATTTCCCGCAATGATACCACCATTTTTTCAGAGTCATTTTTACTTTCAGCTTCGATGGCCATTTCTATTCGAGGTCCAGGGAAATTAATCGGCGCAACTTCCAAATATGATCCTTTTTTGGCCAGAACATCATTGGTTTTGATAGATTTTAATTTAACCGCGGCACCAATATCTCCGGCCACAAGAGTTTCAACAGTCTGTCGGTTTTTTCCATCCATAACAAATATCTGGTTTAGCTTCTCACTATCATTTGACCTGATATTAACCAGCTCAGAACCGGCATTCAATTTTCCCGATAAAACTTTAAAATAGGATACCTTGCCAAGGAACGGATCAATCAGGGTTTTATAGATAAACAGTACGGTTTCGTTACTATCACTGCAAACAATATCTTTGCCATCCTTGGTTTTTTCTGGCGGCAGTTCAAAGGTTGAAGGAGTAGTGGTAGCAATAAACTCAATTATTCGCTCAACTCCCATATTGTATTTGGCCGAAGCACAAAAGATCGGGTAAAGCTCATTATTTAATATCCCGGCCTTTAATCCATTGATAATTTGCTCTGGACTCAATGTCCCTTCGGCAAAATAAATTTCCATCAATTTTTCATCAGACTCGGCAACCTTCTCGATAAATTCATTTCGTAACTCTTCGGCTTGATCTTTCAAATCAGCTGGGATCTCTTTTTTTTCTGGCTTGGCCCCACCTTGGGTATAAACATACATGCACATTTCAACCAAATCGATAATCGAATTGAAATTTTCCCCTTCATTCACCGGAAATTGAAAAACCGTTGCTTTTAGCCCAAATCTTTCTTTTAGGGTTTTTACGGCATGATCAAACTGGCTTTTTGAATGATCCAATTGATTCATAACAAAAGCAAGTGGGCGACCTAGTCCTTCAATTTTATTCCAAAGAACTTCATGAGCCACTTCAAGCCCGTGTTGGGCATTTACGGTCATTACACAAGTATCCATCACTCGAAGAGACGAAATGACCTCTCCCACAAAATCATCAATACCAGGTGCATCCATAATATTGATCTTATAATCTTTCCAAACTGTGTGAAGAGATGTGGCACAAACAGAATTTCCTCTTTCGTGTTCAATATCGTGGTAATCTGATACAGTATTTTTTTCTTCAACACTTCCGCATCTTTTAATTAAACCGCCATGAAAATGCATAGTTTCTGCAAGCGTGGTTTTACCTGACTTTGGAGGGCCAATTAAAATGACATTTTTGATAAACTTATTGTCGCTATAAACCTTCATAAATCTCCCTTTATTTTAAGATGCTTAACGATACTAAAATTTTCTACATTTTTTAAAAAAACAAGTATTACCTATATACCAATGAAGGGCAACCGAAAATTCTTTTTTTTTGCAAATTTTGATGGTTTACATTGAACACACTTATCTAAAAATATATTTTTAGTCAGCACCGCGCAAATAAGCGCTGACTTATTCTTAACATAAAAAATACTTATATTTAATTGAATGACCAATCGTTTCTTGATAATCTTATAGTGAGGGAAGTCTTAGTAAACAAGGAGGTTCTTATTGTTTAAATCCAATCTGACACGCACTCTTTACCAGCACTTCATAGCATCCCATTTTAATGAAAAATTTATCACTGAAATCATTACCGGCCAGGTACCGTCATTTGTCTATGTCGATGGAGCACAGATCAAACTGATGGCAGGGTATTATAAAAAAACCATCCCGAGACAAAATACATTGTACCCTACCAGCACCACCCCCAAGGAACTTGAAATTGTTTTTTTTGACAATGACTGATTAGAAATTCAAATCCATTTGGCAAACTAACGATTTAAAAGCTATAATTGCCCATGGGATTATTTACGTCAGGAGGAATTAATGGATAATTTTACGGAAAAAAGACAAGACAAAAGAGTCAAAACCAGTAAAAAGTTGCGCATCTATTCAAGCGTTTCGAGAGTTCCTTACACCGTCGATATTTCTGATATTTCCCAGCGGGGTGCCTCTTTAAAAACTAAATTTCTCCCCACTCTGGATGAAGTCATTACTTTTGAGGCCATTGATGATTATGTGCAAAGACTACACTTTGGCAATGCCCGGGTTCGTTGGGTAAAAAACTCTCAAAACCTTGGTGATAGCGGTTTTGGTATCGAATTTGACGACGATTTTCCACTCGAAGTAATAAACTAGACTCCCCCCTCTTAAAAAAAATACCTTTCACTAAAAATCAATCATTGCACTATTGATTTTCCGTAACTATCTGATATGGTTTGTGGGAAAAAAAATTAACCTGATTTTAACATTAGCTTAATGAATTCTGAACATTACTAACAAGGGGTCACAAGATGAAGTATAAGCACTTAAATGTTAGACCAAAAGCTCTCGAGGCTCTAAAGCACTATAATCTCCCTAAAGGTCCGCTTGGTTTTGGAAAATACTCCACACCCATTATGATTGTGTGTGATTACGCCGATGGGAAATGGGGTGAATTAAAACTGGCCCCTTTTGCTTTTCTTAATTTACTACCGACGGCAAAAGTCTTTCACTATGCCCAGGAAGTTTTTGAAGGCATGAAAGCCTATAGAGTTGACGGAAAAGGACCTTACCTCTTTCGTCCAGATAAAAATTTTGAACGATTTAATCTTTCATGCCAGCGCATGGCCATACCTGAAATCCCCAGAGAATATTTCATGGAGGCAATCCACGCCATTACTGCCTACTCAGCAGAATTTATTCCTCAAAAAACCGGTGAATCTCTTTATCTGCGTCCCTTCACAATAGCCACGGAAGAAAGTCTTGGAATTAAACCCTCTGAAAAGTACAAATTCGTAGTGGTGGCATGTCCCTCGGATGCTTATTTTACCAAGGGTACTGTTCCGGTCATGATCGAAAGACAGGCAGCTCGAGCTGGTATGGGCGGCACCGGTAATGCAAAAACTGGTGGCAATTATGCAGCTAGTTTGATTTCCGCCATTGAAGCCAAGGAACGAGGATACCTGATGACTCTTTGGCTTGACTCTCTGGAAAAAAGATATGTTGAAGAACTCTCCGGCATGAATTTCTTTTGCATCATCAATGGTGAACTATGGACTCCGGCCCTAACTGAAACCATTCTGGTGGGAATCACCAGGGATTCCATTATCCATTTAGCCAAGGACATGGGTCTTAAAGTACATGAAGAACGCATAGATATTACCGAGCTTATCACCAGCATCAAAAACAATGAGTGCACCGAAGCCTTTGCTTGTGGCACTGCTGCGATCATTTCTCCTATTGAGTGTCTTGGTGAAAATCACGGAACCAGGTATACTTTTAGGGATCAAGGCGGTAATATTTCCCTGAAAATACGTCAACGTCTGCTAGATATCCAGGAAGGAAGATATCAGGCTCCAGACGGTTGGTTAGTCAAAGTAGACTTACCACAATTATAATTGCTTTTTTCCACCGAATAGAAGAAAATTTCTAAAAAATTCTGGAGGCTGTGTGGAGACGGATATTTTAAAACGGGCCAAAGCTTGGGCCAGTAATGATTATTTTAGTAAAGAATCAAGACAAGAAATTCAAAAATTGCTGGATCAAAACGACCATCAAGAACTGACTGAACGATTTTATAAATCAATGGAATTTGGCACAGGGGGCATCCGGGGGATCATCGGCGCCGGTTATAATCGCATGAACGTTTACAACGTTCGCAAGGCGACCCAGGCTATGAGTAATGTTTTAAACCAAACCTTCAAAAAACCAAGTGTGGCCATCAGCTATGATTCAAGAAACTTTTCCTTCGAGTTTGCCAAAGAGGCAGCCTCCGTTTTTGCTGCCAATAATATCCGGGTTTATATTTATAAAAGACTAAACCCCGTAGCTCTACTTTCATTTGCGGTCAGACATTTTAAGGCAAGTGCCGGGGTTATGATTACCGCCAGCCATAATCCGCCGGAGTATAATGGCTACAAAGCCTACTGGAATGATGGGGCCCAAGTCATTCCACCATATGACCAAAATATCATTGATGCCTATAACCACATATCAGATTACGCCTCTATAAAATCCCTGCCTTTTGAAAAGGCCCTAAAAAACGAACAAATCAGGTGGATTGAAGAAGACACCGAAAATCTTTATTTTGAAAAAGTGTTGGCCAAAACCATCCGGCCAGCAATGATCAAGGATAATGCTGATCTATTAAAAGTGGTCTATACTCCTATCCATGGAACCGGACTGGTGCCATGTACCACTATTTTGCAAAAGCTTGGTTTTAAAAATGTTTTAATCGTTAAAGAGCAAACCACTTATGATGGCAATTTTCCTACTGTCAAAAGCCCCAATCCAGAAAATGCCGAAGCCTTAAAACTGGCAGTTGATTTATTAAACAAAGAAAATGCCGATTTTGCGGTGGGCACCGATCCCGACGATGATCGCATCGGAGTGGCACTTAAACATCAAGATCAAATTCATTATCTGTCCGGAAACCAGTTAGGCACACTGATGCTTCACTATATAATAACTGGACTTATTGATACCAAGAAAATGCCCAATCACCCCTATATGGTAAAGACCATTGTCACCTCCAGACTACAAGATAAAATTGCCACCCATTTTAAAGTCAGGGTCGAAAATACTTTGACCGGATTTAAATGGATATGTGGAAAAATGAGAGAGATTGAAGAAAACCATCCCGAACAGTCTTTTTTATTCGGCACCGAAGAGTCTTTTGGTTTTTTAAATCATGATATGGTGAGAGATAAAGATGGCTGTGCCCCAGTAGCTTTGTTATGTGAAATGGCACTTTTTTACAAGCTAAAAAACATGACGTTGATGGATGCCTTGGAAAACATTTACACCGAATTTGGATTTCACCATGAAGATCTGCTCAACCTTCATTATCTGGGAAAAGAGGGATCAGAAAAAATTAAAAGAATTATGAAACTTTTCAGGGAAAACACACCGAAATATTTTGCCAGCGAAACATTAATTTCTCTGGAAGATTACGAGATTTCCCAGCGAACCTGCTTTCAAACCAACCAAAAGATAAAAATGGATATCCCCAAAAGTGATGTGCTGGGCTTTTATTTTGCATCAGGTAATATTCTCTATTGCAGGCCAAGCGGCACTGAGCCTAAAATCAAGTTTTATACCATGATAAAAGAAACTGAAGGTTCTCTGGCGACCATGAAACAAAAGGCCATTCAAAAAACCAAAGAGTTAATTCACTTTATAAAAGAACAGGCAGACAAGGCATAAAATGGAAAAATCTAACGAATTAGCAATTGTTCTCGTCAGTGGTGGGATGGACTCGCTGGTTACCGCTGCCATCGCCAACACCCTCTATAAAAATCTGGCCTTCTTGCACCTGAATTACGGACAGAAAACCGAACAAAAAGAACACAGTTCATTTCATAAAATTGCTGATTTTTACAAGGTTCCATCAAAACTTCGAAAAATTATCAACGTTGATTATTTCACCCATATGGGTGGCAGCTCCTTAACCGACGATAAAATTGAAGTCAGTGATTACAAAGGAGCAACTAAAGACATTCCCAATAGCTATGTCCCTTTTCGCAACACTCACATTGTGGCCATGGCAGTGAGTTGGGGGGAAGTTATTGGTGCAAAAAAAATCTTTATTGGTGCTGTTTATGAAGATTCCAGCGGGTATCCTGACTGTCGTCCCAGTTATATCAAGGCCCTCAATCAACTCATAAAAGAGGGAACTAAAAAGGGGGATATTGAAGTGATCACCCCGGTTATTCATATGAAAAAATCTGAAATTGTCAAAAAGGCCATGGAACTTCAGGCACCTTTAGAGCTAAGCTGGTCTTGCTATAAAAATGAAGATAAGGCTTGTGGAAAATGTGACTCCTGCATGCTTCGTCTTAAAGGCTTTAAAGAAGCCGGGCTGGTTGATCCTATCGTCTATGAATAATTTTATTCTCTTACTTTAAAAAGAGAGGAACCGCTAAAACTTCCGACCAATTCAAAGTACTCCTTACTGTCAAAAAATTTTTGCAACCCTTGGGGACTATATCTGCTAAATTCGGTTTCTCCAATAAATATATAATTAACCGCCCCTGCCCGCAGCAGTCTAAATGCCATCGAAACATCCGGCGTATTATAAATGGTTTCCAAGACCTTTATTTTATTCATGGCCACATGATAAGCAGTTCCTCGCAGCATAACATGATTAGGCCAACCAACATAGGTTGGAAGACCGGTAAATTTTGCAATACGGAGTGTCCTTAAATCAAATGGTTTCTCCCCCACAGCTTCTAGGATGATCGGGGTGCCCGATACATTTTTATTTATCCAATTGATGGTTTCTAATGCCCCTTTATCCCACTTCAAATAGGCGGTCAGTGGGTCCAATGAAAATTGGTCACCCAGCTTATAAAATGCCCCCCCCAGTTGGATTGACCCGGCCACTCCAGTTAGTATGAAAATCAGTAGCAAAAAAGACCATCCCAGATACTTGAAATTTTTTATTTTCCACTGACTTTTCATTATTCTAACTGGAAGTCGAAGTAAAATCACCGCGGTCATTGCCAACCAAATCCAAACATTATTAAGCGTTTTAAAGATAGTATTGATTCTATCCATGAAATAAAAATGCTCAGCTAGAAAAATAAACATCAATGCCACCAACAGTAACTTAAAGGAAAAAGTTGCATGGTAAGGCAACTTCCCTCGCAGTGCCCACAAAACATTTATAATCAGCATCGCTATCAAACAAAACAAACTGACATCTACGGATATCATTTTTTTAGAAATGATTTGAAAAAATATGACCGTGACCAACGTTATGGGAAATGCCATCCATATATTCAACCGAAAGCTGATTCTTTGTTTATAATTATAAAAAAACAAAAAAAGCATAATAAGAGAGATGATATTAATCCAATTGCCAAGATACAAGTAGTAATTACCAAAATGATTAAGCTGCTCCCAAACAAAACCAAAGTCTATGCTTCCACCTGTCCGGAGCATCTGTAACATAGGCAGATACGACACGATCATTAACCCAAACAGCAAAAGCAAAAAAAACAGTAGCTGGTAATTTATATAAATCTGCTTATCTAAAAGCACAAACAAAATAATAACCACTGAATAAATCAAAAAATCCCACCCATTAAACCCAATCAATGCTCCCCATAAAATTGAAAGTATCAAATAAAACACCCCCTGAAGCATTTTTTTAGATTTTATATAAGGGTCATTCACTAAAAATAAGCATGAAAGTAATGCAATAGTTAGAGGGTAAGTAAACACATGCGGGTGCAAATCCTTAAAGATAAAAGACCAAAAAGGAAATTCGGCAAACAATTCCGATTCAAAAACTCTGGCAGAAAACCAAAAATGATCCTTAGGAAAGTTGATCAGGTGGAGATAAAAGGCTGCCCAGTTAGAGCTACATACCAAAAAAATAGCTCCTCCAATTCCTATCAAACGACTCTTGCTGGCCCATCTAAATAAGCTATAAAGCGCTGTCACCATTAAAGCGGGAAGTGTAGCGGCTACCACTGTATAACCAATGGTATTAGAAAAATTGAGCATTTTCAAAAAACCCGCATAGCAATAATATCCCCAATAGTAATATTTCATGACCACTTCTGGTGACCAATTATCAAAAATCGGAAAATAATCTCTTCTGATTAGATATGAAAGCAAGGATAGATCCATACTCTTTTCGCCCCAACTGGAGTCGGGATATAAGGAATGCAAAACCAAAAAAACAATAAATATATATTGGAACAGGACCTCTTGAATAAATATTTCTTTAAGAGTGGTCTTATTAAAAATTGGAATTTGCATCTTGGAAACGAAATAATGGCCAATAAGTGCCAGCAAAATAAAAAAAATAAACACACTCCATACAAAGCCTGGAGAGAAAAAGAAAATATTTAACTGGGGGATAATCCAGATTATATAGGTAAAAATTACCAGAAACAATATTCTTTGGGTTCCCAGCAAAAGACAGGCACGATCTTTCAACAGGCATAAAAACCAAGGATGCAATAAATAAGCGCTCCACTGAAACATGAACATCCAAATCATGATTTTTAACATTGTCTCGGCATTTACATTAAAAAAAAATAAATTCAAAAATAAAAGTAAACATATCGGAATAAAAACACAAAACAGAAAGTACTTTCTCATTTATCTTTGGGCATCCTTTATATTCTCTAGTAATTCATTTAGATTGTTCATTTTATTTTTTAAAAGAATGCGGTCAATTTCGTTTTTAAATTCCAGTAATATGGATGGACCTTTATAGACAAACGATGTGTAAATTTGAACCAATTTACCACCCGCCTTCCAGTGTTCCCATATATCATCAAACGTAGAGATCCCACCCACTGCGATCATTTGCATATGATCGACTTCTTTAATCCTGTCCATCACAAATTTTCTAACCGTTCTTGATTTATCTCGAAGCAGTTTGCCCGATATCCCACCTTTCCCTCTGGCTTCCATAACTGTGGTGTTGGTGGCTATAATCCCCGATAAACCAAATTCTTTTGCCACTTCTATGGTATCTTTCAGATGTTGAAAATCCTGATCAGGTGAAATTTTAAGATATAATGGTTTGGGATTCTTTTTGCGCCCCCCCTCTAAACCAATAAAAATCTCTTTTAAAAATTCTCTTCCGAGAAGATCCCTAAGACCTGGAGTATTCGGTGACGAAACATTAACCACCAAATAATCCACCACTCCGGCAAACTTGTCATAAAGTATCTGGTAATCCTCTGCCGCATTTTCCCGAGAAGTTAATTTATTTTTACCAATATTGACGCCTACAATTTTCCCATTCTTATTGGCCCCAGCAATATTTTGATAAACCAACTCAGCACCGAGGTTATTAAAACCCATGGCATTTCTTAAACTCTCCTCACCGGGATAACGCCACAACCTAGGTTTCTCATTACCTATTTGAAATTTGGGGGTGACCGTTCCTATTTCAACTGCCCCAAAATTGAGCTTGGTAAAAAAGCTGATGGCCTTGCCATTTTCGTCAAAACCGGCAGCAAGTCCTACCGGAAAATCCCAGGTATTACCGTTGATTTCTAACGAATATTTAGAGTTATCACAAGGAAAATTCCAAAGATGGGCCAACAGGGGAATTTCCTCAAATAGATTCAGCGAAAAATTATGCACAAATTCGGGATCAAACTGAAAAGCAATGGTTTTAAAAACATGATAAAACGCACTCACGGCCAGTCCAATCTTTTATGGCTAATAAAGCTGTACATAATCCCCCTCAAGTACTGATCCTCCCGAGTGTAGTATGGCCACCGAGCCATCTTCACCAAAATAATCAATCACCTCAATGGTTCCTTTTACATGGCCTTTACTCACGCCAATCAAGGCACCGGTTTCCGGATCGTATATCTCGGTTCCTTCCGTCATGACTTTTAAAACATCCCCCACATTAATACCGCTTAATCTTCCGGCATTGATAAATATTTTATTACTGACAATCTTGGCAACCCTTCCAACCCAGTCATACTTTGCTGCCACTTCGACCACTTTGGGAATTATTTTTCGAGCGGCAATTTTCGCTGAGTATCTTAGCAAATTCCTGCGATAATCAAGCTGCCCCTCTCGTTCCGTCCTAAAAAAACGGTAGGTGCTATCATCTGCGTAGCCTTTGACAATTTCCATAAAAATTTCCTTATTGGAACTGATATCAAAGATCCGCACTTCCAGGCTGGTTTCGGTATAAGCTTTTACTTTTCTAACCAGCCCAATTTCATCAGCCTTTTCTCTAATCCTGGCATCAATAATCCGGCCATACATAACAAAGTTCACCCCGTTGATTTTGGCCTCTCTGCTCATTTGCACCAATTTCTGCCCCCCCCCAACATAGATTTCTTTGGAGGTTCCAAAGGTTTTATTGGCCACATTGTCTAAAATAAATTCTTTGGTACGACCAAGTTCATTGGCCAGTTCCGAAGTTGTAATAATAGCTAAATCGTCACCACCGTAGGGTGCTTCGTTGAAAAATGTCAATAGTGCCACTTTTTTTCTAACGTTATCTGAAAACATGGCAGCACTATTTTGATACCCCAGTCCTTTTTTTCCCTCTTCCTTGGTTTTATAGTTTCTTTTCACCACCGGATTCGAACAAGCACAGACCAAACACAAAAATAATAGAAATATTGAACTGATTTTTTTCGTCATAATTTTACCTACTCTTAGTTTCACCACTATCCTCTTGCGAAATAGTAATCAGTTTTAAAACATAGGGATTATCATCATCGACAAAAGTTATTAACTTGGAAGTACCAATTTTACTATTTTTAAGTCCAGATAAAAATTTTTTCACATCCTCCGTCGCTCCTTGATAAGAAAGAAGAATCTGGCCTTTGTCACCAGCATACGATTCCAAGGTCGGTCGTAGCTGAAAGCGTACCCCTTTATTCACCAATTCTTCGTTGAAAGAAAGAATGTCCTTTACGGATGAGATGTTTTGCAACTCCAGCACCAGCTTGTTTTCGTCATTGACCAGGGAGCTGATTTTTTTTGACTGGGAAGTTAGGTTACTAAGCGGAAGATTATAGGTATAGCTGGCGATGGATGAAGCAAAATCATTTATTTCATCCATAAAATATGATTTTTTCTCTGTGGGAAAATCATAGTGTCCAACGATCTCTCCTGACATTAGATCCTTGATGATATAATAGCCCGAATACTCAAATTCTTTTTTGTTCAACATTTTATTATCTTGTAATTTTTTGATTCCAATCGAAAAATTGATCCATACTGAATTACTTGAGACTTTAATGCTTTCCTTGCCACTAGTGACCGTCTGTTCCTGGGCATTTTTGGACATGGATTTCGATACGGACAGCGATACAGAAGAACTATCGTTACCCGTGGTGGACTTAATTTTTTCCAGATCACTTATCGACAAATCACTGACTACATAAACTCCCTTAAAAAATCTTCCCCAATTGGCAAACAACCATTTCATCCAGGAATCTTTTAATGAATCACTAAAATCGGTCTCCGTCTTGACTCCCAGTTCACTCCACGTCAAGTCAGTAAGTTTCACTTGCGTACTCACCAGCATCTGCTCAATCGTCCTTTTTTGATTGGAATCGGTGTACTTATAGTAGAGATCACCCAGCGCTCCTGGATCAACCTTACCCGTAATGTTTATAAACCGTGAGTTGGGATATTGGGTAGAACGGCTCATCTTTAAAATGGAATAAGAGACAATCAATCGGTCAAGTGAACCAAACTCCCTTTTACTCACCAGTCTTTTCATGCGTAATTTTTTTTCAAACTCATCTTTGCTGTCACCTTGTCCGGAATCCGTGGTCTTTTTCAATGCCTCAGCAGTTGCTTCAAAGCTTTTTTCAAAATCCAAATCAAATTTCTCCCAGAACATTTTAGAATCAAGTCCCATGCAATTCATTTTTTGGGTTATCAAATTCCTATAGGCATCAAAGAGTAACTCTTTTTTTACCAGATCGAGCGAATCCTCATCCTTGGAAGAAAATCTTCCTTCCGCTTCCAATTTATCACAATCCTGTGCTGGTAGATAAGAACCGGTAAAAATCATGATAATTGCAACCAAGACACTTATATTGGCCATATTTTTCTCCAATCAATAATACTAACCGTTAACAATTATAGACTAACTTACCAGATTAACCAATATTAGTTAGCACCATTATCCACAATAAAATGCACACAATCACTTTGGAAAATTTCATTAATTTTTGATGCCATCTGGAGGGAAGGATTCACCAGGAACTCCTGCCCCAGTGAAAGCCTCGCTACCCCGACCCCGTTATCAAAAATTATTCTAAGAGGGGTTGTGCCGCGATGGCCCAAGATCGCCTGTTTTAATCTTTTTAACTTCCATTGATTGGTGTCTTTTAATGTGACCTTTATTTCCACGCCCGTGATACGTTCATCCACTTCGTTTTGCAGTTTCATAATTTTTTCAGGAAAAAGCTTGCGGGGATTTTCCGACAACTTTACCTTGCCTTTCATTAAAAGCGGACCATCGTTATTTAAAAGTGCCTGGGCCTCCTCAAAGACTTTGGGAAAAACCACACATTCAATTTTTCCGCTTAAATCCTCCAGCACCGCAAAACACATTTTTTCCTGTTTCTTTTTCGTAATGATCGTTTTAATGGGTGAGGAAATCACCCCTGCCAAGGTTATACTCCTCTCGTTATCTCCCAATATCTCCTGTACATCCGCGATTTTCATGGAACTCATCTGGGCAATTAAATTGGCATATTGATCAAGCGGGTGGCCTGACACATAAATGCCCAATAATTCCATTTCCTTTTGCAGTTTTTCCTTATCTTTAAAATCTTGCACATACTCAATGTTGATACTACTTTCCTGTTTGGAATCATCCTGAAGCTCCATCCCGATTTCAAATAAATTGCCCTGTCCGGAATTCTTTTCTTCCTGTCTTTTTTGACAATAGCCTGTAATTAACTCCAGATTTTGGAGCAGGGTTTTTCGATTTATTTTTTCACATTGATCAAAAGCTCCCACCAGTATGAGGGATTCGATGATTCTCTTATTGATGAGTTTTAAATTGATTCGATTACAAAAATCAATAAATCCCATATAGGGCCCGTTTTCGGTTCTTTCTCGAATGATTTCATTGACCGCGCCTTCACCCACATTCTTAACGGCACCCATGCCAAACCGGATATTGCCATCCACCACGTTAAAGGGCCAAAGTGATTCATTTATATCTGGGGGAAAAACATTAATTCCATATTTTTTGGCGTTATTAATATAGAGGGTAACCTTGTCGGTGTTGGTTAGTTCAGTACTAAGTAGGGCCGCAAAAAATTCTGCAGGATAATAATATTTTAAAAAGGCCGTCTGGTAGGCAATCACCGCGTAAGCCACCGCATGGGATTTGTTAAATCCATATTCCGCAAATTTGGCAATTTTATTATAAAGTTCCAACGCTTTCTCTGGATTAAATCCTCTCTCTTTGGCACCATTGACAAAAATATTTTGATGCCTTTCCATTTCGGATAATTTCTTTTTCCCCATCGCTCTTCTAAGCATATCCGCCTGGCCCAGACTGTAGCCAGAAAGGGTCCGGGCTATATTCATGACCTGCTCTTGATAAATAATACCTCCGTAAGTATCCTTTAAAATCGGCTCCAATTCTGGAAACGGGTATTCCAAAAGTTTCTTTCCATGCTTGGTATCAATAAAATCATCCACCATCCCTGAATCAAGCGGGCCTGGACGATAGAGGGCATTGATGGCCGTCACTTCCTCGATATTTTCCGGTTTAAGTCGTTTACAAAGATCAATCATCCCACTACTTTCCAGCTGGAAAACACCAACCGTCTCCCCCTTAGAGATAAAATCAAAAACTTGCTTGTCATCCATATCAATATTTTCAATATCAAAATCTGGATCTTTGTCTCTTCTGATCATCTTGACCGCATTACTTAAGACCGTAAGGGTTTTAAGCCCGAGAAAGTCAAACTTAACCAGGCCAATGGTTTCCGAAAAATCCTTGTCAAATTGAATAACCCGCTCGCCCTCTTTACCTTTCATAAGTGGGCAGTAGTTAACCACCGGCTCGTTGGTAATAATAACACCGGCGGCATGAACCGAAGCATGACGGAGTAATCCCTCGAGTCTTTTGGATATATTAAAAATCTGACGTATTTTAGGATCTGCTTCAATTAATTCATTAAGCTTGGGTTCCATCTCCAACGCTTTGACGATCGTCATTTTGGGATCTTCAGGGATGAGTTTGGATATGAAATCAGACTCCTGGTAAGGAAGATCATAAACTCTGGCAACATCCTTGATGGCAGCCTTGGCCTTTAATTTCCCAAAGGTCACAATCTGGGCAACCCGGTCTTCACCATATTTTTTAGTAACGTAGTCGATGACCTCTCCCCTGCGGTCCTGACAAAAATCGATATCAAAGTCAGGCATGCTGACCCGCTCGGGGTTGATAAACCTTTCAAACAGGAGATTATATTTTATGGGATCAATATTGGTAATGAGCAGGCTGTACGCCACAATAGATCCGGCCCCAGAACCTCTTCCTGGCCCCACTGGAATTCCTTTCGATATAGACCATTTGATAAAATCTTGCACCACCAAAAAATAACCCGCAAATCCCATTTTGCTGATCATCACTATTTCTTCTTCCAGGCGCTTTCGATAGCCTGGTTTGATAACCGTTTCAAAATCTTCCTGAAGCCTTAATTTTGAAAAGTGTGGGCCATTAAAGCGTGCTTCCAATCCTTCCCTGGAAAGTCTGGCAAAATATTCATCGGTCGTCTCACTGGTTTCAATTGGGTACGCAGGCAAATGATAAATCTGGTGCCCTTTCTCATCTGTCCAGGATAATTCCACGTTGCAAAGATTCGCAATTTTCAAAGTATTGTCACAAGCTTCGGGGTAATCCTTGAATGATGCTCTCATTTCATCTGGGGACTTGAAATAAAACTCGTTAGAAGAAAGCTTCATTCTTTTTTCATCGCTTAAAGTTTTACCGGTTTGAATGCATAATAAAACTTCTTGAGCAGCCGCATCTTCTTTGGTGAGGTAATGACAATCGTTGGTGGCGACCAGCTCAAGCTTATGTTCCTTGGCGTATTTAATAATTTTTAGATTCGCTTTGGTCTGCTCCGGCATACCATTTTCCTGGATTTCCAAATAAAAATCTTCCTGGAAAATATCCCGCAACTTTTCTATCGCCTTGAAAGCCTTGTTATCTTGATCAGTGAAAAAATTATATCCCACTTCACCCTTAAGACAGGCCGATAAACAGATAATCCCCTCACTATATTTTTTTAAAACTTCATAATCCGCACGGGGCTTATAATAAAAACCATCCAGGTAAGCATCGGTTATAATTTTGCATAAATTTTTATAACCGACATTATTTTTACAAAGCAAAACCAAATGATGAATCATATGCTTTGATTCAACCTCATCCTGGGATTCCACGGTCTCGGTTTTAGTCTGGGTCACGCCACGATCAAAACGGCTACCAGAAGTCACATAGATCTCACAACCAAGAATTGGTTTTAAACCATTTTTCTTGGCCTTTAGATAAAAATCAATTGCACCAAACATATTACCGTGATCAGACATACAAACGGCAGGCATATTGAATTCCTTGGCCTTGCTCATCAAATCGTCTAGACGAATGGCCCCATCAAGCAGTGAGTAAGCAGTATGTAAATGCAAATGAACAAAAGAATTTTGAAATCCATCGAGAGTTGCGCCCTCTGCCATAAAATACCTTTGTAAACGTCACTAGGACCTTCTTTAAATCATTTTTTAGCGATTTTGTCTAGAAGATGCACAGAGTTAATCAAGGTGATAAGCGCCTTTTTAAACCATCCATTAACGTTTGGGCATATTGATCATTTTTACAGGCATAATACGTTAAATCACTCACCGTCAATTTTGACTGCCAAGCTTTTTCACATCCACCGGGATAGTTCACATACATTTTTTTATAGGCCTTTATGCATTTTAATTCCAAATTATCCACTGTGGGTTTTTGCAGCTCACTTTGCGTGGATTGGTTATCTATTCTTTTAATAAGAAGATATTTTTGACTATAAGTTTGAGTTATCTCATATTTTTCGTTTGCCCTATTTTTGATTTCCAAAAGTATAATCTGCCTGTCGTTTGCAGCAAAGCCCAAGTTTTTGAAAATCAAAAATACTAATATAAATACAACTGACTTCATTTTTGGTCCTCCTTGGGAAAAGGACAATGTTCATAAATCGGCTTCGTTTCACCGCAACCAAGTATTTCCCGCACACCAGGATCACTGGCGGCGATAGCATTTATTCTTATCATGGGTAGCGGATGAACATTTTGCATTTCTTCTTTTGAATATGTCTTCTCCATAGCAACTTGACAGAACATCGATAATCCCTGTTTCAAAGCATTTGCTTTATCTTCAACCTGGGCTTGATTGTTGTGAATACTTTCAGTCAAAATTTTCACCATTGTCCAATCTGCAAAAGTTTCTTCCAACTGATTAGGGTTTATCCCATAATTTTGCTGAGCACACTCCCCCCACCTTGTAAACCGCTCATTAAATTGCCGGTTATAAAGATCACTATTTATCCAGGAATAAGAACTCATGATATGCTGCAATTCGTGCCCATACGTAGCGTAAATAACAGGAGCATTATATTTCCTAGCAGTTATGAAAAGTGGATTTAACCAAACTCCATAATAATTTGCGCCTGCATTCAGGTCGTCAATCATATCCAGATCGGTTGAAATTACCTTAATTAAATCATCATCTAGCTGGTTTTTTTTAGAAGCTACATCCACAATTTCCTTACCACTAAGAAGATCTTTTTTATATTCGATTTCATTACTATCAATGGAACGTAAAATTCTTTTGGCAATGTTTTCCTCAAGAACGGCCCTTTCACTTAAGTTTTCCTTTCTCTGATCATAACGAACTAAGTTATGATCACTCCCATGCGTAAGCAAAATTTGATCAATCATGCTTTTTTTGATGTGCTCAAAATCATCCTTTAGTTGTTTAAACTCCTGACCTTGATATATTTTCCCTACAAAAGATTCCATATAAGATTTTCTGATTCTCAATTGTTCAAAATAATCATCCAACACTACTGATGCTACCCTATCAATCGCAGTTTCAGGATTATTGAAGCTGAAATTTACAACTTTTTCCTCTGCATATTTCGAAACATATTCAATAGCAGACATCTTGTGAGTAAGTACAAGGTGTAAATCTCTTTGTATTTCATATTTTGTTTGTAATGAACAAAGAAAAAAATTCTCATTTTTTTCACAATAATTAAAATGATCCTGCCATAACAGCTCGGGGGCCAATTCATATGTTTTCTTGGCGATTGGTAAAAACTGCATTTGCGCCAGAGCTTTATTACCGCTCATTTCCAGTATGTGGGTTTGCTTTTCCAAGGGAGAATCTTCTAGCAATTTATCTTGAAATAAGCAGTCATCCTTTTTAAAAGCTATACCTATCTCCTTCAACCTTTTTTTTACGCCTTGACAAAAATCTCCATCCCCATTTTCTTTTGCAGCTATATCCAAAGATTGATTAACAATATCCAACAAATCTTTTTTTCCTGCTTCCAAACCGGACATTCCTTGGTTTTTATAATCACTATCGAGACAGATTGATTGAAATAAATCAGTGCAATCCTTTATATTACGACGGTCACATTCCAGCGATCTTGCTGGCCCATTATCACTTGCCAAGGCTTGAGTGACCATTTTGACTGTTGATTCAGTAAATTCTAAGGCGTGTACCCGCAAGGAATGCATCAAAATAAAAATTATTAGCAGATTGAATATACTACTCATATTTCCAGTATCGGAAAATCCCTAAACCCCATCAAACAAACCTGCGCTTTAAAAAAATTGGTATTATTTTGCCTAGTTAGAAAGAATATTGAGCCTTTTATAAAGCTAAATCATTTTAGTCTGATACTTCTTACCTCACCCTCATTTTTAAAACAGGCATCAACCCTAATGCAGTGTTGTATTTTTTACAATCTTCTTTTTTTTTTACTCTGCCCCCCCTCCTTTATGTGATATAGGAAAAAAACGAACAACATGCGATACGCAAGCTGTAAACAATTTTTAACAAAAGGATAATTTATTATGAAAACTTTATTATTAGCGAGCATTCTTATGGTTTCTACTGCATTTGCCAATGTTAGTATTCCAAAAGGCGAAATGGAGAAACGAGTGGCAGCAGAAATTTCCGATCTCCTGGGTTTCACAGAAATTGATGCCAGCTACCCAAATGCTCTTTTTAAATGTGCAGAAGATAAAGAAACCGGAGCATTTGATTATTTTACTAAAGTAAGAGATTACTTAAAATCAGATGAATTTACCTCCAAATCTGAATTCGACAAGGAAGGAGATATTTTTACTTTATGTTTAGCAGTAAAAATGGTTTGTGATAAACAATTAAGGGAAGCCGGAATTGATCTTTAATCTTCACGTTTCTAACCATGAATTTTTAAAACAATAAAAGAGCTTACAGGTATGAAAATACCCCTGTAGGCTCTTTTTTTTGGTATTCGTCTGGCCCGGCCATCTACGATTTAGAGCTTGGCCTGCTTGCTTTCCTCAAAATTTCTGTCCGGGACGAGTGCTGCGAGTTTAAATACTGATCCATTTTTTCAAGTCCATAATCCTTGATCGCCTTTCGCTGATTGCAACTCTTACAGTAAAAGTTTTTAGTTTGCACCAAGAGTTCTTTATCACTATAGTTTTTAATATTCATATATTTTCCTTTGACGTTTGGTTGCTTATCTATTTCGCCTAAAAACCAACAGAAGAAAACACCCTCCCCGGACAAGTAAAAGACATGAAATATAATAAAGATCAGAACCCCCTGCTTGAGAAGAACCTTCTTTCAATTTTTTATAAGTAAACTGAGACCGCTGTTCCTAATTTGGATCACTTTGTTCCAAATATTATTGACTTAAACCAAGTTTTGTTAGATCTTAATATTCATGAGAACAATAAATTGTTACCGACAATTATTAAAACAGGAATTAATTAAAAGAATCGAAGTCAATCCTAAGTATTCTCAACGAGCTTTTGCAAGGAATTTGCACATGGCCCCCGGAGAATTATCGGAAATTCTAAATTATAAAAGAAACCTCAGCCTTAAATCTGCAATTAAAATTGTTAAAGCGCTTGGACTCAACAAAGAGGAGTCACAAAATTTAATCAATTTATTGGAAAAGGATTTTTTGATAAAAAATACAAAAGAAGAATCTCAGATAAGAGATAAAAAACAACTCTCCATTGAGATGTTTAAAATCGTATCCAGCTGGTATTGTTTTGCAATATTAAACTTAGCTGAATGCCAAAATTTCAAGTGGGAAGAAAAATATATTGCCAAACGCTTGGGAATTACAGTTCATGAAGTCAAGCATGCCATTCAAAGTATGCAAAACATCGGACTGATTGAAAAATCGGCCAAGGGATACAGCGTCGTTTCTAATTTCGTCTTTTCACCAGAAGGTATTCCTTCAGAGGCCATAAAAAAATATCATTCTAAAATTTTAGATATGGCCAAATCGGCAATTTATACAAAACCCATAGAGGAAAGAGAATTTTCCAGCACCGGCATGGCAATTGATCACACGCAAATAGAAAACATTAAAAAAGATATAAAGCGTTTTAGAGAAAAAATGATGCAAAAATATACCAAAGGAAATAAAAATAAGATTTATCAATTACAGATTTCCTTTTTTGAACTGACACAAGGAGATGACCATGAATAAGAACTACCTACTTTTAGCAGTAGCAATAATGCTACTTATTAGTTTAAAAAGTATGGCAGCACCTACCAACGTTGGAAATGGAGACGACGGAACTGACCTAGAAGGATTTGCCAAACTAGAAAGCGGTCCTCTTATCGAATCACAGCTAAGAGCTGTAAATCAGCTTAGAAAATTAAATATTTCTAATATCAAAGGCCTTGGTAATTTAATTAATGAAATTGAAAAAAATAATATATATATGACAAATAAGGATGTTTCTGCAAAAAAGATGGAGGAAATGGGAGCTTTCCATGCTGGGTTAGAAGGAAAAGTATATGCTCGAACATTTTCAAGACCACATGCTCCCACCAGGTTTTTTCCAGCCTCCTTAAAATTAAGCCAAAACCAATTAATGGCACTACACATTCATGAAGGCTTACACCGAGCCTTACCCGAAGAGATTCGCGATGATGAGAAAAAAGTTTCCAATATAACACTCGCAATAATTTCCCCCGAATCCACCTATGACCAAATCAATCAAGTTGTGATGGAGGTATATCCAGATAAAAAAGAACAGATTCCAGCAGGAAGTTATACTCAATCCGTTAATGTCAGCAAAGATTCTAAATTAAATAATCCATCTAGTCTGGAATTATCATTTCGATCATTTGGTTCGCCTAAGCAAGACGAAACTAAATTACAATCACTTCCCATTTCTAGTATCTATTCAATCAGCAGTCACCTGTATCCTTTTGGTAAAAACGAATACGCACTGGGTACAGGAATTGATATTTCCTATATTAAGCAAGATGATGGAAAATCCTATATGGGACCCCTTGGTTTATCCTTAAGAAAACTTATCTTCACCATGCGAGGATTTGATCTTGAAACTTATGGACGCGCGGATCTGCACACCTTATCCGATGAAGAATTAAAAAACTCTTTAATGGGCAGAGACATCTATAAAGTGGGAGTAAGCTTAATTAAGACAACCGATATAGTTTATATCCAAAATGATTTAGAATACACAGCTCCGTCAGAAGTAAAAGAAACCATAGCCAATATCAATTATACTTATAAGTTTGGATCAACAGTGGCAGCCAGAATCAAGGCTGGAGGAAGGTACAAAAATTTTCATGCTGGTGGATTCTTTGAAATGCTTGTATCGACCAATTTTACAGTTGAAAGCGATAATTCTGATTTTGGCAAGGAAGAGCTGGGACGCAATAGAGTCGTAGCACTTGGTCCAGAAATCATGTGGGGGAGAAATAATTTTGATGTCAAATTCTATGGTAGATATTTACTTAACTCGTCTAAAGAAACTGATTTTGATCAACTGGGGGACTTGATGGGTACCGGGGTTGGACAAGGAAATCTTGGATTGAGTGTAAGTTACAAATTCTAGGAGGGGATGTGAAAAGATATCAATTTTGGTTTTTAATTTTATTATTAACAATACTCACCGCTTGTGATGGGATTTTATCTGAAGATGAGAATGATCACCTCGAAAGAAATGTAGTCAATTCACTCAAAGGTGTAAAACTTATTTCCGAAGATATTCTTGATGGCAGGGATGAAAGTACCTTCACAGAAGAAACATATTTACTAAATTCAAATCGGAGAATGTTATTAAGATTTGAAAAAATAAGAGATGAGGTCGGATCCGTGGTTATTGATAACACTACCAGAATGTTCATGATACTGAAATTAACAGATGGACAGAATTTGGAAGATTATTTTGGTAAGATTGAAATATGTCCACTACTTAAAAACTGGATGATGTTGGCAACTTGGAATTATGCCCATCCCTTCGCTGGTAAAAAAGGGAAATGGGGTAACCCAGGAGGCGACTTCAATTTTTCAGAGTGCATCGGAATAAATGAAGAAAATAGCAAGATTGATTCAAACGAAGCTTATTTTGATATCTCAGACTGGTTCATCCATAACATCCAATCAGGAAGATCAAATTTTGGTTGGGTTGTCATTAGTGAGGAAGATATCACAATTATCGGGGATAATAATGCAGCCCACTCCCCACGGGTTGTTTGGCGGGAAATTTTTTAAATTTCACATTTCAAATTGATCCATGCCCTGGGTATTTGCTAAACCTTCCAGCATCACCTGACGTTAAGTAAAGCAGGATGACTATCAGAAACTATAAAACCGACCATATCACTCTACTACTTATATCCATTTTATTCGGAGTTTTAGTTTTACAAACCAGCGTGGTTGCCAAGGAAGACGAAATCATTGATATCGTTTTTGATCTTGATTGGACACTGGTTTGTGAGCTTGAGGATGGCTCGCATGCGCATGGAAATATACTAGATATATCTCGTAAAAAATATCGCATAGCCAACTGGGCAGAAGAAATGCTGGTCCTGCTTGCCAGCCGGCCCAATGTTCGTCTTTCTTTTTATAGCGGAGGAGACCAGATCAGAAATCTTGAAATTTTAAAAGAAATAATTCTACCCGAGAAAAATATTTCCGTATTTGACCTGGCCTACAAGATACTTTCCAAAGATGACATGGACGAAGTTTCCCAGGAAAAAACACTGCGTTTTTCCCAAAGATATAAAAAAAATGCGGCTAAAATTAACAGTAATCTAAACAACGTAATTATTATTGACGATGTTTCCGATTTTACGCTTGCAAGTCAGAAGCAAAACTTGCTCTGGTTAGGCCCCACCTTCAATCACTATGACAGTTATGAACTGGTAAAAAAGGCCCGTAAACTGGATCCGACCAATAAATACATTCCCAAAAACCAGGCCCAATGGAAACTCAATCAAGACCGACTGCTGGTTATTTATGGTATCTTGGATGAAGCTCTCGAAAAAACCCAAAAAAATGGAACACCATTTGTGCAAAATGTCCAAACCATTGCCAAAAAATATAAATTAGATCACACCGCATATAACAGCGAGATCACCAAGGTAATAAAAAAATATAAGCTGATGTTAAAAAGCAGTGGTAGCTTGCTTCAAGCATGTCTGAAAGCGCTTAATTAGTTTTTAAACTTTTTACAATTTGACAATCTGAGGGCATTGAATCTAGAATTTTTTTAAATCGTCATATAACAAAATACAACAAAGGCACTTTATGTTTAAAAATGTAGTTGTTTTGCTGGTCACCTTGGCATCATTCAATCTTCTTGCTGCAACTTTTTTTGTCCACAATCCAGAAGTTTCTGAAAACGAAAAATCCTTTGATAAAACCCTTAAGACACTCATTATACAAAGTTTGGAAAATAAAAAGCACCAGATTACCAACGATTCCAAGGCTTCACTTTCCCTAAAATCCACTCTCTTGAAACTGGGTGACAGCTACATTCTCACCATAAGCAAGCACTCTCCTACTGGAGTCAATTCCGAGAAAATGAAAGTCAAACAAATTGATGATCTGGATGTGGTCGTTGACCGGGTGGTAGCGGCAGTTTTATCCGAAACAACCGCTAAAGAAACACTCAAAATCGACACCGTCACTGAACAGGAAAAAGGGCGACAGACCAAAAGAATTGAAGTTACCAGGCAGTGGATGGTGGGACTTGGGCCAGTTTGGCTTGTTAACCTAGGAAGTACCTCGGCATACAATTTTGTGATTGGTTATGTTTGGGGGCTTGACCATAACTTCGATCTAAACGTCAAAATGGACTTTTCCAACGCAGAAGGCTCCTCAGAAGCCGGAACCAGTTTGTTTACGGTTGGTGGAAATTATTTTTTTAATAACGACATTCATGCTCTCTACGCCACCGCTGATCTGGGATATGGTAACGCTGAAAATGTTAACAAAAAAGAAAAAAGCGGATGGGTTTCATCTCTTGGTACCGGTATGAAATTTTTCAGGGCCTCATCAGTCAACTTTGCAGTTGAAGCCAGATACAGCACCCTCTTTGCAAAAATTGAAAACAAGACGCCAAGTCAGTTTGGTTTTAAAGTCATTGTTTTCTTCTAAAGTAAGAGCGATTCCTACAAACTCGAAAGATTTTCCAGCGCTTGATAAAGCGTCTCATCCTTCTTGGCAAAACAAAAACGGATATAATCATGGCCCTCGTTTGAATTTATATAAAAAGCAGATGGAGGGATAGTGGCGACTTTTTTATTGATAATCAAATCTTTGGCAAACTCAATATCGCTCTGCTGGGTCATATGCCGGATCGGACACATAATAAAATAAGTTCCTTCCGGTTTAAGTGGCCTATATCCCAGCTTGGTTAATCCATTAAATAGGATATCTCTTTTTCTTAAATACATTCCCCTATAATCAGGCAAGTATTCATCCAGCTTTTCAAAGGACTCTCCTATGGCCTTTTGCAGGGGATGAGCTCCTGAAAAAGTATTATTTTGATGAACCAGTCGAATGGCATTACTAAGCGCCGGAACGGTAATGGCCCATCCAGTTCTCCAACCGGTAAGTCCAAAAGTTTTTCCCGAAGACGAAATCATAATGGTTCGCTCTCGCATGCCATCAAGGGTTGCCGGGGGGATATGAACATGATTATCATAGGTTAAAAATTCATAAACTTCATCAGTGACCAGATAAGCATCGTACTCTTTCACTAGATCACATATTATTTGAAGTTCATTTTTGGTAAAGACATGTCCGGTGGGATTATGAGGAGTATTGACAATCACCAGTTTGGTTTTTTCGCTAAAGGCCCTTCTTAACTCCTCCTTATCAAAGCTAAACTGGGGTCCATGTAAAGTTACCGTTTTTACTTTGCCGTGATTCATGAGGATCGCTGGAACATAAATATCAAAAAAAGGTTCAAAAACAATCACTTCATCTTCTGGATTTACCAGAGCGGAGATGACGTCATACATTGCTTCCGTTGCTCCACAAGTGACCGTGATTTCGGTATTATGATCATAGTTTAAATTATATTTTCTTTTAATATACTTCTTAATAGACATGCGCAGTTCTTCACAACCAATGGCATTAGTGGTTTGATTAAATCCCTTATCAATATTAACCTTGGCAGATAAAAGGGCAAAACCTGCTCCATCAAAATCTGGATACCCTTGGGATAAATTGACAGCATTATATTTATTGGCCAGATTGGTCATCTGAGAAAAAATATTTTCTTTAAAACCTGAAACAATCTTCGATATTTCTTTCATTGATTTTTATTCCCACTCGATGGTGCCAGGTGGCTTATTGGTAATATCATAAACCACTCTCGTAATTCCTGGTACCTCGTTACAAATACGAGATGATATTTGAATCATAAATTCTCTTGGTAAATCGCTCCATGTCGCAGTCATGGCATCTACACTATTAACCACACGTACACAGATAACTGCTTCAAAGGCCCGCGAATCCCCTTTTACGCCAACCGTCTTCACTGGAAGAAAAACCGTAAAGGCCTGCCAGACCGAAGAATATAGATTGTAGTTATGCAACTCTTCAAAAAGGATCTGATCGGATTGTTGAACTTTATTAATGGCCTCAATAGATAATTCTCCCAACACTCTGATTCCAATACCAGGCCCGGGAAACGGATGACGATAAACCCAATCATGGGATAACCCAAGCTCCACTCCCAGTTTTCTAACTTCATCTTTAAATAACCACCTGAGTGGTTCCAGCAGTTTCAGTTTCATGCGCTCCGGGAGTCCTCCGACATTGTGATGGGATTTGATAGTAACCGATTTGCCCCCGTTAGCATGAGGAGTAATTGATTCAATCACATCCGGATAAAGTGTTCCTTGGAGCAAATATTCAAACTGGATGGCCCTATTTTTTTCAAATTCATGCACCTTCTTTTCAAAAACCTCAATGAAAGTTTTGCCAATCGCTTTTCTTTTAAGTTCAGGATCGTGGATTCCTCTACAGGCAGTATAAAAATCTTCCTTGGCATCAATAATTTCAATATTAAGACCCGTTTCCTCTTTTAAAACGTCAATATGTTTATAGTCTTGTGGACGAAGTAAACCGTTGTCCACAAAAAAACAAAAAAGCTTTTGATTTAGAATATCCTTGGATAAGGTGGCTGCCACTAGCGAATCAACTCCGCCAGAAAAAGCACATAAAACGTAGTGATCCTTAATTTTCATCACTTCATGACGGGCCTCTTTCAGCATCGTTTTGGCGGTCCAGTCTTTTTTTAGTCCGGCGATCTCCTTATAAAAATATCTAAGAATCTCTTTCCCGTGCACCGTATGCTCCACTTCTGGATGAAACTGCAATCCAACAATAGGGCGAAATTTATGTTTTATGGCCCCAGTAAAATTATTGGTAGATTCCATAATGACATAAAAATCGGTCGGGGTCTTCGCCACATGATCTGAATGGCTCATCCAAACATTCATTTTGGGTGGACAATCTTTGATCTTAAAATCATTAACAAATTGAATCTGGGCATTTCCATACTCTCCGGTATGCCCCTTATAGACGGTTCCGCCAAAATATTTTCCCAACAACTGCATCCCATAGCATATCCCAAGAATTGGCAACTTTTCGTCTTGAAAAAAAACCGTATAATCCTCATTATCCAAAAAAACCGATTGGGGCCCCCCTGATAACACCAGGGCGTTTGGCTTTTGACCAGCTAATAATTTTTGCTTAACTTCCCCTACCGTATAAATCTCGCTGGAAAAACCCAGTTCTCTGGTTTTTCTAGTAATAAGCTGGGTATATTGTGATCCAAAATCAGCAATCCATACTTGTCTGTTGGTCATCTCAAATCCTTAGGTTGTCACTTGATAATTGGGTGCTTCTTTTGTAATGAGAATATCGTGGGGATGACTCTCTTTAAGAGAAGCCTGGGTAATCTTTATGAATTCTGCTTTTTCTTTTAGCTCCAAAAGATTCGCTGCTCCCACATACCCCATACCAGACCTGAGTCCTCCAATTAATTGATACAGGTTACTCGATAAAGGTCCCCTATAGGGAACTTGTCCTTCTATCCCCTCGGGGACCAATTTATCCACTTCGCTAACACTTCCTTGTCCATAACGATCCTTGGAACCTTTCACCATGGCACCGAGAGAACCCATTCCCCGATAAACCTTGTAGGATCTTCCTTGGTATAATATTCGCTCTCCCGGAGCTTCATCCGTTCCCGCAAACAACGAACCGATCATGACTGAATCAGCTCCGGCTGCCAGCGCTTTTACAATATCACCGGAATATTTAATCCCACCATCGGCAATAAAGGGAATTTTAGCATGCACACATGCTTTAGCACACTCGGTAACCGCATAAAATTGGGGTACCCCCACTCCCGAAATAACTCTAGTTGTACAAATAGAACCGGGACCAATTCCAACTTTTATAGCGTCTGCTCCAGCTTTTATCAGCTCTTCACAGGCTTTAGCGGTGGCAACATTACCGGCCACAATATCAATATTTGGAAAACATGCTTTAAGGGATTTAAGCATTTCAATCACACCTTCCGAATGACCATGGGCCGTATCCACCACAATCGCATCCACTCCCACCTCAGCTAGAAGTTTTGCTCTTTCAAACTCTTTAGGGCCAACCCCCACCGCTGCCGCAACTCGCAGTCGTTCCAACCCATCCTTGTTGGAATTTGGAAAATCAATTGTTTTCTTGATATCTCGGATTGTAATTAACCCCACCAAGATATCATCCTTGTTCACCACCGGTAATTTTTCAATGCGATTTTTGTGTAATAGTTTTTTTGCCTCGTCTCTACTGATTCCGATGTTGGCCGTAATCAGCTTTTCCCTGGGAGTCATGATATCTTTTACCAGCTGATCAAGATTATCTTCAAAACGCATATCCCTGCTGGTTAAAATGCCCAGTAATTTTTTATTTTTATCAACGACCAGCACACCGGTAATTTTATGTTGTTTGGTAATTTCAACCACTTTATGAAGTGACATCTCTGGATAAACACTAATGGGATCCAATACCATGCCGGCTTCAAATTTCTTAACCTTACTCACTTCTTTGGCCTGCACATCCGGAGTCAAATTTTTATGAATAACACCAATGCCTCCTTCTTGGGCCAAAACAATGGCCGTATCTGATTCAGTGACAGTATCCATGGCCGCAGATACAATCGGAATTTTCAAACTGATATTTTTACTGAAACGGGAATTCAAGGTAACATCCTTGGGAAGTACTCTAGAAAAAGCTGGACGTAATAATACATCATCATAGGTAAGCGCAGCTTCGTTTTCAATCCTGATCATGACGACTCCTTGAACTTAAAATTTGGGGACATTATAACGAATTAATAGGAAAAAGCATAATATTACGCACGGCAATTTTGATCATTTATGACGATTAGATAAATTTTAGTATTCTGCTTGAAAATCTTGATTGTAATTTTTCAAATCCCGGATCAGACTATTAACTTCATTGGAATGACGCATTTGTTTTTTAAACTCGTTGGACAGAGAGCTTTCAAATTCGCTATTGCTTTCAGCACTGGCGGTACTCACCGAGGACGGTAAACGATAAACGGCTGATTCCCTTTTTTTCGAGATAACCGGAGTTTGTGCGGCACTCTTTACAGACGCTTTAGAACCATAAATCTTGATGTCCACTCCGGATAACTTATCATAGCTTGGCACAAATTTTTTCTTTTTTGGCCTCACCGACCACTCCACGACCTTCCCCTTATAAAAGGATTCCAATCGCTGGTCTTTTGCAGCTTGATTTCTTTTCGTATCAGGTAATAGGTAAATGATTTTATTTTCTTTCAAAGAAGCACCATCAGTTTCATTTTCCGGTGACACGGAAGCCGGTATTCTTAAGTTCGACTTCCTTTGTGGAAGAATTTCATCATTTTTGGTAAGGGTCGGATGCTTATACTCGATAGGGTGAATTTTATAAAATAAACTTCTCATTTTTTCATAAGAAGCATGCCCAAGTTCGGTGGGTCTTCTAGGGGCACCATTTTCAAAATCATTATCAATAAAAGTAAACTGCCCCTTGTCCACCACTTCCTTGAAACTTTTCTCCAGAACATGGGCAATTTCGAAACTTTCACTTAACGAATAAAGTTGGGTTTTTCCCTTGACCTTATCATAACTCACGATGGCTTCCCCGCCCTTGTAAGTCACCACTGCATTGGCCGTTTGTATAATAAACTCCTCCACGCTCTGGCCATAAGACTGCACCCAAAGATATCCGGCTAAGAGTTCGGTTAAATTGCCGGTTATTTTAACATGTGAGGAACCTGCCACATGAAACTTATGATCATAGTAATCAGCAAAGGTAATTTGAGCACCTTCTTCGGTCACAATCTCCGCTAAATCAGGGACATGATCAGCGGCCACCAGCGCCTTCGTAACGCCTTGATAAATGGAAAAGACATTCCCTTCCACTGAACTCACCACTGCCACCGGTTTTGCCCATAAGGAAAACGATAACAAAAAGCTGGCAATCGCAATGGGCCAATTAGTCTTTGTATTTTTGTACGATTTCTTCATAACGAAAACTCAATATTTTCCATTCAGGGGTATTCCTGTATTTTTTTCTGAATTCTTCCACTGTACCAAAAAACTCCTTATGATTACCGAGGCGCAGTTGAGCTAATCCGTACCACAATTTAGCACCTCTGAAATACTTGCTCTCTGGATAATCGTTGACCAGTCTGTCCATGGTGGAAAGTGCCCAATCATAGTGCTGTCCCGATTCAAATGCAGCAATACCAGCTTGGAATAAAAATCGATCATCAATTTTTTCGCTGGTGGGATACTGAATGAGAAATGTTTTAAAAAATTGGGCGGATTTTTCGTAATTTTTCTTTTCAAACTCGGTCTCGGCCATCGTCAAAAGCTGAGCCGGGGACCACTTGTAAATATCAAATCTTACTTGATCATTACTGGAATTGGCAGGGGGCAAACTGGCCACTGACCGGCCAGACTTTTGATTTAATTGAATGGATAAAAACTGGTTTTCAGATTTTAACTTTTCAATTTTAAATTCCAACGCATTAATTTCTGCCTGTAAAATTCTATTTTCTTTCATCAGATTCAGCGATATCTTCTCATACCGGTTAATCTGGGTTGCCTTAATTTCGGCTCGCTTCACCAAATCGCAAGAAGCTGTCAAAAATAGGGTTACAATCATAAAACACAAAATTATTAAATTTTTTATCATGGCCCTTCTCCGTAAAAAGTCCACACATTCACTCAGTTTATCGGCAGATAGGAAAAATTGTTTAAAGAGTTTTTTATAATTTAGCCAGCTATCAAAATTGCCACTTCCGCTCCCCTATTAAAACAATAAGTTAAATTACATAACGAGAATTTAGGTAATTATGATAGTTATCCACACGACCCATTTGGTTTTTGAGTATTTTAGTTTAGCTTGACTTTAAATTTAATAAAATCCATATTTTAAGAAACCTCATTCCTTTGGAGCGTTAATGAAGAAAGAATATCTCTTGGGCCTTGATGTGGGTGGAACCAAAATCGAATGTGCACTTATAAAAATGACCAATGGTAAATCAGAAGAAAGCTTAAGTGTCTCCACCTCAAAATTTGGAAATCAATTTGCGATTATTCTTGATCGACAAAGAATTCCGACCAATCGACAGGCCGGTTACCCTAGTGTCATGCAAAATATTTCAACACTCTGTAAGGATATCCTTCAAAAAACCAATCTCAACATTGACCAGGTTATGGGTATCGGAATGGGAGTGCCAGGAGCCATCCATCCCACTAAGCAGATCATGCTCAATGGCAACACCGGAATTTTTATTAATCAAAATATTGCCTTTGATCTACAACAACTACTAAAAACGGAAATTCCTATACACTTGGAAAATGACGCCAATCTTTTTGCACTGTCTGAGGTTTTATGTGGGGCCGGGCAAAACTTTGCAAACCATACGGGCAAAAAGCCCTACCACCAAACCGCAATTGGAATCATCCTTGGTACGGGCGTCGGCGGGGGCATTGTGATCAATGAAAATATCCTGCGAGGTACAAATGGCGGTGGTGGAGAAATCGGACACACCGTTCTTTACTATGACGGACATCCCTGCTACTGCGGACAAAATGGGTGTGCTGAACAATATTTATCAGGGCCTTCTCTGGAAGCACAATTTGCCACCCGAATCTATAATGACATAAGTAAACGCCCAAACTCTAGAGAAATTTTTGAGCTTTACAGCAAAAAAGAACCACAGGCCATGGCCTCGATCATACAGTACAAAAAACACCTGGTGAGATTTTTAACCAATTTAACTAATATTTTTGACCCAGATTATTTTGTGTTAGGTGGAGGAGTCAGTACTCAACATATTATTTATGAAAATTTATCTGAGGAACTAACCAGTAAAATTTTTATAAAAAACAGTCATCCTCAAGTGTTAAAAAACGTTTTAGGTGATTCCAGTGGAGTCATCGGGGCAGCAATATTACCTTTAATTTCTAAGGATTAAAACCATGATAAAATCATTACTATTTGTGACTATATTTCTTCTGATCTCCATGCCTACTCAGGCCCAAAATGAAATTACCATCTGGACTTCCTCAGAAAATATAAAGAAAGCCCTCGATAATATAACTGGCGAGTTTGAAAAAGATTTCAAAACCAAAGTAGTGGTCACAGTCTTAAGCAAAGATCTTACGGTACAATTTAAAACCGCCGCCATCACCAGCAAAGGACCGGATATTTTAGTATGGGCCCATGATGTTATTGGCGAACTAGCCTATTCTGGACTCATCGAACCTTTGAGCCCTCCCAGCATCATAAAAAACAAAATTTTGGAAGTGGCCTTGGATGCCTTCACTTTCCGAGGACGCTTATACGGCTATCCTTACGATCTGGAGGCAGTCGGGCTGATCTATAATAAAAAGCTGGTACCCAATCCCCCTGAAACCATGGAGGAATTAAAAAGAATTGCCAAAGAAATCACCAATAAGGACAAGCAGATCTACGGCTTTTTGTACGATATTGGCAACTTCTTCTTCACCTTCCCCTTCTTTTCAGCAGGTGGTGGTTATATTTTTAAAACCGATAACAACGTAACTAACGTCCATGACATCGGTCTTTCCAACGATGGATCGATTAAAGGCAGCAAATACCTCTACTCTCTTGTGAGCGAGGGAATAATTCCGTCTTCCACCGATTACGGTATCGCCAGCAATTTCATGAAAAAAGGACAATTAGGAATGACCATCAACGGACCTTGGGCGCTGGGTGAATTAAAACAGGCCAAGATCGATTTCGGGGTAGCACCTCTTCCCAAACTTGATGGAAACAGGTTACGGCCTTTTGTTGGAACACATGGATTTATCATCAGAAGGTCAAGTAAAAACAAGATTCTCGCTAAGGAACTTATTGAAGGGTATTTTATGACCAAACAGGGGATTCACTCCCTGTACAAAGAGGATCCCCGCTGTCCCACCCACAAAGACGTTTTAAATGACCTGACCAAGGATGATCACATTCTTAATGCCTTTTTAGAAAATGCCAAAAATGGAATTCCCATGCCAAATGTTCCGGAAATGAGTGCTATTTGGGATAGCATGAACAGTGCGCTTAAACTTATTATTTCTGGGCAATCCACCAGCGAAAATGCCCTAAATCAGGCCCATAAACAAATAATGTCTTCTTTAAAAATTGAAGAATAATTAAGCTGTCAACTACATGTATCTTTTTACAAAATCCCTTGAAACAATGGGGCGACAACGCTAGAATGCCCTCTTGGTAATCCGCTTTTAAACTTTTGGTGAAAATATGTTTAGACAGCTTGCTTTTTTACTTTTTATTCTTTTCACTCAAGCCATCTACGCAAACTGGAAGACCAATTTCTATACTGATGATTCCCCTTACTACCAACAAGTGACTAAGGATGGTTTCAGCCAAATTATCAGAGTCCACGAAAACTATTGTCATGACCTGAAATCTATTCGGATTGAATTTCAAAATTCAAAAATCTTTCCTTTTGAAAAATTGCACCAGTCCCCCATGAACCTCTACGGTCTCGATACCTCTGATTTTTGTTGGTATAAGGCGACAGTTAGAGATCTCAATTTAAACGAACCACAAAAAAATAAATTTGTTATTGTTTTGGAAGATTCGCAAAATACTTTTTTTCTCGGTGAAATAAAAGATTCCATTCTCCCCGCCAAAAGATTAATGACCTCCAAAACCGATATTGCTTGGATGACGCCGGGAACTCAAGGGGCAAACCTCGTTCTAGGTGGTGGCGTTTTATTTAAAGTCTGGGGACCAAATGCCCAGTTGGTTGAACTTTATATCAACAAGGGGCAAAACAAAATTAATATGCAGTCTGATAGCGATCAATTAAATCCCCTGCAAAATCATATTGCCTACGTCAGTAATGCCAACGAAAAAACTACCTACCACTACCAGTTTGTCGTCAATGGAGAGTATGAAAAAGTTGAGATTGACGAACAACACCACCAGACCGCTATTAAAATTGATCCTATGGCCAGAGAGATCACCTACCAGTGCAAAGGCGCACTTATAAATAATTATAAGGACGTCTATGGCGTGGTATCCCAGATCCCAAAATTCAACTGGGAATTTGATCATTACATCAAATCATTTACCAGCATTTCCAAAAATAACAATTGGATCATCTACCAACTGTGGCCACTCACTTTCAATCCTCATATCACCAATGATGGCCCTTTATCGGGAACCTTTCAAAGCATCATCGAAAAAATCGACTATTTGTCAGGCCTTGGGATTAACGCCGTGGAACTGCTTCCTATTAATGAATTCAGATTCGACGTTTCATGGGGTTATATGTTGGATTCTCTACGACTCATTGAAAAAACATACGGCTCTCCTAAAGAGCTTATGAATTTATCTGATAAACTTCATCAAAGGGGAATCAAACTGGTGCTCGATATTGTACTCAATCATGTTAACAACACTTTAATCAGAGATCCCCTGTCACCTACTAACTTTTCCACCAAATACTATAACGGTGATACCGGCTGGGGGCCCAAGCCCCGCTTTGAATCCCCCATGGTAAAAAAATGGATTATTGATAGCCTGATTGGACTGATTCGCGACTACCACATAGATGGTTTTCGCTTTGATATGATCAAATATATTTATCAGGATAATGATAAAGCCTACTTGTTTTTACAGGAGCTAACCCAACTTCTAAAAATCATCAACCCCGAAATCCATCTTATGGCTGAGGAATTGCCTGACAATGTCTGGACAACTTACCCTGTCTCAGAAAAAGGGTTAGGATTTGATTCACAATGGAATGATAATTTCAAAAACTTTTTTGAAAAAGACCTGGATGAATACAAAAATGATCATCGACTTTTTGATGCAGGGAAATTGGTTGGGGCACTGCATGGATATTCCAACCACGAAAACTTCAAATTTGGTCTTCCCGAAAGAACCGTCAACTACCTGGGAAGTCATGATTTTATCGGGAACCGTGATCCTATCATCAGGGTTGTTTCCGATTATTACGCCACTGAACGTGTGGGTAATGAAACTTTTTTCAGAGTCAAACCGCTTTCAGATAACATTGATTTACCTCGAAAATTCAAATTAATTCATAATGATTTTACCCACTCCTTTATTAAACTGGCTTACGGAATCCTTTTTACCAAACCGGGAAATATTCTCTTTTTTCAAGGCGAAGAACTGGCAAGTGATATCAATATCCAAAACGAATGGTCATATATCAAGGCCGTCAACAACATCCCCACTCAGGATATTGATCGCCGTCGCTATATAAGCGACCATAAAATGTTATGGGAATATCTGGACCCGAAATCTTATAGCGAACTCCATTTTTTAAATGACACCGAGGTCAAGCTCTTTAAAGGACATCACCAATTTATCAAAGACATGATCAGTTTTCGTAATAACTATCCCGGTATAGGCTCCTTCGATGTGTTCAACCTGCGCACCTCCCATAATGGATCAGTCATAACCTATCAGCTCAAAAGTGAGGACAACGATTTCTTCATCATATTAAACTTTGGCAACGATATGAATGCCGCATGGATTACCTTTCCTGGCTCATCTACCACCTGGTGGAGAGAAGTGATCAACTCATCCGTTGAGGAATATGGCGGTAGTAGTTCCCTATACACCAACGTTATTGACCAATTGGGTGAAAGGAACAATCTGGTAAGGCTACAAGGCCCTTCCATTATCATCTTTAAAAAAATTCCCCGTCCTCAAATCAATGTCCAACTATACTTTATGAGCGATCTTGGTAACTGGATTTCCCACGAATCCTTCAAATTGCTCCAAAGCCAGGAAGATTTTGTTTATGAATTAAAATTAGCAATCCCCACTGACGGTGTTTATGAATTCAAACTGGCCACCCATAACTGGAGCATCGAGCTGGGTTCCGCCAACGAGCACACCTATTATAGCTTGGATTATGGCCAGCTAAGTTATCAACCATTCAAACCAAATGTGAAGGTTTTACTTGAAAAAGGAAATTATTCGTTTACATTTAATATCAGAACTTTTGGTTATACTTTTAAAAAAAAGTAATTTTTAAGGAGCTCCATCCAAATGGATATAAAAAGATCATCGGGAATATTACTTCCTCTTTTCTCCCTGCCATCTAAACATGGCATTGGGGATATGGGGCCTAGTGCTTACAAATTCATAGACACCCTTGTCCTATATAAACAATCCCTGTGGCAGATGCTCCCTTTTTCCATAGGAGACGGATCGGGTTGCCCGTACTCATCCTATTCAGCTTTTGGAGGCTACCCACTTCTTATCAGTCCTGATCTGCTTGTGGAGGAAGGATTGCTCTCCTCAAACGATCTAAAAGACAGCGACAATCTCCCTCATCACTATGTTAATTATGAAATGGTGGAGGAATATAAAACCATTCTTTTTCAAAAAGCTTTCTGCCAATTTCTCAACCACAAAAAAATGATAAAAGAATTTGATAACTTCGTTGAATCAAATCACCACTGGCTCCCTGACCTTTCCTTGTTCATTGTGCTTACAGAACAATTTGGACACAAATGGGTGATCTGGCCGGAAGAATACAAATATAGATATCCAGAAGCCTTAAACGGGTTTATTTCCAAAAACAAAGAACAAATTACCTATCATAGTTTTTTACAATTTATCTTTTTTAAACAATGGGACAAATTAAAAAATTATGCCAATCAAAAGGGAATAAAACTTATTGGTGATATCCCTATTTTCGTCAAACATCACAGCATGGATGTATGGACCAGACCCGATCAATTTAAACTGGACCATGATGGATATCCATATGTGGTAACCGGGGCACCCCCTGATGAATTTTCAGATGTTGGGCAAAACTGGGGAAACCCCAATTATAATTGGGACTACATGATCAGGCATAATTTTGACTGGTGGGTATCCCGTTTACAATTCATGCACAATTATTTTGATATTATAAGACTGGATCATTTTAGAGGTTTTGCGGGAACGTGGGAAATTCCAGCGCATATATCTGATGCCAGGGCAGGGCACTGGATTCATGTTCCCGGTGACTATCTTTTTAAACAGGTGAGAGAAAAACTTGGCAACATTTTATTTATTGCGGAAGACCTTGGCACAATTACCAACGATGTGCACTGGCTCAGAGACAAATACGGTTTTTTAGGAATGAAAGTTTTGCAATTTGCTTTCAGCAAGGGAGACACCAATCATCACCTTCCTCACAACTCCAGTCCCAACACCGTGGTCTACACTGGGACCCATGACAATCAAACAACCAAAGGGTGGATCAACAGCCTGGGAGATACCTGGGAGAAGGATTTTACCTTTAAATATTGCAACGCTTGGAATATCGAAAACTTTCATTGGAGCCTCATTAATTTGGCTTTGGCCAGTCCATGCAAACTGGCCATCATTGCTTTACAAGATATTATGGGACTTGATAACCATGCACGAATTAATACCCCAGGCCTTCAAAAAGGAAACTGGATGTGGCGATTCACTTGGGATCACCTGTCCCGGACAGATTTGACCCATTTAATGGAGCTTACACATAAACATAATCGGTAAATTATGACAGGGATCAAAAAATTTTTTACACTTTTCATTTTATTGCTGGGACTGCTTATTGTTTATAAACTGTTGACCCAGGGGTATTTGCTACTCGGCTTAGTCGCTACTTGCCTGTGGGCACTAACCACCGTTATTTTTTTGATCAAAGGGGCTTTCCCTTATCGTTTTATGTATCCGGGACTGCTCACGTTTTTCCTATTTATGGTCATCCCCATTCTTTTTACCATATACATAAGCTTTACCAATCTGGGCACTGGACATTTATTGAACCTGGCCCGTGTGCAGGAAATATTACTCTCCGAAAAACACACGCTGGAAAATACTCCCTCCTATAACTTTTATCTCTATCCTCAAACAAATGATCTTTATCTGATCCATGTCTATAACGAGGATGAACATGAACATTATCTAGGACAATTTGACATCAACAAGGAAAACAAAAGCGTCAACCTCAAACCCGTGCCCCGCCCGGAATTTGTCAATCCCCCGCTCACCAGAGGGGATGTTTTTAAGAATTTTGACTCCTTAAATAGTATTGATTTTTTAGTACCTGATCGCCCCTCCGTAAAAATTGCCAGTACCAATTATATGGCCTCCATCGTTAACCGGTATGAAGTAAAAGAAAACGATAAAATTTTAGACACGATTACGCAGACTCTTTACTGGCCTGACTTTACCAGCGGTTACTATACCGATGGCAAGGAAAATATTGCCCCAGGGTTTTATGTAAATGTTGGATTTTCCAATTTTTTAAAACTTTTTACGAACAAGAGTATGAAAAAGCCTTTCGCCAAAGTTATTACCTGGACAATGCTATGGTCTTGTTGCTCCGTCTTACTGACCTTTTGTCTGGGAATTTTTCTGGCCTTATTTGTAAACTCAAAATATTTCAAAGGCAAATTCATTTACCGGATACTGATCATTATCCCCTACTCAATCCCCTTCTTTATATCAGTTTTAATCTTTAAAGGTCTCTATAACAAGGATTACGGAATTATAAACGATATTGTTGCCTATTTTTTTAATTATAAAATTGACTGGCTGGGGAATGCCCTATGGGCAAAAATCAGCTGTTTGCTGGTCAATTTATGGCTAGGCTTCCCATATATGTTTTTAATTACCACTGGCATTCTTCAGTCAATCCCAAACAGCGTTTATGAAGCTGCTGCTATGGATGGAGCTGGTAAATTTCTGACTTTTAGAAAAATCACTCTTCCTCTTGTCATGAGTGCCGTAGCGCCTTTGCTGGTGGGCTCCTTTGCCTTTAACTTGAATAACTTTGTGGGAATTTATCTTCTGACCGCCGGTGGCCCCCCCATGATGGAGGCCAGCACTCCCGTTGGCGAAACCGACATCCTTATCTCCTATACTTATCGTCTGGCCTTTGAAGGGGGAAGAGGACAAGACTTTGGCATGGCCAGCGCCATTGCGCTTATCATATTTATCATCATCGCCATTCTCACCCTCATTAATTTCAAACTGTCAGGGATGCTAAATGACAAACGGTAATTTGCATTCAAAGGATGAATAATGAATAAACAAAGAGCCGCCATAGAACTGGCCAAACATTTAATTCTCATCACCTTTTTAATGCTTATTCTTTTTCCCATTTTTTATATTATTTCCATTTCACTAAATCCCATTGGTAGTATTGGTTCAGACATAGTTCCTCCCCATCTTTCCCTGACCCATTGGCGCTATATTCTAGGATTACCCTACACTGATGGAGTGACTGGTGAAATAAAAACGTCCAGTTTTCCCATGTTAATCTGGCTTTTTAATAGCATAAAGATCTCGGTCATCACGGCCCTACTTATGTTGTTTCTCTCCACCACCTCTGCCTATGCACTAAGCCGCTTTAATTTCAAAGGCAAAAAATTATCACTGCTAACCCTCATGATTGTACAAATGTTTCCCAACATCATGGCCATGGTGGCCTTTTATTTGATGCTTGATTTTATAGGCCAATATGTTCCGGGACTAGGCACTGATACCCATGGGGGACTCATTCTAGTCTATCTCGGCATGACCCCTTTCAATATCTGGCTGATCAAAGGTTATTTCGACACCATCCCAAAATCAATCGAAGAGTCCGCCATCATGGACGGTTGCACCCGCTTCCAAGCTTTTTATAAAATTGTCATTCCCTTAAGCACCCCTATTTTAGCGGTGGTCGCCCTTTTAACTTTTATCAATACCTTTTCCGACTTCATTCTCCCCTCCATTATTTTAAAAACTCAAGATAAACTGACCTTTGCCGTTGGAATACAAATATTTGTTTCCGAAGCTTTCTCCAACCGATGGGGACAATTTGCCGCTGCCTCCATTCTGGGCGCTTTTCCCATTTCCGCCATATTTTTATGCATTCATAAATACATTGTCGGTGGCCTTACGGTTGGTGGCAGTAAGGGCTAATTCTTTATCCGACATTTTATCTCCACTTTTTAAAGAAAATATTGTCCGCTATTAGATCCTTTTATCCTGGTGTAAAATGAAGCATGGCCGATAAACAACTAGAATTTTTAAAATCCAAAGTCAGCGAACTTGCCCAAAAACACCGGACAATTGTCTCCAAACTGAAAGATGACTTAAAACAGGCGATGGAGATAGCATCAAGGGAAAAGATGCGTGCCATGAATCTGGAAAATAAACTGGATGATGAAAAAAGAAGATATTATGCCCTGGAAGCACAGAAAGCTTCCAATCCATCAGTTGATTCCACCAAAGAGATCATGGAATTAAAATCTGCGCTCAATGCTGAAATTCAAAAATCTACCATGCTGGCCAATCAATTAAAAGAAATCGCCATGGATAGTACCAATATTGAATCCCTGAAGGATACGGCCTATCTTAAAGCAACCATCATTCGCTTGGAAACTGATCTAAAAGCTGAAAGTGAACGAACGGCAAGAATCAAAACTGATGCCAAGGAAAAGCTTGAATTATTAATTGAAAAACACGAACTTGAAATTAAAACCATTTTAAAGACTAAAAAAGAAGTTGAAACTCACCTGGCTGAATTACAAAATGAAATTGACTCCATCAAGTCCACCTCAACTGGGACCAATGAATTTCTGCTTATCAATATCAAAAATCTGGAAAATCAAAATAACGAACTTAAAAACAGTATTGAAGAAAAAAACACACTGTTTGAATCCAAGTCCCAGGAACTAAAAAAGGCCATCGACGACTTGAATTCATTTCAATTAAAATATAATGAACAAATCAAAGACCACGAAGAAAATAGTCTGCATTTTCATAAGCTTATTAAAGAACAGGAAAATGAGCTGGATCGCCTGTCCAAAGTCGCTGATCGTTTTGATATTATCGCCATGGATCGCCAGGTTCGTTGTTTAAAAGACGAAGTGTTGCATATGATTAAAACCCCTTCACAACCACGCTTGAAGATCACCTTGCAAAATACCATCGAATTAAAAAAACGACTCAAAAGAAATATCGAACATCTTGATGAGTTTACCCTAAATACCCTGCAAGAAGTTGATGAAATTGAAAACCTGCTCAGGAATCATATCTTTATGGAAAAAGAAAATAACTAGTCTTCTATGATTTATTTTCGAAATCTTGGACAGTTAAAGCTTCAAACTGATTGGGATATTTATTAACCACCAATTCATCAAGTGTCTGACTATCCAAATATTTGTTAGAGATGGTTGCATTATTCTTCGTATCAAGGAACTTGTTGATTGAATAAGAGGTAGCATTTTCTGCAATCTTCTTTGCAACATTCCTCGAACCCAAGACAATCCCTTTTAGTTTCGAAACAACATCTACAAATTTTATATTTGCATCTTTTAAAGCTTCAGCGTTCTGAATAGATTCGTCGGCAACATTTACATTAACTTTGGTGGCTGAATCTAATTGTTGAATTGCAACTTTGGTTTGTTGAATACCATTCATTTGTTCTTTTGAAGCCTGAAAAATTTGCCCAACTTGCTTATTGATGAATGATACATTTTGCTCAATTGTTTGAAAAATTGCCAGAGCATCGTCGGTATTTTTTTTCCCTTTACTGACAACGGTTGTTGTTTCATTGATAAATTTACCAACCTGCTTTTCACTATTTTCAATTAATTTATGAATTTGTTGTGCCGCCTCACCACTCATCCTTGCGAGGTTTCCAACTTCTTCAGCAACCACAGAAAAACCTTTGCCATGCATACCCGCTCTTGCTGCTTCAATTGATGCATTAAATGATAATAGTTGTGTTTTAAAAACAATATCGTTAATGATGTTTGTCTCTCGAGCAATATCCTTAATCATTTCAGCAATTGATTGAAGCTGGGCAGTTGCCTCTTGAATTAAATTCATTGATGATGAAAGTGCATCCATGACGTTATGTCCATCGGTAGTCTGGGTTTCAACCTCTTTGATCAATATCTCGGATTTTTCAGCAAAAGCTGTAGTTTGAGAAATCATACTGGACATCTGTTCAATGGCGGCCATGCTCTCTTGAGTGGCTGCTGCTTGTTGATTTGAAGATGTGGCGATTTGTTGTCCGCCAGTTGAAATTTTTTCAGAAATCGTCAAAACATCCTGAGATGTATTTTCTAAATTTTTTGTCAATAGCAAGAAGGGATTTGCGAGCTGACGCCCAAGGATTATTCCGACCAAGCCTATTAACGTCATAATGATGGCAATAACAACAAAGCTGACGGTGACCATGGTTTTTGTAGAGGCATTAATTTCTTTAGACGATTTTTCGATAATTAAAGCTAATTTACAATTAAGTATATTAACAATGGCAGAGGCTTGAAAAACATCAATACCGGCATAATTTTTTATTTCCATGACTTCAATTAAAGATTCTTCCTTTTTTGAAAATACCTCTGTATTGATTTTTTTCTTTTGACTTATGGAATCAAGATATTTATCTCTCAAAGTATCTGTTCTTAAAATATCATCGTTTCCTACAATATATACTTCTCCTGTCGTGCCAAGACCGGATTTTGATTTTGTAATAGAATTGATAATTTCCCAATCCAGTTCAGCGATGAGAACACCCATACGAGCGTCTTTGGCATAACCGTCACGGTCAAATTTTGATAAGATGGGAATTGCTATATATGAGACAGGTTTATTAAGTTCATTGGAAAAATGTAAATCCTCAAGATAAAGTCCCTTTAAACCCAATTTGTACGCTTCCGCAATCCTTGAATTTTTCATGTCTCCAACCAGGAAATTCTTACCCAAATAGATATCATGTTTCGCTTGTGAAATGACCACGCCGGTATTTAAAACAACATAGAAATTTTTCATCTTGTATTGATCTAGAATTTCTTGAAACACATCTTTAAATTTTTTTTCAATATTTATGTAATAATCAGAATCCAATTTGACATCCTTGGCTGCCAATTCGAGTCCGATACCATAGGCAATACTTTCAAATGCGACAAGGGCATCTTGAAGAAATTTTGTTTGAGACATTGATTGAATATTATTGGAAAAAGTTGAAAAGATTGTTTTGATTTCAATAATCTTACTATCTCTGATCGTTTGTAAATTTCTAGTATTACTTTCAATAATGGCGTTCTTGGCTATCATTGTAATAATACCCCCAAGCACAATGCAAACAAGCAAGGAACTCATAACCAGTGAAAAGGTTATTTTAAATTTCATATTTTTATTATCAACGGCCATCATTTACTCCATGCTAGGGGGATTTATAAATTATTAATTATTTTTATATGCTTTGATTTTAAAAATTACTTCCATGTTCCTGAACCTACAACCCAACCTTCTCCCTTTTTACCTGGTTTGCATAATTGAACCCAAGAAGTTTTAGCAGTAGGGTCAGATTCGCCCATTTTGGTCCATTTATAATCGACCCAGTCTCCTTTTGGAGTTTTCTTTACTGCTTTCACAAAATCTACAAAAAGTTTTTTACCGTCTGGATCTACAGAGTTGGAAAGATCGGTTTTATCTAATTGAGGTTTGATTGGATGAATAATCATGGTCGGATGCAAGTCGTTAATCCAAATATAATTAGGTTCGCCACAACAATCATAGCGAAAACTTTTTACTTTTGCTAGCGCCGCCTCACCTTCATTTTCAATTGTAGTGCACATATCACTTACAACTTTTTTTACTTTTTCTGGATCACACACCGCTTTTTTGTTAGCAGGGGTGCAATTTTCAGCGGCTGAAATTGTTAAACTAAAAGACATTAATAGAAAAATCCTTGTAAAAGTTTTCATACTTTCTCCTTATTTTGAATGTTATTTATATAACGTTAGTATTTATAATAATAAAATTTGGAAAATTTACCACTAAATTTTAGTGTGAAAAAAATAACGACAAAAGCCATACTAGAACAGGCATATATCTTTAGCGAAGTGCCAAATATGAAACTAATATGCTAAAATTTTAATTCTTACAAATCACTCACATCAATATCTTTGAGCTTTTCAATATCAAAATCTAAAAGAGTTATATCAGCTTTGATAATTTCCATTCTTTGAGATCTTTCTTCAATCGTATCCTCTAATTCCTCAAGTTTTTCTTCCAGCCCGAAAATATCTTCTTTCTTTTTTCTAAGTTCTGCCTGATCACTAGCACCCTTATTATAAAACTCAAGACCTTCTTTTCTATTTTCAATTTTCTTTTTTACTCTTTTGGTTTCATTCGTAAGTTTTAATACTTCCTGTTCCATGTCTTTCATCTGGAGAATCCAATCCTTTTTCTTTTTCTCCGCAAGATTTAACTGTTTAAGTAACATACGGGTGCGGGCTCGCTCCAAAATCCCACCTGCCTTTGTTTCATTCTCCGCCACTTTTCTTTTATGAGCTTTGATCTGATTATGCTGCAAAGTCATCCAGTGGACATGATTTCTTCTAAGATAATCCCGGTAGGCACATATTTTGTCATCATCCGTCTTTTTGGAAAAATATTTGGCATAAGAATTAAAATCAACATTTAAAAAAGCCAGCTCTTGTTTTCTTTGTTCACTCCCTGCCGCTTCAACAAATGGTGACGTCATCACCGCCCCAGAACACAACTTTGAATATATGGCCAAAGGCTCAGTAGCCGCTAACAGCTGAATACATGCTTTATTTCGATTGGCCATAAACGATGAACTTTCGTTGTCACCACCTTTCAAAATATTTCCTCTTTTATAAGAAAGATTGAATGGATTAATCATTTCCATCTGATAGCGATATTGATACCCAAGAATACTCTTGGGTAATAATAGAATATTATCATACTTCATATTCAGTAATGATCTGGCATTTCTAAGAACCAAGGGAACCCCGTTGGAATCATCAATAATTGTTCGTAAATAGCTTAGAAAATTATCTCTAAAAAGATATTCTAACTCATCTATATTATTTCTATGAATCATCAAGGCAGTTTTATATTCTGCAGCAGCCGCTGCCACATTATCGCTATGAGATAAAATTAGTTTTTGGTATGCTTCATTATTAGAAATGATCATAAGATCTCTTTCGTATTGACCGATATCTCGGTTTTCCAATATCTGTAAAAAATAATCGTAATGAACTAGCGTGGCCATACGATTGGTAATAAAAGAATCTCTTTGGATAAGAACATTAAATTCCTCATAAACAATATCAATAACTTTTGCAGCAGCTTTTTGAATTTCTTTTTCACTACCCTTATGTTTGCCATACTCATCTATAGCAACCACCACTTGACTCAATTGCGTAAGAGTATCGTTAATAAGGTGAATCACTTGTTCGTCACCAAATGGCGAATTATGTACTCTTTGTTTCAATCCTTCCAAGTAACGAAGAATAATTTTCATACTGTCATCCACACTGGTTCCCATGGAATCTATAGTAAATGCTTCTGCGACCAGATTCATTTTATCAACGATCAACCGGTCAATAAAATATTTTCTCATTTCATCTTGCACAGATTCAATAATCCTCTCCATATTAAGTTTAATAATTTCCAATAATTTGATTGGATCATCAAACATCGGCTGGTATTTACCACCATTTTGGAGCCACTCTTCAGCAGAAATAATCAGACCACTTTCTTTCGGCAAAACGTCTTTGGGGTAATCCCCCTCATTCATGCCAATTAAAACCAGCGGTAAATATCTCATAGGAAGAGAGTTGGTATAAAAATTAATTTCACTACCTCCACTTGACATAACCGCACCGCTCATGGTGTTTTTAATTTTAGAAATCATCCCAAAGATCATATTTTTTTGGGTTTTAGGATCATTGGAATTAAGAATATTTATCTTATATTCATTAAAATTGGCGTTCAAATCATTAATTGACGAAATAATACCAATAACAGTTTGCCAGATACTGTTTTTATAGGTGGCATCAGTCATAAGTTTCGGTTCCACCCCAAATTGGACTTTAAGCAGCCACTTGGCAATCACCGGGACATTCCTTATCAGCGTAGCATAACCCGTTAAAAAATTTCCTTTGACCGGATCCACTGAATTAGCATCGGCATAAATGCCGCTTTTGTCCATGGATTCGAGCCCCCAGTTTAAAAGTTTTAATTGATCCCTAGCTGTGCAATAATGCTCTGCTGAACTTTCAAGAGCACAGGTAATTGAGGCCCATAATTCATGTTGTTTCAACCCTTTAAGAGATTTGGCAAATCCCATTTGCCTCATATACTGAACTAAATTATTGATAGTCTCACCAATCCTATTAGCTGTCACACTTACGCCTGGTACTGAAGTATTCGCTACCAATCGCATCATCCCAGCAATTACAACCAATCCTTGCTCTGGGGTTTTCACTAAACATTGATTGAGTTTTGGGCCGATAAAAGCATTCAATGCCTGATTAACCACTCCAATTAATTCGGAAGCAGACTGATGAAGCCCCCTAACCACCTGCTCCTTATTAAAATATGCTGCTGATAAATTTTTTGTAAAATCATAGCTTGAATTTATGGCTGAGTTCATATGAACACCGGCCAGCAAATCTAAAAATTCCCCCTTATTCTTGATTGAACCCTTACCATTATTCACCATATTGTTTAAAAATTCTTTTTGTCCGTTAATATTTTCATTATCAATACCATCAACGATTTGATCAGTTATCTCACCCTTAGTGGCATTAATTGAATTTTTGAACCTCTCATCAGTGCTCATCAACTTCTGAACAATACTCTCAAGTCCATGACAGTTTTCGTCATTTTTAAATTGGTTTAATACTTCGATTAATTTTTGAGTTTCCTGTAGCGCCGTTTGCGTCCAATGTCCGTTGGTTCTACAGGCGGAACCAAAGTTATATTCCGAAGCGTTGGAGGGCATGCTTGCAATCAAAAATCCTAGCATGCAAGTGAAAACAAAAACATTTTTTACAAATTTTGTCATGGCCATACTCCAAAATAGTTTGGATTGCTTATAGCACATGACATTATTTCTTTGTTTTACTATGAAAATTATTCAAACCTGTAACGTAAGGTTAGCTAACCTTACTTAATAAAATTGCAAATATTATGCAGTGAGTCTTTTCTGGTTTTATTTAACTCCATTTCTGTTTATATTAAAGCAGAAATTTAACGAACATATTTTTCAACAGGAGTACTAATATGGAAAAGATAGTTGCAGGAATCATTTTATTAACTTCTCTTAATTTATTTGCAGATACATTGTCAGATGAAATCAAGGCCATCGGAGATGAATCGATTAAAGATCGTATAGAGCAGATAGAAAGAGTTGAGGCCGCAGATTGTGATACTCTTAAGTCATCAATGGAAGGAATTCTTATGGCACTTTCAGCTGATGCACTATCAATTGCTGCTGATGCAACAGGAACTCAGAATCCTGATCGAAGAGATGATATGGGCAACATGTATAGGGAAAGACTACCAAAACATGCAAAAGAACTTTCAAGAAGATTAAGCGAATTAGCAAACGCAGCTTCACTTTGCTTATCTTTAAGAGAGCAAGTCGTTTCAGAATAATATTTTCCCTTTCCTTAAAAAAAGTAAAATGTTGCTCTTGGGATTAGAATTAAATTTGCAACATGCAAAAAACAAGGTTGATCGGTTGTCGGTGGCCTGGAAGATAAACAATATGTTTCGATGTCAATCGACCTTACCAACACCTATCATGCTTTATAATCTCTAAGCCTATAAAAATGAGTTTGTTATTTATCAGACAAGAAGTTTATATAAGACGTCTTGCCTGATTTTCATTAACTACTAGGTTAAGCATTTCTAAATATAAGTGCGAAATTAAGTACGCGGTTCTTATTTGCGAACCTATACATAACAAGGTGCATATTCGCAGATAAGAACCGCGTAAATTTATTAATATACCCCTAAATATCATCTCAAGGAGAACTAAAATACCCCTATTAAAGTGCTTGATGTAGTGATTTCATAGCGTTATGATTATATGCAAAGGCTGGTATATGAAACGAATTGCAGAAGATTTTTTGGTTAAGTGGTATAAGAAAAAAACAAGAATGCCTCTGATTATTCGAGGAGCAAGACAGGTTGGTAAATCAACATTGGTCAGACTTTTTTGCCAAAATAATAACTTGGATTTGATTGAGATAAATTTAGAAATTGTAAAATTTAGAACCCTTGAGGAACGAGAATTAAATTTAGAAAATCTAATAGATGAAATTCAATTAAAATTCAAAAAAAAAATTTCATCTCAAACAATACTTTTTTTTGACGAGATTCAAGAATCTCCTGAACTTTTAAAAGCCTTTCGATACTTCTATGAACAACATGCAAATATTCCATTGATTGCCGCAGGTTCACTTCTTGAATTGACCTTGCATAATGAAAAATTTAGTTTTCCTGTCGGTCGTGTTGAATTTTATCATCTAGGACCGATGACCTTTTCTGAATATTTATGGGCAACCAATAATCATCTTCTAGAAGAAAAACTCGGCCGTTTGGAATTTAATCAACATAATCATGATCTTTTTTTGAAAGAGTTGGTGAAATATTACTATATTGGTGGAATGCCTAAGGCCATTAAAACTTATATAGAATCTCAAAGTTTATTTCCTGTTAGAGAAATTCAAAATCAAATACTGCAAACTTATATTGCTGATTTTCCTAAATATAATTCCAGAATCAACGTAAGAAGAATTGAAAAAATTTTTTTTGCTTCTGTTTTACATCTTGGTAAAAAACTCATATATCAAAAATTAGATTCTGAATCCCAAAGCAGGGATATACGACGTATTGTAGAATTATTAATCGACGCAAGAGTGCTTCTTCCTTGTACTCACACTAATGCTAACTCCATTCCGTTACTGGGTGAAAGTGATCTTTCAATTTTCAAAATTTATTTTCTAGACATTGGTCTTGCCAACGCCTTACTTAATATGGATTTTGATTTTATTGATCATGAATTTAAATCTAATTTTAACACCAAAGGAACGCTGGCGGAGCAATTTGTGGCACAACATCTCGCTTATGGGGATAATTGCACAGTCCCACCCCATCTTTTTTACTGGTTAAAAGATAAGGGTTCGCAAAAAGGAGAAATTGATTTTATTTTTTCTAAAAGAAATACGATCATTCCTATTGAAGTAAAATCAACAACCACGGGCCATCTTAAATCCCTTTTTTATTTTATTAATGAGAAGAAAAGAAATATAGGTATAAAAATCTCTTTGGACGACTACTCTCAAAGCGAAGCAGGCCATAAAATCAATGGTGAGTTGGTTAAATTAAAACTTCTTCATATTCCTCAATATGCGGTAGAGAAAATTGACAAGATTCTTGATAAATTCATATCGTAATAATGGAATGGAAACGAATGAAGCGAATTATGAAATTAAGAACCGTGTACTTTTATTCTATAAAAAAACAATTTTCCCACGGTATGTTCGAGCCGTCGGTTATAGCGGATGCTAGAACGCTTGAATACTATATTGGTATAAGTGCTAGCAATTACAGGAATTGAACTTTGATCAGAAAGTTAAAGAAGCACTTACTAACAGCAAGCTGGATCATTCGGATGAAACATATATAAATATTGCGGGTAAGAGTAATTATCTTCATGTTTTATCCAATGAGGTATACACCTTGCTTTATCCCCATGAAAAACGGGGCAGAGATGCTATGAGTGAAATGGGTGTACTACCAAATTTTACAGGTATATTGATGCATGATTTTTTTAAACCTTATTTGAAATATGATTGTACACATGTATTTTGCGGGTCTCATTTAATAAGAGAGTTAATTTTTAGCGAAGAACAAGAAGATCAGCTCTGGTCGAGGAAAATGAGACAACTTCTTCAGGCTGCAAACTATCTAAGAAATAAGAAAAAATTATCCAGAGATAAAATAAATCAAATTGAAGCATGGTATTCAAAAATAATATTGATGGGTAATGAGACATGCCCTCCTCCGATGGTAACTGAAAGCAAAAGAAAAGGAAGAGTCTCTCTGTTTAAAAAAACTCAAAAATCCAAATCCAGATGTTTGTTGGAGCGATTTAAAGAATATCGAAATCATATACTCAAATTTTTATACAATCCCATCATTCCATTTACGAATAATCTTGGTGAACGGGATCTTCGTATGGCAAAGGTTCATCAAAAAATATCTGGATGTTTCAGATCTATGGCCGGCGCTAGAACTTATGCCAGAATTAGAAGCTATATCTCTACCCTAAAAAAACAGAGGTTAAATGTAATGGATGGAATAACTGATGCATTTACTTCTTTCGAAGCTACCTTGAATCAACTATTTGGCTGAATGGTTACTCAAACCTGGTAAGTACAATAAAAACAAGTAAATAGGATTGCATAATTATTTTATATTGAGATTCATTCCGGTTTCAAAATCAAATAGATGAACATGTTCCAGTGAAAAATCCAGGCCGATGATATCGCCAATCTTGGGAAAATCATCGCCGATCATTTCAATCATCAACTCTTTATTTCCTGCAATTACAGTAAGATAGGCACTTTTCCCCAGCAATTCAACAATCTCGACTCTGGCCTTACAAAGTTTTTTACCCTCTACCACCACCCAAATATCATGAGGTCGAAGGCCCATAATAACTTTTTTTCTATTTCCCAAAATACCCAGTTTGCTTTCGTGAATAGGAAGTTCAAATTTTCCATCGTCGGTAACCATCAGCTTTTTTTTATCCCTCTCCACCACATTCATCTCCATAATATTCATCGTGGGATTTCCAATAAAACCGGCCACAAAAACGGTGCGTGGATTGTTAAAAATTTCAAGAGGTGTGCCCATTTGTTCAACCACACCGCCGTTCATAACCGCAATCCGATCGGCCAGAGTCATCGCTTCCAATTGATCGTGAGTGACATAAACCACTGTGGCTTTGGTCATAAGATGAAACTTCTTGATTTCGGCTCGCATTTTACTACGAAGTTTGGCATCTAAATTAGAAAGGGGTTCATCAAATAAAAAAACGCTGGATTTTTTAACCAATGCCCTACCCATCGCAACCCGTTGTCTTTGTCCTCCAGACAAAGCCGCTGGCTTTCTTTTTAAATAAGGCCCCAGATCGAGCATTTCTGATGCCTCATTAATTCTCCTCTCAATTTCTTCTTTGGAAATTTTTTTATTCAGACTAAGTCCAAAGGCCATATTTTCATAAACGTTCATATGAGGGTAGAGGGCATAATCTTGAAAAACCATTGCCACTCCCCGCTTACCGGGCGGGACATCATTGACCAATTTATTTTCAATAAATAATTCGCCCGAGGAAATATCCTCAAGACCCGCAATCATGCGAAGGATCGTGGATTTACCGCATCCCGAAGGTCCCACTAAAACCAGAAATTCTTTATCTTTGATCTCCGTGCTGATCCCCTTGACCACATGGGTTTCGCCATAATACTTATGAATGTTATTTAAACGAAGTGTTGCCATCTCTACTCCAATTATTAAAATTTAGTTGATCTTTAGTTTAGCCTAAATTTTCCCTAAAACCAAACATCTCCTTGAATTCCCATATTGGCACCGGAAGTTTCGCTAGCATATGGCCCACTGGATTGAACTCTCCCTCGATTTTCCCGATTCCAAAATGTTTTAGCGTAAAACACCCTTATCACCGGGCGCCCCCAAAATCCTCCGACTGCCACCTGTGGAGCTAACGTAAAGCGGGTCAGCGATCGCTGGCTCGCTCCATCTGGATCAACGATTGAATGTCCAGCCTGGAATAATAACTGGTAATGGTCCGTAAACGAATACAAGGACGTCATGCCCAGGCTATAGACATCGGTAATATTGTAAGTCTCGGCACCATCGTCTCGTTTTTCGTAGGTGGCTGCGAGATTGAGATCTAAATTGCTAGCAAGCTTATACATAATCTGATCAGCAAAAGTGATTCTCGAAGCCTCTTTTGCCTTTTTTAAATCATCTGATCCTTTAAGGTATTGGTAGCCACCATCCAGATTTTGTCCCTGTAAAAGTCCCGTTGAATAAATAAGAATCAAATGATTAAAACCATTCGCAAAATTATTACGATTTAAAATCCCGGCCACATATCCACCAAAACCCTCATATTCCGCTCCTGAGGTGAGGTTTTTACGATCAGCGGTTTTAGCATAACCAAGCCATGTTACAAACTCTCCTATCAGCTCAGTTTTTATATTTCTAATTCTTAAATCATAATGATTAATACCAGTATTTCCAATATCTGTATTTGTTGCCGTTTCAGTAACAGTATCATTTTTTCTAAAGTAGGCTAAATTTAAAGTTGCATCTCCTATTTTAATATCTTCCACGCCACCACCAAATCCGGAAATATCCATATACCAGCTATCATTCATCCAAATATCTTGTTCACGATAAAATCTTTTGCCTGCCCAATAGGTGACCGCCGAATCATCAAACCTGCCCCCTTGCACAAATGCTTCCCTCATTACAAACTGTGATCCAGTGTTTTGTCCCTCTTGAACCTGACTCCAATCCCTATCCGAATTTTCGTTTTTATAGACTAGTCGAATTTGCGATTTAAAAAACTTATCTTTATCCGACTTGTCCTTTAAAAATTTGGCCACAAAAATATTTTCGCTATAAATGTCACATTCATTTCCCATCCGAAATAAATTGCCGGTATCGGGATTACTAAAACATGTCATCCCTCCACCTTTAGAATTATGTCCTGTACCAGCTCTCATCGTGCCATTATATTCAAAAAACTCTCCGGTAACGGCGTTTACCTCGATGGAAAATAATAAAAGTATTAATCCAAGCAGCGAAATAATTTTAAACATGATGTCTCCCTTGATGGTTGAACGTATTGCCTGAATCTTATAAAAAATAACTCTAATTAAAAAGAAAAAAACACTTTATCTTCCTCAATTATATATATTATTTTGGTAGCAAAACGCACTACCCAAGCTCAAATCTGATAGGGGAATTCATCAGTTCTAAAATCACATCCGACGGATGTTTTCCGAGGAAAAGAACGTCATGGGCCCCATTAAAAATTCTGGCCCGAATTTCATATTTCTCTGATAACCTGTGAGCCGCTAGAGTGGTTTTATAACCCTCTACTACATGTCCTACAATTTTAAGAGCTTCATCTACGCTGTGCCCTTTGGCAATTTGTAATCCAAATTTTTTATTCCGGGACAACTCTCCGGTAGTGGTCAAAATCAAATCCCCCATTCCGCTAAGTCCATAAAAAGTCTCGGGGCGCGCATTAAAAATAACCCCAAAACGAAGCATCTCGGCAATACCTCTGGTGATCATAGCTGCCCGGGTATTATCGTTGTATCCAAGACCTTCAATTACTCCCCCAGCGATGGCCAAAATATTTTTTAGCGCCCCGCCTAGTAGGACGCCTTTTATATCATAATTGGGCATGACTTTGAAAAAAGGAGTTTCCAACATATTAGAAATTTTTATCAACACCTCCCTCGATCTGCCGGCCAATGAAACCAGGGTTATTTGCTTATCCATGATTTCTCTAGCAAATGAGGGCCCGGATAAAAAAGTAAATTGATCTTTGAATGAAGATAAGAAATTAAAAAAAAGATCATCAGATAACTCAAGGGTTACTGGGTCAATCCCTTTGGACAGAGAAACCACCGGAACACCTTTCTTTACAATTCTTTCCACATCATCAAAATGATCATATAAATAACTGGTAATTGCTGTGGAAGGGATTCCAAAGACCAGCAAATCCAACTCTTGTCCAATGCCATCCAATTCTTCCCAACTAAAACTGGCCACAATATTTTCTTCTAGGATTTGCCCAGAAAGATATTTTTTATTTTCATGATAATGTTCAATATTATGTTTAAAATCGACGGTTCTTCCAAGGAGCACAACCTTTTCAAAATTGCATGCCAACACCGAGGCGATCGAGGTACCAAATGCCCCAGAACCAATGACCAAGGCCTTCTTAAATTTCTTTTTCATCTGCCACCCACCTAGAGGGATATTATTCCAGGCACCGTTGACAGGCCTTGATAGATATCAATCACTTCGCTGGAGTTTTGCACCAATTTTTTAAAACTTATGCTTAAATATCTTCCATTTTTTGAAGCTCGACTTTGCCACTTGACGTCAGGTAGTTTCGCCTTCAATTCCCCCACTTGCTCGCATGGAACAATAAACTTAAAAAGATACTCAAAAGGCCCACTAAATTCCAAATCTAAAAAAGCTTTTAAATTTTCTAATTCCTTCACCATCATGATCCTTAAGCATTGTATCCTTCAATTATAGGTACAATCTTTTGGGCATATCGAACTAGGTCAATCACTTCTCTAACACACCCTTCACCACTTTTTGCCCGGGTGACATAATCCACTTCTTTTTTTATTTCCAAACTGGCACTAGGTACCGTCGCTGAAAAACCAACCCGCATAAGAATGGGCAGATCAAAAAATTCATCTCCCATATAAAGAATTTCTTCCTCTTTAAATCCATCCTGTAAAATTTTATCCAGGGCATGCCTTTTATCCTCGGTTCCCACAAAAATATAATCCATTTTCAAATACTCCGCCCGGACTTTCACGCTGTTGGAATCGCCTCCGGTAATGAGTCCAATCTTGATGCCCGCTTGCTTGAGAATCTTCATGCCATAACCATCCAAAGCATGAAATGATCGATTAAATCCGATATCATGTCCATCCCAATGAATTTTGCCATCGGTTAATATGCCGTCCACATCCGTAATAAAAACTTTTATTTTCTTAAGTTTTTTACTGAACTTCTTAACTACATCCATGTAATACTTTCGCTCATTCATCCAGGCTCTCCAGCAAATTTAAATTTATTATATAAAGCGGAACAATAGTTTCTAAATACTTTTTAACATGCTTTAAATCCATACAGGTGGCCGGATCGCTCTTGGCATTTTGAGGATCAGGATGGGTTTCAAAAAATAAACCATCCGCCCCTGCCGAGATTGCCGCTTTGGAAAGAACCATCATTTGCTCTCTTTTGCCCGCCGTAAATGTTTTATTGCCTCCAGGACGCTGAAGGGAATGAGTGGCATCAAATAGCGTTTTTACCCCGAAAGATTTCATAATCATAAAACTACCCATATCCACGATCAAGTTATTATAACCAAAGCTTGATCCTCTTTCGGTCAAACGAATCTTATCATTGGTTAAAAAATTCTTTGCCTTCGTAACAATATTCTCGGTTTCTTCTGGACTTAAAAACTGTCCTTTTTTAATATTTAAAGTCCTATTTTTGGCCTTGGCACTCTTGGCACCTTCAATAATCATATCGGTCTGACGACAGAGAAAGGCAGGAATTTGCAAAACATCCACCACATCTTTTAAGCTATTGGCCTGATCAGGGTGATGAAAATCGGTAACCAGCTTCAAATCAAATTCATTTTTAGCCTTTTCCAAAATTCTAAGTCCTTCCTCAAGACCTGGCCCTCGAAAAGAATGAATGGATGTTCGGTTGGCCTTATCAAAGCTTGCCTTAAAATAAAAATCCACATCTTTTTCAAAGGGTTTTAAAACTTCCCTGAGGGTATTGGCGATGGAAAGAGTTAGCGACTCATCCTCGATGACACAAGGGCCTGCATATACTTCTAATTTTTTGCTCATAATCTTTCTTCATTTTCCTTGCTTACCGCCAATTGATCAGCACTTTTTATAAAGGAATAAAACAGTGGATGAGGACAAAATGGTTTTGATTTGAATTCTGGATGATACTGACATCCAATAAAATGAGGATGGTCTGGAAGTTCAATGACCTCCACCAGGTTCAAATCCTTGTTGATACCAGACACCACAATCCCGGCTTCTTTCAATTTATTCAGATAATCATTGTTAACTTCTAAGCGGTGTCTGTGTCTTTCCGATATATTTGCATCCCCATAAATGCGTTTGACGTTGGTCCCATCCACTAAATGGCAGTTATAGGCTCCCAGCCTCATCGTTCCACCTTTGACCCCATCCTTTGATTGCCCCTTCATGTAATGGACGATTAAACTTCCATCTTGGGTAAATTCTTCCGAATTGGCGTCCTTGATTCCGGCGATATTGCGGGCAAATTCGATCATGGCCAGTTGCATTCCCAGACAAATTCCAAAAAACGGTATTTTATTTTCTCTGGCATACTTCACGGCCAGAATTTTACCTTCCGTCCCTCTTTGACCAAATCCTCCCGGAACCAAAATACCATGGACATTGGATAGAATTTTTTCAACTTCATCCTTATTTTCCAAATCCTCTGCATCAATATAGATATTTTGTAGTTTTACCTGGTTGGCAATCGCCGCATGCCTCATGGCCTCGTCGAGGGATTTATATGATTCAATCAGCTCCGTATATTTTCCCACAATCCCAATTCTTATTTTGCGAAGCGGGTTTTCGTAATTATAAACCACTTTTTCCAGATCTTGAATCGAAGGCCTGCCCGTCCACATGCCCAGCAGTTCAGTGATCTTTTCATCAAAGCCTTGCTTATGAAATTCCAGTGGCACTTTATAAATCGTATCCACATCTATTGAATGAAACACGTTATGTTTACTGACATTACAAAACAGGGAAATCTTCTCCAAAATACTTTTATCGATTTCTCTATCACTTCGACAAAGAATAATATCAGGATAAAGTCCAATTTCTCTAAGCTCCTTCACTGAATGCTGGGCGGGTTTTGACTTCAGTTCCCCCGCCGCACTTATATAGGGGATTAAAACCAGATGAATAAATAGTACATTTTCTTTTCCCACATCCCCCGCAAACTGTCTGATCGCCTCTAAAAAAGGCAATGATTCGATATCCCCAACAGTTCCCCCAATTTCCCCCAGCAATAAATCAGCCTCTTGCGTGGCCAGATGAATCCTGCGTTTTATTTCATCCGTAATATGAGGAACTACCTGAACCGTTTTTCCAAGGTATTTTCCTTCTCTTTCATTTTCAATCACCTGTAAATAAACCCTGCCGGTGGTAAAATTACTGGTTTTGGTTAAAGTTAATGAAGTGAAACGCTCATAATGCCCAAGATCCAAATCCGTTTCGGCTCCATCGTCTGTGACAAACACTTCACCATGCTGGGTAGGACTCATCGTCCCTGGATCGACATTAATGTATGGGTCCATCTTAAGAAGATTGACTTTAATCCCTCTACGCTCCAAAAGGGCGGCAATCGAAGCGGACGCCAGACCTTTTCCGAGAGAGCTCACCACTCCACCCGTAATAAAAATATATTTTTTATTATTTTTTGCCACAAAGAACTCCTTCAACCTTGGTTATATCTTCAGGTGTATCGACACCAATAAACGTATCTTGTGATTCAATCGCACCCATTTTAAGTCCGCACTCCAACGCTCTTAATTGCTCCAAATTTTCTGCTTTTTCATAGAAAGACTTCTGGGCCTTATTAAAACTTTCCAGCGCAGTCGGTTTGTAGGAATAGATACCTACATGTAAAAACCACTCCTTCATATTCCCGTCTTTTGCAAAAGGAATCGGGGACCGGGAAAAATAATGGCATTTCCCCGTATCCTTTTGATAAATCACTTTCACTTTATTAGGATCAATAAAAGTCTCATCCCTAGTTTCTTTTGCTACCACAACGGTGGCTATATCGTAATCACTGGCCAAATGAAACCGGGCCAATTTCTCGATCAACGATGGTTTTAAAAGAGGCTCATCCCCTTGCACATTAATAATCAGGTCATAACAATCATTCTTATAAAACCTTTGCCAGCCAAGAAAAATGCGCTCACTTCCAGTAGATACTTGATCATCCACTCGAATGACATTGCCACCAATGCTTTGCACATGTTTTTCAATTCGATCATCATCTGTAACTACGGCCACAGTAAATTTAAATGAACCATTTTTCTCGGAATTATTTAAATTTTCATAGACCATTTGAATCATGGTTTTATTAAATATTCTAGAGAGAGGTTTTCCAGGGAAACGAGTAGATGCAAAACGAGCGGGGATTAAAATCAAACAGTTTTTGTTTTCCGAAGGCATTTTTTCCGACTTTTATAAAATTATCTCTAAGTAAAATCTACCACTAAGATTCCTTAGTGCAAAGTTATGATAAAATGAATTAAGAACTTTTTTTAAAAAATATATGACTTTTTTTTTAAAGCTGATTTTTTTATTCTTCACTTATATAATGGCACCTTGCGCTATCACCGCTGAGGAAAGCAGTGCTATCAGCGAACAAGATTGGCGAAGTTCGGTTATAAGAGACCCGAGTTTATCCGCCAAATGTAAAAGAATGATTGATGAGAGAAATGAAAAAATCAGATACAAACAAAAAATTCAATCCCTCATCATAAGAAATACCGAACTTGAAAAAGAAACCCCCACCCAAAAAGAGTCTATCAAAAAACAATTAAGGGACAATCACGAAAAACTAAAACGCGAAAAAGAATTGAATCTATTAAAAATTAGAGTGTTAACCGAAAATATTATCAAAAAAGGTTGCCCAAGTATCGATTTTTAAACTATCATTTCCTTAGTATTTTAATAAGTTATAAACTTGAGTAACCTGGAATGTTAATCATAACCATGAAGAAGCGGCTTCCCCATCTCATTATTCCTTTCGTTTTGCACCTGTCTTTTGTTGGTCAGGTTTGGGGCGAGTTTAAAAATTATCTGGGTGATGAAGTACGCGATATCGGGGTTAACATTAAAAGCCTCGATATAAACACCGTTATCGAACAGGGACTGCGCCTTAATCATGACCAACATCTGCGCCAGTTTGAAGGCGAATTAATAGATTTAAACTGGAAAGATGCATACTACTCTTTTTGGTTTCCCCAAGTCGATATCGTTATGACAAGTTCGGAACTGCTATCTAGCATAAACCAGAAAACCAAACCCCCGCAAAACAACTTTAAAGCACCCACTGGCACGGTAGGAATTGAGGTCAAGGAATATTCTCTTTTTAACTGGGGAAAAGATTATCTGCAATACCAATCAGATAAAAACACTTACCAAAGAAATGTTCAAGCTCTGGGGGAACAAAGAAGAGAATTGAAATTAATGCTCATGGCGGAATATTTCAACCTGATTACCTTGAAAAAAATTGAATTTTTCAAGAAGGAACAACTCCGTCATGCCTCCTTCGTTTACCGACTTAATAAGGAAAAATTCACCCTCAATAAGATTCGCAAGCAAGAATATTTGCAAAGCCGGGATGAATTTTTGCGTGCCCAGGATGAATATCAAGAAGCACTTATGAATGCTGCTGTGGGGGATGAACGGATCGCCTATTTAATTGGGGATTCATCAAGTACGAGATATACTCTAAAGGAGAATATCGTTTATAAAAAAATTTTTATCAAACAAGAAGAAGCCTTTCAAATGAGTGCCCAGCGAAATCCTGATGTCCTCAACACCCTAAATGATGTGGAAAATGCCAATATCAACTACGAAATTGAACAAAAAGATAATCTTCCTCTGCCTAAAATAAGTCTAAACTTTGGAGCTTACCGACATTCCTTCGGGCAAGATCATCATCATACCCACTACGAAAGAACTCCCCACGATGGTGATGTTGATCTTTCTGCCAGCATCAACGCCACCTGGAATCTGGTGGGACCGGGCGGATTATTTAATTCAAGAAAAACTGCCAGGGCCTTAGTAACCAAAAATATGGCCGTAAAAAATTATTTAAAATATAAACATTTGACCAAAAGTCAGATCCGTGAAGCTTTTAAAAAAATAATCCATTTGCAAAGTCAGATAGAGATTCTTGACGCTAAAATCGAAACTGTAGAAAAAACTTTTGACACCACTCTTGATAATTACACCCGGACCCAGACTTCATTTATTAATATTAAAGATTCGCTCATAAGCATGACCCAAACCAAAGAAGATTACGCCATGGCCCTGCTAGCACATTTGCAACAAAAAATTACGCTGGCTAAACTTATCGGCGTTGAGAATTTACCCAACGATATTTTTGAAACACTGACAAAGCAGTAAGGGAGCATCATTATGAATCAAATATTCCTTCTGTCTGTTATTTTTATTTCAGTTTTAACCCCACGTTGGGCAATGGCCATAAATGATAACGAAAATCTTGATCTTTATGAAGCTATTCCCTATAACGAACAACTAAGTCTCGCAGAAAAAAATAAATCCCTTGGCATTATCAGCACTCACGATATTTTAAGTGATAAGGCGTTGTGGGCATTGTCAGCCAGCACCACCACCGATCTTAACAAACTGGCCAACTTGATGTCCTTTCAGGCCAATTTTTTAAAAAACCTTGATTACTTTTGGGTGAATGGGTTTGTATCCCTGACTAAGGCAACCTTTGAGTCCATCAGTCACACTAATAGCTATCTCGAACCGGCCAACCCTATAGAAAATGATACTGATGAAAAATTAATCACGGTAGGACTGGGCCTTGGATATCGCTTTTTTTGGATTCAAACCCTCCTGGAAGATATTTTAAACACCTTGGATATTTACGAGTTCACCTCCGCCTCCTTTACCTATCAAAACCTAAGTGAGACCCATTTGGGTGATTCCTTTACCGGATTTGGACTCCAAACAGATTTTACGATCGTAAAAAGATTATCGCCCAGTTATCATATGGGACTAAAAACCACCTACAACATCTCCTCGTTAAAAAGAAAAGTTCCCACCGGTGAATCGAGCAGCGCCAATTCGCTGGTGGTGTCTTACTTATGTTTAGGTCTTGAACTAGGACTTTATTTCTAGTAAATATCTTCTAAATCCCTTTAGGAGTAAAATATGATCCCTCGTTACCAAAAAGAAGAAATTTCCCAAATCTGGTCGGAAGAAAATAAATTCAATACATATTTGAAAACGGAGATTGCCTTACTAAAATCTCTTGAGCAGCATAAGGTCATTCAAGCGGGCATTGCCCAAAAAATCGAAGATCATGCTATCATCAATATCAACCGCATTAATGAAATTGAACAAACCACCCAACATGACATTATTGCTTTTTGTTCCTCCATCACTGAAAAACTAGATAGCGAAGTTGGGAAGTATTTTCATTTTGGAGTCACCTCCTCCGATATCATAGACTCCTCCACCATGCTGCAAATAAAAGAATCCATGGAACAAATCATAAGCAGTCTTAAAAAAGTGCTTACAACACTTATAAAAAAAGTTGATGAATCGAAAAACATTATTACCATAGGCAGAAGTCACGGCATGTTCGCCGAGCCCATGAGTTTTGCCCAAAAATGGCTGAGCTTTTATGCAGAACTTTCTCGCCACCTCAAGGACTATGAACAAACCTATCAAAACGATTTAACCGTTCAATTTTCAGGAGCAGTTGGAAATTTCACCATTCTTTCTCCCGAAATTGAAAAGACCGCCGCCGATTTTCTCCATATGAAAGTGGAGCCCGTATCAACCCAAATCATACCAAGAGATCGAATTGCAAAAATTATCAATCTTGGAGGACTTATCGGCTGCGCCATTGAACGCCTGGCCGTGGAAATCAGACATCTGCACCGCTCTGATGTCTCTGAACTGCATGAAGGTTTTAAAAAAGGTCAGAAAGGCTCTTCCACCATGCCTCATAAAAAAAATCCCATCTCTGCAGAAAACTTAACCGGTATGTCACGCATCCTGCGCTCTCACATGGATATCGCTAGCGAAAATATTATTTTGTGGCATGAACGGGATATTAGTCACTCGTGTGCAGAGAGAATGTATCTTCCCGATCACTTTGGAATTTTATTTTATTCATTAGAACGCCTGAACTCCACACTTGAGAATTTAGTTTTACACGTTGATGTCATTGAAAATAAAGTTAAAGAGGAATTTACTTATCTATCTAGTTATTTCCTTCATTACCTCATCCTAAACACCAACCTCAAAAGGGATGATCTATATGCCATCGTTCAAGCGGCTGCTTTCAAAGCTCACGAAAGTAAATCCAAGGAAATTTTCGAACAAACCCTATTGGAAGAATTAAAAAAGAAAAATATTAAAGTCGATCTCCCCAAGATTGATTATAATTTTATTCGAAATATTTATTTAAAAAGTTTTGATGAAATTTCAAAAAGAGTATTTAAGGAGTATCCTCTTTAATGGTGCCAGGTGCTTTTTCCTTTAACCACTGAGTTAATCGATTCATTCATACTTGAGTAATCTTAAAAATCCAAGAAATGAAGAAAAAAAATCGTAACTGCTCACCCATAACCTGAATGTTTTTTGTCAAAAGGGCGAGTAGATCGGGGGAATCTCACCCCCAACCCCTCTCAGAACGGTACGTGAACCTCTCAGCTCATACCGCTCCCATTAAACAAATGATCCAATAATACCTTTTTCCCAGTGTATAAAAAGCTTTGGTTGTTGCTTTGCAATTCTCATTAAAATTTCTCCGGCCCTCGTTTTACTTCTGACCTTTTTAAATTTCTTCATGATCCATGCAATAAGCGTTTTATTAAAATGTCGCCATAAAAAACCCCGTGCTGACGCATAATACTTTCCATAATAGTTGTACCATCCTCGAAGAACGGGATTGTATAGCTTTGATATTTCCTCTATCGAAAGATTTGTTTTATTTCTAAAACCAAACTTTCTCGTTTTTGCGTTCATTTCCTTTAAGGCCTGCTGTTCGGTTTTAACATGAACAAGGCCATCATCAGCATATCGACACCATGGGGTATCCGGGAAGTTTCTTTTCATCCATGAATCGAAGGTGTAATGCAGAAACAAGTTTGCTAGAATAGGGCTTATCACACCACCTTGTGGTGTTCCTTTGCTCCTAGCTACTGTCTCTCCATTACTCATTTCCATTGGAGCAACGAGCCATCTTTTTATGTACAAGATGTGCCATCTGCACTTCGCATGTCTTTCGACGGCCCTTAATAGTAATTCGTGATCGATGTTGTCAAACAATCCTTTGATATCAAATTCTAATATCCAGTCATGTTTCCAACACCTTTCTCTCGTTACTCTAATTGCATCGAGTGCTGACTTGTTTGGCCTATATCCATAAGAGTCATTAAGGAAGTGTGGCTCGACTAGTGGTTCAAACGATAGCCGAACTGTCATTTGAGCAATTCTATCGACAATCGTGGGAATCCCCAATATCCGCACCCCTCCACTCTTTTTGGGTATAGGCACTGCTTTTACTGCGGGAGGAAAATAGGTTCCAGAGGACATTTTATTCCATATTTGATATAGGTTCTTCTTCAAATTCTGGTTAAAATTATCCAATGATTGGCCATCAATCCCTTCGCTCCATCTCCATTACAGAGACTTCATCACTACTACAGATTATTCCGCCCCAGTTCTTTGCGTTGGTACTCTAAACCTCACTGTTCGTCAGCTTGGCCGTCTCCCTTATCATCAAAGCGACTGGTTCCCGTGGTTCCCTATCAATGCCTGCTCTGAGTTCATGCCACCTCTACGAGGTATCAAGGATACTCAGCACTTCAGGCAATCAGTCTTGCTATATCAGGTGATAGTTATAAATAAAGGGTGAGTAGTTACCTTTTTTACTAAATAATAGGAAAGGGCTCTGCTTCATTTAAATATAGTGGTGTAAATTTATCGGAAATTTTTTTCTTATATAAGTTAGAAGGTACCTACTTTGGCGAAGACGGTTCAACCCTGAATTTTCTGTTTTTTAACTGTTTCCAAACATTTTTTTAAATTAAGTCTAAACAAAGCTCTGTGCTCATCAAATTGTTTAATAAAACGTGAAAGATTGTGTTTAAAATTACAAGTTTTATCATTCATAAGTCTTTTAATATCATTTTCTATAAATTCTTTAAACTTTGGATGATTCGCAGCTAATTTTTTAGACGGTTCAAAATACAAGGCAGCAATCTTATCATCGTTTAGAAGACTCTTTACTAAAATAATAACATCATCAACATATTCTTCGGGAATATTTTTTGAATTTTTAAAAGCATCATAAAGCTCATCATCCATATGTTTACCATTTCTCTTCCATGCTAGTAAAAATATATTTTCATCATCTACTTGCAAGTTTTTAAGCGACGTTAATGTTTCCTTGACAAGCATTTTATCTCTTTGAGGAGCACCATATTCACTAGTTGAAATACTTGCAAGAACACTTGCCGTTTCGTTTAATACTTTATTTTTTTTACCCAATTCCTTAACCGCTTTCATTTTTGCATAGTATGATCCATTTCCTTTTAATTGTTCTCTTAAAATGTCTTCATCTTGTGAACCGAGCAAAACCAGCGTTTGGGTTAATAAACCTTTGGTTTTTGGGTTGGTAAATTGCCTCCATGCTTTCTCAAGATTCTTTAAAAGCTCACCATTTACATCCTCTTGATGATCAATGCTATAAATTAAAGCAGCTTTAGCAGCTTCATAAGGATTTTTTTTGGCAAATCTTTTTAAATTAGCAAATTCTCCATTTTTAATTAATTCTAGAGATTTTTTTACTTCTTTATTAGGAGGATCCATTTTTTTTCTAGGAAAATTTATAAGTTTATTATTTTTAACCTTCAACTCAATTTCTTTCCAAATATCATTTTTAGAATCTATAAGTGCATAGTAGTAACCATTTTTTAAATCAACCGCTTCAACGATCGTTTTAAGCTTTTCAACATTTATTCCGGTTCTTTCAGATAAACGTTTTATAAAACCGTCTACAAATTCCTCTTGAAACAATTTTATTTCATCTTCGCTAATATGTCCTACAGATTCTTGTGCTCCATAAATCCACGATCCGCCAACTGGGATTATATGCTTCTCTAAAATACGTGCCTGTTCAGGTAGTTTTATCCAACTGGGAAATGCTTTTTTTATCTTCGTAAGCTCTTCTGATTCATAAAAACTTTCCATCCCCGGAGCAACAAATGAATCACCTGAATCTCTTAACAATAACCTCCCTGTGGGTCTATATAGTTCATCCATCTCTGTTAGATAGTTTTGAGAATGAGCAGATCCCATAACAATTTTATGATCTAAGAGCAGGTCTGCACTGGCTGCTCCTCTTTGATTTCCTTCAGTTTTTGCCCAATAATCCGAGGCATTTTCTTCATCATTTAAAGTTGCAAAGATACTTCCAAACTTATCATGATAACTGGCAAATCCTGGAATAAATCTTCTGGACTGATCTGCAAACTCACTTATATCTCTTACAGAATATGCCATATTCGGACCTTCCTTAAAAGCTACCGTTAAGGCTTCCGGCTGAATTTTAATTGCAGAATTTACACTTTCAATATTTTTTGATTTATCACTAATATACTGTGCCCACAAAGCATCCTCGCGAGCTATCATTTTATTATAAGATATATTATATCCGGTATCCATTCCACCTTGCTCAGTTCCTCCCCACGGCCCTGCACCGTCCGTGAAAGAAAGCCTTAAAGAATATTGATTATTACTATTTGATGATAGGCTTTGTAAAAATGAACTACGAGATTCAGTCATATCAGCTACGATGTTAAGTTGATGAATCTTAGTACTAAGTCTCTTTTTCTTTAAATGATCAACAATATTCTCATATAACTTATTATCATTGGGATGAATAAACCAGCGTACATGGTTTGCATCTTCGTATAAAAGGTTTTGTAATTCTTTATTAAGGGCCACTCCCTCTATAGCTACCAAGTCTTTTGGTATTATTAAATATTTTAAATTAAACTCAACTAATTTATCTGACTCATGAATTGAATGATTCGCATTTTTTTGAAAATAATTAACTCTTTTCACACCTTCATTAAAGTCTGCAATAAGCCCAGTACTTATAAATATAAGTACCGTTAAAATGGTTGAATAATAAAAAAATCTCACGAGTTTTAATCGACATTTTTTAGAAATTTCTTATATTTCTGTGATATTTTGTAATATCCCGGCGATTGTGTCCTAAACATTTTAGTCAACTATTCCCAAAAGCATGCTACGATAATAATTGAAAGTTATCTGAGTTCACTATTTTCACAAGAAAAAATCCATCACAAAGCTCATCTTTTGCAAAATTAATAATACTCTAATCCTCCGAAGATATCTTTTTTAATAATTTTTGATAATCTGATATCTGTGATTCTGGCGTTGAAGAGGTTGGATTCTTATAAAGTAAATGGATACCTTTTTGAATTGCTTTTATCGTCACTTCCTCCAGTACGCTCGTTTACCTAAGTGTTTGACAGTAAAAAATACCAATTTTGTCACGATATTTACGGGCCTTCGGTACTAACAAACTCTAGAACTGCGTTACCTCTATTGCTCATAAGTTACTGTTATGTTTAGTTTGTGCATTTTAATATTTAGTTTTGAGTTTTTTTACATCCGCATATTTAATATGTGTTGAAATAAATAGTATATGTGGAGTGCTGTGATAAAACATGAAATAAATACTATTTAACTTAAGTAGTTTTTATCCGAAGAGTAATGTGTATGAGATTTATAACTACACGTTTAATACTGTTTTTATTTTATAATAGGTTGGCATATTCAACTCAAAAAATAGCGAGTGCCTATAAAGTTTTTGTAAATTATCAAAAGATTAATATCATTGCTAGTAAACTTATCTCAAGGATTTTAATTAATGCCACTCTTTATTATTGAGGTATTGGGTGTTGATCAATTTTAAAAAATTAATTTTTCTTGCCATTTTTTTGTTATTTTCCACATTTGTTTTAGGGATAAACACAGCAACTCGCGATTTTGAACCGATAGCAAACAGCGCTGAATTTAAAAAGTGGTATGATGAAAATCAAACCAAGGGCGTTGGCAAAGATATTGCCGATGAGGCAAAAGCTTTGGCAGAAAAAATGACTTGGGGGGAGGCTGATGAGATTTATAGTAGATCCGGAGTTGGATTTATAGAAGCGGTTAGGGGATGTATCCATAAGTGCGTCGGTTGTATGTTTCGATGTGATTTGAAACATGGATTTCAAAAAATGACGTGGGAGACTTTTGAAGGAACTTTAAAAAAACTGGTGGGTCTAGAATCCGCCTTAAGTAACATTGAAAATAAGAAAATACATTTACTTAATGCTGATTTACTGGGCTTGTATCGAAGTAGTGACCCTATGAATAATTTATTAACTGATAAAAATGGAAAAAAAATTCCAAACGATATTATGATGAAAAAAACTTTCGAGATAACCAAACGTCCCGTATTCATTTTTACTGCGGGCTGGCCTCCTGATAATAAAATTCTTCAAGAATCCGCAGAAAGATTAATTGCTGATTTTGTTAAAGGTGGTGAAGACGCAAAATATATTGATCACATAAAATTTGAAATCAAACCACATACCGCTGCTTTCACAAACCATCTTGAAAAAATGATGATCCAATTTTTACAAGAAAATGCTGAATTTATGAACACCCATGGTGATGATTTTAATAAGCACAAACTAGATTTTCAAAAATATACAAACCCTGAGAGTGCATGGGAATTTTATGACAGTTTGGCCTCACAAAATTTTGATAGAATTATGGATAGTTCAAAATATATGAAAGATAGGGTTCAAAACTTAAAAGATCTACTCCCTGTCATTAACGATGAAAAAAGAGATGCTAGATTGGTATTGTACGGATCTAAACAAAACGAATTAGGAAAAACAGCCGAAAATTTCAAAAGACTGATTGCCCCATTTATGCAGCCCGGTCGCCTGGCCACATATTTAAATGACACTCATTTGGGTGGAAAATTAAACATGAAAAAAGTAGTCACTACTGATACCTGGAATTTTAACGTATTAGATGATGAACGTGTTGTTAAATTTCCTAATTCAGTCTTCGCTGGGAATCTTTCTGTTTCTGTTCATCCAAACGGTACAATCTCAATTGATTCAAGTATGAAAGATCGAAATTTTATGACCTTGTCTGATAATCCTCACATCAAAAGTCTAGTATCCAAAGAATTGATGATTACTAGTAATCGAAAATTATGGCAAATTGCAAGAGATCGTTTGGATACTACCCAAGAACCATTTTTATCTGAAGGAGAAATTGATAGCATAAAACAGCAACTGATTGAAAATAAAATCATCGATAAAAATTTTAAAGTTGAGATTTTTGACAAAAGGGTAACCTATCATGATTTTAGTGGAAAAAAGAATGTTCCGCTTGCCCAAGTGGTTATTAATGGAAAAGGACCATTTTGGTTTGAATTTGATGAAGGATTACTTTTTGATAACAACTTAAGAAAAGTTGACTCAATAAAGGCCAAAATTTCAAAAAAAAGAATTTTACTTGAAAGCGAGTTTCAAGCAATCGAGGATGATTTGCTTGAAAATAATACAATTGCACGTGGATCTGATTTACAACTTAGTAGAAAAGAAGTTCGTTATGGCGATTTTAATGGGAAAACAAACCAGCCTTATATTGAATTTACTATGGATGGGCATGGGCCATTCATTTACTGGCCAGAAGATAGAAGTCTAATGGATCAAGAGAAAAATGTGATCAAATCTTTAAGTGATTTACACATTACGGAAAAAGAATTAAGTCTGCAGGAAGTTGAAGCAATTAAAAAGGAGTTGCTTGAAAAAAAACTTATTTCTAAAACAGATAAAGTTACATTTTCCCCCTACAGCTTTTATAAGACCGTAAATGGAAAAAAGAATGTCCCCGTCGTAGCAGTTAATATAAATATTCCAGATGAAAGTTATCATTCAATTTGGAGAGAAAAGAGGAAATGGTTTGCTCCTGGTCATGATTACTTAGAAGAATCCGTTTTTGGAGAGTACAATGAATTAATTTCGTCACGAAACGTGCCAAGACTTGGTCCGTGCCTTTTTCAAATATTAGAGAATGTTGATAAACCACGTCCATGAGTGTGAAGAGAGTATAGGAAAAATAAAGGGGTAGATGATTTCACCCCCTACACATGAAATCAAAACTCTCCCTCTACATATTCTGCAAAAATCTACTCAAGTTAATAAATTTTTCCAGAAAAACACCAGAAAAACGCATACTAAGGGAATATGACGACTATCCCGCCGTCCTGGCGGGATAAAGAAATTAGCTCAAAGCTTCTCTAGATTACGTCTGCCTTGTCAGACTCTGAAAAATCAGCGGAAATCATGAGATCTAAGTTACTGCTGGAAACCAAGTTATTGTTCCATCTGATAGTGGCATTATCGAAGCTTAAAGGAAGTAAGGAAGAGGGAGAGCGATTTTCCTTTTGTTCCAACTCAAGACAGGATGAGCAAACTGCGAATATCAAAATAAATTGTATTAAACTTTGCATTGCCAAGCTTCTTGTTTAAAGGGCCAATAGCTAATAACTGATCGGTTATTAAGAGAAGAAATTGACTGGAAATTAACTTGAGTGTTTTAATGGAAGAATATTTCAGTATTATAAAGTATTGTATAATTTCAGCATGTTAGCGCAGGTTTGTATATAAATAACCAGATTTAAAGCACGTTAAGAACGACCAGCGAAGCGTAATTTAGTTGGGAGAGTAATAACTAGGCCAATTTCGTTGACAATATACCGATAAAGTATTGAGCATCTTCAAATCATCACTTTGTTCTTCTTCGCAAAGCTCGATAGCTTTTCGATATTGAGAACCATATTTTTCTAAAATGGCGTTATAAACTTTCTCATATTCTTTTTCCATTTCATTTATTTGATCAAGATAAATACTTGGGTCGTCAAAGTCCGATTTGATAAACTGATTGATTTGTTTATATTGATTTTCAATTCCTCTCATTATTTCAGGATTTAATTTTTCGTAGTAATTACCACTAATTTCAGATCCCAAAGATCCTCCGACTCCTGCTCCGGCCAGGATTAAAGCACCTGAAGAAACAAATTGATAGGATTTCAAACTAATATTAAGTCCAAGCCCGGTTAATATTGTGTAACCAAATTTGCTAAGAAGTAGTTGAGGAACAACAAGTGAAGCAACAGATGATGCTATGAAAACGTTGGCATCATATTCCGCCTTTTCAAGTTCTTTTTCTGCTAAAAAATTACTCAGCTTGAAAATATCGGTAAACTTTCTGGTCCCAAAAAGTGAAATAATAAGTTTATTCAATGAATTTTCTTTTTTTATAAGATTTTTTTTCCAAACAGGCCTTGTCTCGGGCCCGGAAACACATACATTTTTTACTGAACCAAAAACAAGTCCTCCTTCAGCATCGGCAAGCGCCAGTTGCACCATCTGATAAGAAATACCGGCCAAAATTTCTATCCGGGCCTGAGAGTAATAATAATCATCATTTTTTTTATTGAGTAAACCTACAGCGATATTAATAGTTTTAATTAATTCCTTTTGAACTTGTTTTGTCAAAGCTGTATATAAATCGCATTGTTTTTTTACATGACTATAGTGATGTTTTTGTTTTTCCAAATCTACCATTACCGTATCTAAATTGGCACTGAAATTTGAATAGAGTTCACTTAAGGCGTCTAAATCAGTAACTGCTTGTCTTCCGTTGATCACATTATAGAGAGATTTTGCATCTAAATTGGGAAACGTATCAGCGCTACTTGCATTAATAAATAGCGCTGAAATAATTATTATAAATATGAAGTACTTAACTATATTCATCTATTTCAAATCTACTTCTTCAATTAATCCATCTTCCGTTGTTGCTTGAACTGCAGCTGTACCAGCGTAACCTAGACCTGCTCCGCTTCCTACAAATAGTATCCTTGCTCCCCAATTAAAGATATTATTTAATATAGAATACTCACCACTACCTCTCGTCTGGTCTAACTTCATGTGTCTCATAGCAACAAATCCAATTGCTCCACCAACAACGGCTCCAGTTATTCGAGAAATTCTTCTGTCACTTCTAATATTATTATTATATACGCTGATTTTTACATTCAACGATTCTTCAAGTTCATTCAACTTAACTATAATTTCATCAGTTAATATATTTTCATGTTTTAATATTGCCACTTTTCCATAAACTTCTTTTTCGAGTTCATTTAAACCAACTATGATTTGCTCATCCTCTTGATCAAATATCTCATTTGCTATATCAGAAGATGAATTTTTATTTTCTAAATAATCGCCCAAGCGATTTGCAACATCAACTTTGGCCAATAAATTCGTTGATAAAGTTAAAACAAACAATACAATTAAAAGTTTATTCATAGTTTCCTCCTATCAAAATTATTGAGTCTGGGTTATTACCAAAGACATCGAGTTTTAAGGTTATCGATAGTTGAATATATACTAACTTTATTAGTCGTGCAACGCGCCGCGTAATTATTACGCAATAAATATTTCCTAACTAGACTACAATAATGGTGATGAAATTATTAATAGTCCTCTCATCTTAAGTAGATACATGGAAATTTTATAACAGTTAAAAATTTTGTGAAAGAAAACGATCAATTTCAATATATTAGATAAAATTCAACACCATTGTTCTATAGAGTATAGGAAAAATAAAGGGGTAGATGATTTCACCCCCTACACATGAAATCAAAACTCTCCCCCTACATATTCTGCAAAAAGCTACTCCAGTTAATAAATTTAATAAATTTTTCCAGAAAAACACCAGAAAAACGCATACTAAGGGAACATGACGACTATCCCGCCGTCCTGGCGGGATAAAGAAATTAGCTCAAAGCTTCTCCACTAGACGAAAAATCGATCGATCGAACTTCAATCTTGTCTACGAGCTCCTCCCCTAACGATATGAGAATCCTTTTAATCTCTTTGGAATCCAAAACATAGTTGGCCACTTTCATGCGTCCACCACATTTTTCACACTTCATAACGTCGATATTGAATGTCTTTTTAAGCAGTTCGGCCCAAGGAAT
>MEQB01000022.1:154113-154458 GCA_001770015.1 Bdellovibrionales bacterium RIFOXYC1_FULL_37_79
AAGGAATCCAATATATTGGCTTCCTTGGAACTTGTTCTATAAAATGCTCAACTCTCACAATATCCGCACCTTTGGCTTCATTGGCCCCAACTTCCTTAACCAACTGAGGCCTCTTCCTGATCATATCCGTAACTTCTTCTCTGTACCCATGGTGCGGGCCAAAAACTCCAAAAAAACGAATCAGATTTTTTCTGGGTGGAGGAATGGGTGCCATGATTTTTTCGATAAACTCTGTCTGGGTAAAACGAAGATGTGTCGTGCCATCGGTATACTTATTTTTAAGCTCATAAAGAATATGTCCATCCAGATCTTTTGAAATTCTACTATTGGCAAGCGCCGGACGAG
>MEQB01000023.1 GCA_001770015.1 Bdellovibrionales bacterium RIFOXYC1_FULL_37_79
TGATTTTTTTTCGATGTGTTTAAAAAACAAAAGCCTCATTAAATTAGAAACTTAATAAGGCTTTTGTTTTTAAGAAACTTTAAGAATTCTACATAAAATTGGTGCCCGGGATAGGACTCGAACCTACACACCAATGGCACTAGATCCTAAGTCTAGCGTGTCTGCCAATTTCACCACCCGGGCATTGAGTGTAAGGTTTTACAGATTTTTATATAAGGTGTAAAGAAATTATGCTGCCTGTTTGCTTTTTTCCACTTTTAACTTTCGCTCAAGTTCTTGGTTTTGATTTCTAAGTGACTGGTTTTCCTTTTGGAGAACGACAACATCTTTCTTTTTGTCGGCAATTTCCTTTTTAAGAGCGTCCCGTTCCTTGGTTAAATTTTGATTGGCGATATCGACTTGCTTCATACGATTTTCAATTTTGGCCACTTTTCCATTGTCAACCGGTCGAGATGTTTTTGATTCCTCTTGAATCCTGGACATTTGCTCCGTCAAGGCTTTCACCCTTTGAGTTAATAACTGGATAGTTTTTTCTTTATTACTGTTTTCAACTTTTAAATTCTTAAGCTCAACATCCATGGCCCGAACTTTGACCTCTTCATCTTTAGTTTCATCCAAGATTTCACTACTTTTTTCGAGCTTGGCCGTCAATTTTTTTACCTCGGCTTCCAGTTGTCTATTAAGGTGATCAAGTCGCTTGATTTCAGCCAAACGTTCATCTAATTCTCTTTTTAATTTGTTATATTGTCTTTTCAAAGCTTCTTCAATATCCGGCACATTTTCAGGGGGTTTGGCACTCTGGGTTTTATCCAGTTTCTCGCTCAAGATTTCAATTCGCTTCATGGATGTTTCAAGGGAATTCTTGTAATCATTATTTTCTTTACTCAATTTTTCAATATCTGCTTTATCTTGAGCAGTGTTTCTTATTTGAAATTTAACCTCTTCTAGTTCACGCAATAAGGCCTGAATTCTTTTTTCATAGTTTTGTTTATTTTGTTCAATCCTCTTTTCAAACAACTCAGAAGCCTCGGCGGCTATATTTGTTTGCGCCAAAACACTGTCCTGATCAAATTCTTCCCCCTCACCATCTTTATCCACTTTGGAAGAGACAAATCGCATTTCACCTTTTTCGTTTTCTTGCTTAGAACCTCGGATTATATACATACCCTCTTTTTGCTCTTTGGTTCCTGAAATTCTGGTAAATTCGTCCTTAATATGATCTGTACCCTTAATCGATGGTTGCCTTTTTTCATTTAATACAAAACTAATGCTATTGATAAGCGCACTTAAAATATCTTCATAATCATCCATATTTAAAAAATCAATTTCTGCCTGGGATGGATAATTCTGCAAATAATTCTGAATATCAAAACAATTAAGTTCCACTTCACTTTTGGCATTTTCCTCTTGCTCCCGCACCTGGTTTATATAACTCACCACTTTTTCATACAATGGCGGTTCATCCCGCAGTCTCTTGGTAATACAGATCGAAATTCCTTCTCCTGGTAATTTTTCATTTTCCAACAGGCCATAATCAATAATCTCATCTTTTTTGATTTTTATATTAATAAGTCTTTCTTTTTCTTTTAACTGGAACTGGCTGAACGAATCAATTTCATTTAACAACATCGAAGTAAAATATCCTTCCTTCCTGTCCAACTTTTCATCTTTTAAAAAAGAGGCACTTAAAACCAATTTTGACGATTTCGACAAAAAATAGACATCCAGAAAATCAGTATTGTAAAAACAACTGACCAAAGCTCCTTTCAATGGATTAAGCCGGTCTGGATCTCTCATGGCACTTTGCAAATACTCCAGATAAAAATTTTCAACGCCACAATACATTTGCAAATCCACCCGGTCGTTTTTGATCATATAATCTATATCAATCGGATATCTGCCAATATCCGCACTATGCAAATAGCCTAAATAAGTGATTGCATTTAAAAAATATTTTCTGATGTTGACAACATTATGCCCCTTAATGATTGCCTCGGAACTTATGATATCCATATAATGCCCAACATTCATATGTCCCGTAAGCTTGATCACTTCCGCCTTATACTGGAGATTACTGTAAATATCCTCCAAATGTAGGGATGATTTTTTATTAAAAAAACGGTCAAAGATCTCCAGGAATTGATCAGTCAAAAGAATTTTCTCATTAATCCAACCCCTGCCATTAAGTTTGATAAACTCATCCTTGTTAATCACTTCTTTGAGGGAGATCATGGGAATGTGTTGTTTTATAGTCTGGTATTTATCTGCAATGACCTTATACCCTTCCGCTTTATCACCTACCAATATAAAATCAACCTTGGCTTCTGGCGGTACTTCGGTTACTAAATTACAATCAAAACTTTCAAACACTTTTTTCAAATTATCCGTGATAGCATCAGCCAGATTAAGAATAATCTTTTTATTTGCCTGCCTAATATCTTTTGAATCCGGCTTACCCATTTCCATCCTTATGCCACTTTTGCGCTGTCGTTTTCTCCTTGATATTCAAAACAACTTTTCAAAGCAACACTAATTCTATTTGATATAAACTTTCTAATGTCTTTAAAAAAACCTTTACCATCCCCCAACACCAGATCGTGATCCAATTGACAGCATCTCGATGATGAAATAATAATGGTTTCCAGATCAGATAATTGATTTTCACCAATCCCGTTTGGGAAACCCGCTCCATTTAATGCCTCATGATGTTTAGTCAAAAGGCGCAAACAATCCTTTGAATTAAAAAGATTGTTTATTTTTTCTTTTACCCTGATATAAGACTGTTCTGGATGAGATACAAAGCAACCCACATCATTTTTACCAGTTTGCAAAGACAACTTTTTAATCCCATCACCCGGCATTTTGACTTCCAATAAAACTGCCTCTTTCATTGTCCAATCGATTTTTTCCTCTATCAAGCTATAATCCACAAAAAAACCAACATGGTAAATATCTGCTAAAAAGGCAAAATCCATATAACCCACTGTTAATGAAAAAAGCACCGACACCATTCCCGCCAGGGCATTCATTTTAAAGAAATCCATTTCGCCCTGGTAAAGCTGTCTGATTTCTTTCTCAGGAAGCTTAAAAAAAACTTTTTCCCCCAAGTGAATCAGGTCAATTAAACTTCCTTCATTGATCCCATGCCAATAAACCGGCCCAATAATTTTCAATATTTTTGCTCTTGCCTCAATTTGTTCATTTAAATTTTTAGCATGTTTCAAATCCATAAAATGTTCAAAAGCTTCCTCAATCCATTTCACATTAATTAGTCGCTCTAAGACTAGAGGCGCACATTTATTCATATATTTATATAAAATATCACGGTCCATATAATCACCAGTTTTTAAAATTCTGACCAGTTTGTTATTTTTTTTAATCCAAAATACATTCCCCGGCGCAAACTTAAATTTTAAAAGCTCGTGTCCTTCCATTTTAATTTTTTGCCCGTCTTTGAGCATATCTAGGTGGTTTGTCACAGCAACCCCCCTCTCATATTTATCGGAATATTTTAATTAAATATTAGAAAACAAAATGATACTTATTTATATTAAAGTCTGTATGATCCCTTAAATTACATACAATTATCTAATATCAAATCCAGACGCAAAGGTGTTCTTTTAAGTCCTGACTCCACATGATTTTCATAGTATGCCCGGATTCTTCGAAACTTTCCGGCATCTCCGTGGGAAAAAACCAAGTGAAAAGATAGATTATTATTTTCTTGAAATATAAGCTCCAATCTGGTTGAACTATATTTGTAGTTAAAAACATCGTTGGATATGAGTTTGCAATAACCTTCTTGCTTTTCGTTTTGACACGAATGTTTGTTGGCATCCACCTCTGTTGAGAATTTTAAAAACAAAGCGAATTTATGTAAAAATTTATTTAAAATCTCCTTGTATTCAGGACTGATTTTCTGGGTACTACTGAACATTCTATTTGCAAAACTGCCGGTAATTTGATTATTTCCTTCATAGGCATTCTTAAAACCTATTCGCATGATTTCCTCGCCGTAAAAAGGTAGGGAAACCCCCAAGGCCCATTGCTCATTTGACGTATCCATCGTCGTCTCAAAATCAAAAGAATAGTTTTCTGATAATAAGCTTATTTGTCCACGACCGCTGCCCGTAAAGCACGCCGCTTTGACTGCCGAATCAATATCAGTAATGTTCAAGGCTTGATTGTTAAGAATCGTACTCGTCGAGCATGATAGTATATTTACAATTATGAATAAATAAATTATTTCGAGGCTGGAAGTCTTAATCTTTCCAAATCCTCTAACGCTTGTACTATCTGATTTTTTAATCCCTGGTTGTCTTTGCAATTTTTAAGTGCCTCCACAAAATATTTTTTTGCCATATCATAGTATTTTAGTTTTTGATATACAATCGCCAAATGTTGATTAATCACAGAATCATTACTTTCATTTTTTCTGGCCTTTTTTAACTCCTCAAGTGATTTTTTCAAATTACCTGTTTTGAAATAATACCACCCAAGCGAATCTCGAATATAACCATCCTCAGGTTTTATTTTTATGGCCTTGCTGATATATTCATAGGCTAATTTTAAATCTTCATCTTTTTCCATCAGTGAGTAGCCCAAAAAATTCAGAGCATGGGCATTGTTCGGATCGGTCTCAATTATTTTATATACGATCTCCCGGGATCGTTTTAAATCGCCCTTTTTTTCAAACAAAGATGCCAGATAATAGTCATGATCAAGAGTATATTCTTTGAGTGATTTAATTTCTGAAATGAGTTCTATAGCCTTGCTAAAATCGAGACGGCTCTCATAGTAGGTGGCTAAATTAAAATACAAATCCACTTTCAGACTCGGATGACTTGAGGATTTCTCTCTAACAAATGTAATAAACTTCTCAAGCTCAACGTTTTTAATTTCATTATTTTTTTCAGGTACCGCTAACACATATAACATTTTGGCAATTTCAATGTTACCACTTCCAAACAATTCACTTTCAGGAGAAATTTTATTAAAATAGGCAATCGCTTCCTCATATTCACCAAGCTCCTGGCACAGTGACCCTAAATAATATAAAACCTTATCGGAATCCGGAGCTGCAACCAAAATTTCCTTAAAAATCCCTTTGGCCTTTTGGTATTCTTTTATATCCGTATAAAGGACACCGAGTTTTACTTTGGAATTAAGATCTGTTGGATCAAGATTGGCGATTCGTTCCATCAAAGGAATAATCTTATCTGATTTCTCCTTTAAAAATAGAATTTGCACCATCCTCGTTAGAACTTCCAAATTATCAGGCGTATGATCCAAGAAGGTCTTGTAAACTTTTTTTGCTTCCTCATACCTTTCCTTTTCTTCCAACATCAGTCCCAGTGCAATAGCCGCCTGATGATATTTGGAATCCGTTTTCAAGGCTTCAATAAAATATTTCTGAGCATCCTCTTTCCGATTACGATTTAAGGCAATTTTTCCTTGATAAAAAGCAAAACTAGGATCATTTTTTATCTGTTTTTTGCAGGCAACCAGTGTCTGGTTCACCCGATCATATTCGTTATCTGCCAGCAGAGACTTGGCCAGAAAAATACAGGCTTCTGCATTTTTAGGATTACTCTTTAAAATATTATTATATATCCGACGTGCCTCCTTTTTATTTCCAGTCGCTGTATGCACGCCCCCAATGACCAATCCGATATTTTCATCTTTTTCTTTTTGATAAACTTCTTGCAATATTTCCAAAGACTCCGTGAGTTCTCCCGTTTTGATCAGCTCGATGGCATATTTCTTTTTAACATGCATATCGGGAGTAAGTTTTAAAATATTTTTATAGAGTAAAACTGCGATTTGCGAGTCCCCTCTAATCGCAGAATCGGTGGCCTTTAGGTACAGATCACTTGCATAAAATGTAATTTCATCTGCGTTATTATTTTTTAAAATATTATCAATATGTTTGCTTAAATTAGCTTCAGCTTCTGCGAGCTGACTTTGATATTCACTTTCTTGAGCCTCACTTAACTGAGTGCTGTTTTCTCCCTGATCTGCGGTGTTGGTTGATATATGGTTACTGGTTGAACAGGCATGGAACAACATCAAAACCAGAATCGTTACTGCAACTTTTAATGTTTTATTTTTTTTATTCAAGTACCCACCTTGATACATTCACTTAGAAAAATCGTTTTCCCTTCTTCTTCCTAGAAATGGATCGTAAACTCTGAATAAAAAATTAAATTAATGAGCGATTTAAAATCAAAATGGCAACTTTTACTCAATATATCTAACTTATTGAAATTTAATGGATTAAATAAAAATAATGAAAAAAATGTGTGCTTAACAGCAAATGTATGTTGACATCACTAATTAAAAATTGCTAATTCAGTTCTGCCAGCACAAAAACAGCAGAGCATCAAATCAGCTAACGTCAGGAATGTATTTTGTTAACATGCTGAAATTAAAGGCTTTTGTTTATATTTTTGATCTGCGCTAACACAATGTGAAAATTATTCACTAGAGGTTACAAAAGTGAAAAAACGGAGTATAAACAGCTCAACTTAGCATTTTTAGTAAGTACTTAGTTATTAAGTCTTTTAGTAATAGGGGAAGAAAATGAACAACGTAAGAATTATCAAGAGGTACCAAAATCGTAAGCTTTATGACACTCATCAAAGTTGTTATGTAACGCTGGAAGAAATTGCTCAAATTATCAGAGAAGGTCATGAGATTCAGGTTATTGATAATAAGTCAAAAAATGACATAACTTATCAAACCCAAATTCAACTTCTCTTTGATCAAGAGAGAAAATCAACGAAGGCTGGAGACGTTGAGTTACTTAAACGCGTTATCCGAGCGGAAGAAGGAACATTTACTGGTTACATCCGATCAATTGAAGGATTGGAAAGTGTTACTGAAAGCGATAAAAACACATTTCAGCCCTTTGTACAAAATGACCTTAATTCAGGAATTGAAACATCTACTACCTTGAACTAAGAATTTGGGTCTTTTGATCATGGATGAAATTAAATTAAAGTTATTTGGAAAACTACTTCTGACAATATTATGCGTTGGAAGTAGTTTTTTTGTTTTTGCCCAAGAAAAAACTAGCGTCACTCAAGATTCCAAAATACAGGCCAAAACCCCCGTCAATGAAACTAAAAAAAATGAAAATGTGTCAGATTTGTCCAGTAATCCTTATTCAACCAGCGATATAAATCTTCACTCAGTTGGATTGGCGATCGGACAAACGTTTTTACACGGTGATTTTAGCGATAACGGAGAAAATCAAGTCACTTTTGATGGCTACTATGACTATACCGCTAGTCATTCATTTGATTTTGTCGCCAATGCACATTTTTCCAAACATAAATTTCACAACCTTTACACACAAATTAATGGCCTAGCCTTTTCAATAAAAGGAAAAATTTTTCAATTTGATTCCTTTGCCCCCTTTATAATGGGGGGACTTGGTTTTTATATGCCAAAACAAAAAAGAATTATTGATGGCCAAAATCGTGAATCAGAAAGTAAAATTACTCTCGGAACCAATCTGGGGGTTGGAACCGAATTAGAACTCAACCGACATTTTAAGTTGTGGCTTGTAATTCACCACCATAATCCTTTTGACATAAAACAAGAAGTGGGAACCGAAATTGAAGGACGATACACAAAGCTGCTTATGGCAGGGTTTTACACATTTTAAACCACTCGAACTCCTTGATAAGAGACTCTTTATTTTTACCGGCAAAGGAGGAACTGGAAAAACCTCTCTGTCTTTGGCCTGGGCAAAATATTTAATAAAAAAAAGGCGCAAAGTTCTACTAAACGACATTGGACAGAATTTTGATTTTGAACTTCGTCGCACATTAAACATTCCCTATCTAAACCTTGATTTGAAAACATGCATGCAAGACTACATGGCCCATAAACTAGGCTCACATATTATTTCCAATTGGATAATGGATACCTCCTTTTTTAAATCACTTTTTAAAATACTTCCCAGTCTAGGTTATATTACTTACCTGGGAAAAATAATTAAAACACTACAAGAAGATAAATCTTTATCGGTGGTTATTGATGCTGAATCTTCAGGTCATGCTCTCACTATGCTAGAGAGTCCATTTAATTTTAAGGATATCTTCCTTTCTGGTTTACTTGTCGAGGATTTGCACCTCATCATCAATTATCTTTCAAATAAAAATAATACTGCCATCTTTACGATCTGCAACCCTAACATCATGTCAATCACAGAGACTCAAGAACTCATGAGTCAAATTTCTAACCTGGGGATTTCTGAAGTGTGTCCGATTATCAACAATTCCTATTATAAAACAGGCATCAACACTCCACCTGATTTCCTAAAAAAGAAAATTAATCTTGAGAAAAAATCTGTACAAGATACGGGGTTTCAAGAAGTCATTTCCCTGCCTCATCTACTGGAACTGGAAGATGTAAAAATAGTCAATGAATTGACCCACCAACTAAAGGAAATGATGATTTGAATTTATCTATTAAAAACAAAAATATTGAAATTTTTTGCGGAACGGGAGGGGTTGGCAAAACCACTCTGGCAACTTCCCGGGCCCTTTACTTGTCACGCATAGGTAAGCAAGTATTAGTCATTACCATTGACCCTTCCAAACGATTAAAACAAGTATTAGATATTGATGAATCTGATATTGGAAAAATCAAAACAATTGACAGTGATCTCTTTTATCAAAGAAAAAATGCCAAAAAAACATCCTTTGATGCACTTTTAATGGCTCCACTGGAAACTCTAAAATTTATAAATCAACTCAATAATATATCAAACAACATGCAAAACCCGATTTTAAAAATCCTCATGAGACCCAGTGGAGGACTAAATGAAATAATGTCAATTGTGGAGTTAAATCGCCATCTCCAATCCAATAAATATGACAGTATCATCCTCGATACCCCTCCAGGACAAAACTTTATTGATTTTCTGGAAGCTGGAGAAAAAATTCATAACTTTTTTGATAAATCATTTATGGAGATTTTTAAAAAGTTTTCAAATCAATCGGACATAAAAAGTCATGGTCTTTTTTCCAGCCTAGTTTCCAGCGGAATTAACAAACTCTTATCCTATCTAGAAAAAGTCACTGGTGATATTTTTGTTAATAATTTTATAGATGCCATGATTTCCATCTATAAAGCCAAGGACTCCTTTCTGGAAGCCCTTTCAATACAAGAACAATTAAAAACATCCAAAAAATGCAATTGGTTTTTAGTAACCTCTATCGAACAACAAAAAATAACCGAAGCATTATCACTCAAGGCCAATGCCAAAAAATATATAAACGACGACATTCATCTCTTGGTTAACAAATCACTCACTCCTTTTTTAGCAAAATGGGAATTGAATGCGGCTGATGAAGATCAGCTGCTCAACTTAAAAAACATTTTATTAAAAAAGGAACAGCGTTTTAAAGATATGCATGCCCACGGCTTTAAACAGGTGCTTTTCTTCCCTGAAATTCTCTGTGATTCACCTAAGCGACATGTTTTTGAATTAAACAAGGCTTGGGAAAATTAAGGTTGTTCTTCGGTTTTAACAGCGTCCACTATGGGTTTTTCAGCATTTTTTTCTGCCGGCATCAAGGATTGCTCGTTTGAAATTCTAGTAAAAACTACTCCATTTAATAAGTATTTTTTAACCAAATCATACGCACAAAAAACCTTTCCATGATCTTCTTCCAAATTACCTTTTTCACCCTCAGCAAAAATCAATCCATAATCTTGGATTACATTCCATATTTCAAAGTATTCCTTGCAATAATCAATCTTTTTTTCATCCTCACTACATATCACACTATTTTTCTTTAATATTTCAACGGATCCCGAATCTCTTTTGATATGTACAGGTTCCCGGCAAGTATCAATTATCCATTTATTTTTAATGTATTTTAATTTTTCACTTGAGATATAAATTACACACTTGTTTTTATTCAATCTCAGGATATTCTGGGTTAAGCCAAACGGCTGCCCCTTATGGGAAATAGTTAAATCAAAATCCCTATTTAAACATTCCTGTTCGGTATAGGCCCCAAGTACGCAGGCAATGGATAACCAAAAGATACCTAAAAATAAATTAAACTTGAAAAATTGCATTTTTACTTACCTCTATAAAAATAACTGAAGCATCGTATACCAAAAAATCATTCTTACAGTTTTTATGTAAATTGAAAAACAACTCATTTAATAACGCTTTCCCTGTTTGAGAAAAATTATCCCTCAAGAAACACGTCAAGTCATTTTCTTTTACCAATTCTGCAAAATTATTTCTTACCCCCGGAGACAATAACACTAATTTTTCCCCTCTTTTAAATGGTATATCCACATGCGCTTTGTCTGCAAACACTTTTTTTAAAGGATAATCGTTTCCAGTAACGATACCCTTCATATTAGAAATCAATTCAAATTTTCCAAAAATATAACCCCTGGCTATAAATTTTTTTAGATCAAATTTAACCACAAAAAGTTGAATATCATCAACTTTTTTGCCAAAACCAAGTTCCCCCAGTTCCGACTCAATATCACCAATCAAATCCAAAATCACCTGATCATCCAAGTTTTTTTTCTTTTTCAAAACTTCAAAATGTGCCAGGATTACGCTTGAAACCACATAAGAAACACTCGTGGTTAACAAAAGCACAAATTCATTTTTATCGGATAAAATATCAAAAAAATCTCCACCGGTTTTTTCTCCCGCTGAATACTTGCTTAAAATTTCTACCCCTTTCATTTTTTCATTTCTCATCGGGACCACCTGTTCGTGGATATTTTTCACCCTTTGCAATTCAGCCAAAGTATTACCAACCAGCCCTTCCAACTGTTTACCCACATTTTTCAAATGACTGACATTTTCACCATTTGCTTGGCGTTTAAGCAAGTTTCTGAAAAACGGAACATAAAACTCAACCTCGAAATTGGTATCAATCCAACCGGCCACCGCAGGGTTTTCAATCAGGATTTTTTTAGTGGCAAATAAATCCTCCTCATTCAACGTACTGGAATTAAATACCAGATAAATCTCCTCGTTCTCATTCACCTTTAAATTGGAAATTATATTTTGAGTAAAATCTTCATCAAACATTTCAATCAAAAAGATCTTATTGAGAAGTTTAAAATATTTTTCCAATTGATCCAATTGGTTACCCGGAATAAACACAAATTCCATTGCAATATCAAAAAAATCATCGCATAGCTTGGTGAAATAATAATCCACTGATTCAGAATGTCTTATTGTGATAATTTTGCTCATCATTTTTTCCTAATTATTCCCAATTACTTCTCAACCTGCTGTGTGCATGCTGGCACCGGTATTAGTTTATTAATCATATCCGCTTGTTTTATCTGACAATCTTCATCTGAGTAATACACATCAAAAACCACACACTCCGGCAAAACCTTGAGTTTGGTGTAAAAGATTTGATTTTTTCTACACTGATGATAGTTGGTTCGATTTAAACATGACCAATGTTTATTTTTACAATTATAGACAAGCCCCCGGCCCACTTTTGTGTAGTCAGGTGGTGATTCATAGTCCTCTTTATCTGCATATTTTTCTTCAACTTTCTCTATGATATCTCTTATTTCTGTGTCTAAATCTTTGGTCTTTTCTATTTCTGTCTTACCTGACGGTTCTGTCTTGGCATTACTTGGTTCCTGCTCGAGAATATCTTTTGATAATTGTGGTGTCTCCGTGTCTGCGGGACTTGCTTCTTGTGCCAATCCTTGTTCTGGCGAAGTACCAGACGAAGAATCAGAGGTTTCTTCAGTAGCTGTAAGGGTTTCCGCTGATGATTGCTCTGTATCCGTAATTATAGGAGTCTCACTCTCTTCTGAAACAGTTTCAGTTGTAGCGGTAGTGATTTCCACCGGCAATGGTTCCACATCGATAGTAACCGGAACATCACTATTTTCCGAAGTAGTGACCTCATGGGGAGGTTGTTGCGGATCAACTTCTGTAGTTTCTTCTGTGACTGTAGTTTTTATTTCAATATTAGTTTGTTGATTTTGCTTGTCAATCACTTGCTGGGTAATAGGCGTCTTTGGTTTTATAGTTTTTTCAGTTTTTGGGTTAAATCCCTCATCAAATAAAAGCCATGCAATTAATGCAAAAAATATGAGATAGGTCATTTTTTGGGACAATATTTTTTTTCTGGGTCTTTTAATCTTCTTGTTTGAGCCCTGATTAATTTTGGAAATTAATTTTTCCAAAAAAGGCATACTCTGCAACAATTTATCTTTAAAGTCCTTGATAGTGGCATCAAGTTTTTCCGCCAGGCCCTGTTCAGTGATCCCCTCTTTATCTATTTCATCGCCTGCAACCTCTTCATCTTCATCGTCAACTTCCTCTTCTTCATCGATATCTTCATTATCTTCAGGAATTCCCTGTTTCGTTATTTTTAAATATAATGCGTAAACAAATGGCGCCTTCTCCTTCAAAAAATTAATTACTTTATCCTTTAAAGAAATAATCTCCTCTTCATCTAAGTTATCGTCATCATCCATGTCATCCAACGGTTCATCTGTCGCAGAATCGCTGTCTTGTACGTCCGATTCACTCGCTGGAGAAACACTTTCCACGACAGTAGCATCTTCGAGCGGTTGACCCTGGTTGTTTTCCTTATCCGCCATAGACTTGCCCTTTAGAAAAAACCGGCTGCAGTATATTTAACATCCGAGAATTCATCATCTTTACACAACTTCCCTTTTTTTTGTTTATAAAATAGTATAATGATACGCTTTAGATCCTTATCGAACATTTCAAGGAGTTGTTTACATGAAAAACATTGATGATGGCGTAATTAAATATGATCATTCCGATTTTACTTTGACTAATCCGCTGGAATTATCCGAATATAAGGAAATTGAAAAACTTAGAAGTGTTCTTTTCCAGATCAAATTGATCGGATGCTATGAACAAAACAGCGTTGGTTACGGTAATATTTCATGTAAAAAAAATTATTTGCATCTTTTTAACGCTGCCAAACCTCAATTTCTCATAAGCGGCAGTCAGACTGGAAACCTCCGTGAACTGAGCGGAAAACATTATACCAGAGTTATAAACTATGATATTGAGCATTTTAAAATTCAAACCCATGGTCCCCTAAAAGCCTCTAGTGAATCACTCACCCACGCCGCCATCTACGAAGCAAATAACAATATCAATGTCGTAATACATATCCATAGTCAAAAAATATGGGAGGGCATGCTTAAGGACCATCTTCCCTCCACTTCAGCCTTAATTCCTTACGGAACCAAAGAAATGGCAACGGCAGTACAAGAGTTAATTTATTATTCTCAAAAAAATTACTTCGCCATGCAAGGCCATACAGAAGGAGTTATTATTTTTGGTAATAATTTCAAACAAGCCTTGGAAGATACCCTTTTTCTCTATCAAAAGTATGTTGATTCCAATTTTTTTTTAGATATTAACTATTGATTGTTTTTTTTAAAGTTCTTGAATTTCTTCTTGAACTTTTTAGGAGAGGATCTACCGGCTTTATAAGCCTCACTTGTTTGTTTTCCTCCCCGGGAAAATGGTTTTCCGACTGATTTTTCTCCGGTTTTATATGAAGAATTTCCCACTCCCTCACGAGCCTTTTCGCGAGGTCTGGAAGTAGGTCTCCGGGTAAATCTACGACGTTTAAAACAATTTTCGCAGATAGAAAATCGTGAATCCTCTTCCAACTGTTTCCCACAACTTGAACAAAGCGGTATAATTTTATCAGACAAAAGAAGGTTTAACTTTTCTATGGCCATAGACTTATTGTGAATCAACTCATTCATGTCATAAACAAAGTGATGATCCTTAAAATGTCTTGATAACCATTGATAAAGCTCCACACACATAATGGCCCTTTCCAAATAATCAATGTCATCACTATTAGAGTCAATGAGACCGAATACGATCGAATTACCGTAGGTAAAATTGGTTAATATCCATGAAAAATATTGGACATGTTCAATAATATTCAAATCCACCGGTGCGGTGGTAAAACCAAATTTTTCCGCAGTAGTTAACCGTTTTTCCTTGTCAACATCTTCCACCATTTCTGCCAGCTCGATCATTTCCTTAAGTTCCACACAATAAAATGGTTTATTAAAAGTCATATTATTAAACAAATGAAGAAATTCAGTAATGGTTAAAAGGGGAAGTGAATTCTTGGAAAGAGCGGTATTTACCTGCTCAAAAATATCAAGATCGGGACCGACCATGCATTTATCTTTTTGAGGCAAATCGTAAACCATTGCCTCTTTTATTTCATTAATCCCGTTTTCTTCGCGGGTTAAGCAGGTCACATAGCCAATAGGGAAGCGTCCATATCTTCCGGCCCGGCCGGATATTTGTTTTATTTCGCTTTTGGTAATTTTGTATTCTTTTGAATCAATATATTTAGCCAGCGTCGAAAAAACAATTCGCCTGATCGGCAAGTTCATACCCATTGCGATAGCATCGGTGGCGACTATTATGTCAGTTTCGCCGTGGTCAAATTTTCTTGCCTGCTCTCTTCTAACCTCCGGCCCTAGCCTCCCATACACAACAGAGACTTTAAACCCCATTTTTTCCAGGTCAGATTTAAACTTAAGCGCATTTCTTCTGGAAAAAACAATAAGGGCATCCCCTTTTTCCATCTCTCCAACTCGAATTGACCGCTCTTCTACCAATAACTCTGTCATCCTCTCATATTTTTTGACGGAAAGTTCATCTCCACATAATTTGGCAATTTCCTTCACTCTTTCATAGGCAGAATGATCACCGCAAACATGAACTTCCTTGGCATTGATGTTAACCAAGGCCCGAGTCCAGGCCCAGCCTCTTTGGGAATCAGAAATCATCTGGATTTCATCAATAACCGCACACTCAAACCTCTCTTCAAAACGGGCCATTTCAATCGTCGAAGAATAATGTGTCGAGTTTTTTACTGTGATACATTCTTCACCAGTCAAAAGAGTGGTACCAACCCCTTTGGCATTCATAGTATCAAATAATTCAGCCGCTAAAAGACGCAGAGGTGCCAGGTAACAACCGTTACTGGCCTTACACAATTCATTGATTGCATTATAGGTTTTCCCGGAGTTCGTAGGCCCCATATGATAAATAATTTTTCTATTGAATTGTCTGGCTTTGGAAAAAACCCAAAACTCACCTAGATATTCTTTTAATATGGAAGCCGAAATGTCTTTTCTTTTGAGCATTAAAACCGTTTTAACCAGCTTATTTAATTCCCTCTCGAGATATTGCTCGTCCTTCCATAAATTAGTGGCGAGTCTTTTATAAAAACGGTCGAATTCCACCACATCTAGTTTCAAACCTTGTTTGGTGAGTATATCGAAAAAAAACTTTTCCAAAGTAGGGATATATTTGAGGGTAAATTCACTTGGATATTGAAAATGCTCCCTTACATGTTGTTTCACCTGGGTTTCAAGTTTATTAACGACACTTCTTTTAAGTTTATACCTTATGGAAAAAAATAATTTATCCAGTTCTTTTTGCTGAGCCTGGTATATATTCGACACTTTTTCAATAGAATCAAAATTGATTTCTTGAATTTTAATTATTGAGTTGTCTATGACTTCAATACATTTATCATAAACTTGATTTCTGATATTATTCCTAAAATCCAGCAAGCATTTAGAACATTGACACTCCAATTTATGTGGAGTTAATTGACCAAGATTTTGACTCATCAATATGTTTTGACAGTCATGGTGTTTTATTATTTTTTCATTTCCCCAATGCTCAAAAACATTAATATAATCTCCAAGCACATCCTCTTGAAGCACTCCATCGTGGGAAAAATAATAACTATCGTGTTCGGGAAAAAGACAGTCGTCCATAAAACAAATTTCTAAAACAATTTCTTTTTGGACAAAATTTTGAAAAGAACCAAATTCCTTATCAAAAAGATCAACTAAATATGGATGCGTATCAAATATTTTCTTTAATTTTGACTGAATTGTTTCTAAAAAACTTAAAATCTTTTTAGAGGTTTCAACATTTCTTATAAATTCATCTTCCTCTGAAAGATTATTAATTTTTATAAACGTTTTTCGTTCCAATTCCAAAAACTCTGAAATTTTTGCATAATCAACAAGAGATGGGACTAGCGAATTAACCAAATTTGTACACCTTTGTTCTTAAATGGTCGGGCCAAATGATCCATAAAAAAAATACCTACTACGAGCCTATGGAAAACATATTATAATATAACATATCTGCAGTACATGAAAATTGGAGTAATATTATGACGCCTTTTAAAAGAGGACGTGTCCGAAGCAAGTTTAAAACTAAAATTAATATTAAAAGTAAGGAATTTGAGTTAAAAGATTGCATCACCAGCGATGTCAGTTTAAACGGACTATATGTCATTTCTGAAGAAAAACCTTTGATCAATACTCTGTGCACTATCAACCTGATCCTTGATAATGGCATCCAAAAACCTATTTCTATTGAATTAAAAGGAAAAGTTGCCCGAATGGGAAAAGATGGGTTTGCACTAACTTTTACCGAAATGGATTCTGACGCTTTTATGCATTTAAAAAATATTATCCAGTATAATACAGATTCTCCAGAGGATTTCTTTCAAGAATGTAAAAAAAGAATCGGTTATAAATGAAAAAGGGAATCCTTTATGAGGGATTCCCTTGCTTAGATCAGATTGAATATTCTACCAATGATTGCCAAATCTTCTTTCAAGAACCACAATCACACTGTCAATTTTGATATTTCCATTCAAAAGCACTTGCCAGACACCGTCGGGAGAATTGGAATCCATCAGAGTGTTTTCCAAGGTGACTCGATCAAAGGTATGAGGCGCATTGTTATTATAATTGACTGGGTTACCATTGATTATCTCGGGATATGATCTGTGACCGTCAATGAACAATGCTGCGGTTCCTCTTCCAAACTGGCTTTTGGCCATCAGGATGACTCTTTTTATTTTATGTTCTCGTAAATTAATATAAGGATGTACTCTTAGAATTTCCTGTTTCAATCTTATGATATTATCTCCACTAAATTCTGTACCAAAGAAGTCAAGACGGATCCTCTCGACAGGATCTGGACCAAAACCTCTTTCCAGCAGAAGCACCATCCTTTTAATCTTAACCACTCCTCTTAAATATACTTCCCACTCTCCTCGTGAACCATCATTAATATTAAGACTGATATGTTCATAAGTCATGGGGCGATCGATAGCAAAATCCATTGGATTTCCGGCAATCCTTTCCACATAAGACCTTTCATTTCCAACTTGCAAGTAAGCTTCGCCCATTCCTTGTCGTGATTTGGCCACCAAATTCACTCCTTTTAAATCAAAACGAGAAGGGTCAAATCCTGGATTATATCTCCTGGCCAGTTGTTTAAGATTTAACACAGCTGAACCTTGGAATACTTGATCATTCATTTCAATAATAATTCGCTCTTGTGCAAACAATGATACCGTCAATGTCATCAGGGTAAAAATTGCTAAAAGTCTCAGTTTCCTCATAAATTTCCTCCTATACCGGTTTGAAATATTAACCCAAATCACTTTTTTAAAAACGTCCTGTTACAAAAAAAATGTGATATTTTTAACCGAGCAATTTTTAGGCCAATAAAAGGTACTAAAAGCACTGGATTGGTGCTTTGCGTGATATCAAAGCGGCTCCAATTAACGCTTCGTGTGGACATTTTTTGCTCCCGTATTTTGATGTCAGTTTTTTTTGTTCAGAAATCTAAAAATTCTGCCGAGCCATTTAACGCACCTACGCAACCAAGGATAATAATGCAAAACGTTAAACTAATATCCGTTTTTTTGTTTTTGTTAATGCACATAAACTCTGCCAATTCATTTTATCTGGGCGGACAAATCTCAGTCCAAAATCTCATTTTAAAACAAGATAATTTCTCTCTCACAGACTTTAATCTCGAGATGAATGAAACCCAAACGATCATTAATTTTAATGAGGCACTTACTGCCAACCAATCCGCCAAATCCTTTAGCTTGGATTGCCAACAAGAAGCTCCTGTCGCTGATTTGGATGTCATCGGTATCATTCAAAGATGTACCAATAACGGCAAGATCACGGCAGACGAAGTTATCGTCACCGAAACCAAGGAAAGACTAAACGACTTTAAGACCAATCATGAACCAATCGCATTTATTTTTTCCAGGGCCATCTTTCAATCCATGCAAGAATTTTCTACAAGCGAAACTACCATTATCTCTGATATAGAGCTGATTATTGTGAAAAACAAATTTGATCTTGAGCTGATAGTATTTAACGTTAAACCCAAGATTAAAGGTGAAATATATATTAGCGATAAAACCATCAGGATAAAAATCATATCGGCCAGGGTTTCCGTCCTAAGTATCAAGGCTAAACTATTAGCAGAAATCAAAAAGATGGAAGATAAATATCCACTCAAGGTTACCGATGATGTAATTGAGGTTACTATCAAAAACTAGGCCAGCCCCGCCCTTTTTAAAAGGGCCTTGATCTCGGGGTCTCTGCCTCTAAAATTTTTGTATAGGATAGCGGGATGTTCACTGCCACCTTTGGATAAAATTTCTTTGCGAAACTTCATGGAGATATTTTTATTGAATATGCCATTTTCTAAAAAATATTCAAAAGCATCAGCATCCAACACTTCTGCCCATTTATAGCTATAGTAACCCGCCGAATATCCACCACTAAAAATATGATTAAATGCTGTCGACATACAGGTACCCGGAACTTCTGGAAATAGTCTCGTCTTATTCATAATGTTCTTTTCAAATTTTTCAACCTCCACCTGGGAGCCTGGGGCATTCGCATGCCATCCCATATCGAGCATTCCAAAGGAAAGTTGGCGCAAGGTATTTCGTCCCTCATGAAAATTTGAACTGTCTTTAATTTTACGAATATGTTCAAGCGGAATTTTCTCACCAGTTTCATAATGTCTTGCAAATAAATCCAGACACTCCTTTTCATAGGCCCAATTTTCCATGATCTGGCTGGGAAGCTCGACAAAATCCCAATAGACGTTAGTTCCTGAAATAAGATGATAAGTGCACTTGGACAAGAGTCCGTGAAGCGCATGACCAAACTCATGAAATAATGTCTTCACCTCGTTAAAAGTTATCAGAGAAGGTTTACTCTCTGTCGGTTTCGTAAAATTACACACAATCGAAATATGTGGACGTTCATCTTTTCCATCGACTACAGACTGGGATTTAAAACTGGTCATCCATGCACCGGATTTTTTTCCTTTTCTTGGGAAAAAATCTGCATAAAAAATTCCAATCAAACTTCCATCCTCATCAGTCACTTCATAGGTGGTCACATCCTCATGGTACACTGGAATATTATCAACTTTATTAAACTTTATAGAATAAAGTTTACCAGCGACTTCAAACACTCCCTTAACCACATCCTCCAATTTAAAGAAAGGTCTCAGTATTTCATCATCAATATTAAACTTTTCCAGCTTAAGTTTTTCGGCGTAAAATCCACTATCCCAAGCTTCGAGGATATTAGGCCCACCGCTTGTTTTGGCATATTCAGTGAGCTCTTTCATCTCTTTTTTAGCAACCGGCATGGCACACTCTAAAAGTTCATTTAAAAAATCATTCACTCGATTGAAATTTTGGGCCATTCGTTCTTCGAGTACAAAATCGGCGTGAGTTTTATACCCCAACAAATTCGCCTTTTGGTGACGAAGTTCCACGATTCTTTTCACCACTTCACAGTTATCATCCTTGTTTCCGTGAATACCTCGGCTGGCATGAGCAGTATAAAGCTTCTTTCGAAGCTCTCTATTTTCCGCATATTGTAAAAAAGGAATCAAGCTGGGCATTTGTAAGGTAAAGATCCATCCCTCCTTATTTCGATCTTTCGCCACCATTCGAGCGGCTTCCTTAGAAGAATCAGGAAGACCTTTTAAATCTTTTTCGTTGGTGATATGAAGTTCAAAATTATTTGTTTCATTTAAAACATGTTCGCTAAATTCAACTCCTAGCTTGGATAATTCCGACGAAATAGATCTAAATTTATCTTTATCTGCAGCATTTAAATTGGCTCCATTTCTTACAAAGCTTTTATAAACTATTTCAAGAAGCCTAAGCTGTTCCTTATTTAAATTCAAATCATCTTTTATTTGATAAACAGTCTTCACCTTGTGAAAAAGTCCCTCATCCAAAGTGATATCATTTTCGTGAGAAGTCACTCGAGGGAAAAAATCCTTAGCAATTTTTTGCATTTCTTCGCTGGCTTCGGCATGAAAAAGATTAGAAAAAGTGGAGATCACTGGCTCAAGCAGTTTTTCAGACTTATCCATCTCACCAATTACGTTTTCAAAATTAGCTGGAGAGGGATTGTTTTTAATTTGTTCAATCACCGATTTTCGCTTAGCTATCTGTCCTTCCAGGCCCTCCATAAAATGTTCATTTTTAATTTTATCAAAAGGAACAACACCGTGCACTGTTTCAAAGTGACTTAAAAAAGGATTCATTTTATCATCTCCCAACTCAAAATATTTCTGCATTTAATACCTTATTTTTGAGTATAATGAAACTATCAATTTAATAAGGAATGATAAATGATAAAGCAAAATTCCGCTGAAACAGGATTTTGGAATACCTATCGAACGAATGAATGGATATTCCTGGCCATCATTATTGCCATTGGTCTCCTTCTACGCTGGATGAACCTTACTGATCGTCCTCTCCATCACGATGAATCCCTGCACGCCATTTATGGCCTGTACATTTATGATGATCCGCAAAATGGTTTTTATAAATACAATGCCTTACTCCATGGCCCTCTCCTTTACAACATTCTACCATTTATTTACGACCTCTTTGGAACTGGAAAATGGGCGGTACGCTTTTTAACCGCTTTCCTCGGTACTGGTTTTATGTTTGCTCCCTTTATTTTTAGAAAATATTTTCATAAAAATACATTGCTTTTTTTAGTCACTTGCATTGCTCTCTCACCATCGCTGGTATTTTGGTCCAGATTTCTAAGACACGATTATCTGGCCATTACTTCCATGCTCTTGGTTTTATGGGGGATCTTTTGTGTAAAAGAAAAATATGCTTTTTTTCCAATTATCATTGGCATGGTTTTACAATTTACAATTAAAGAAAATGCATTCGTGACCACCTCACTTCTGCTAGGATATGTAATCTTTGAATCCTTGTTTAAAAAAATATTTCTTAAAAAAACCCGAACATCAATTCAAGTCATCTTTGAAAAAATTTCCGAATCTAAAATCAGTTTTTTATTCGCCTTAATCCTGGCAGTTTTTATATACACCCTTCTTTATTCAGCCGGTTTCAAATATGCTCAAGGAATTCTAGATGGGCTCTATCGTGAAAGCCTTGGTTATTGGCTTAACCAACATCAAATGGAAAGAATTGTAGGACCTTTTATCTATCATATTTTAGTTTTAAGCTGGTATGAACTCTATTTTATCATTTTCTCCCTCATCCACATGGTACATTTTTATTATAAAGCAAAAGGGCCATATCTTTATGCCCTACTGTCCGCTTTGACCATTGCCGCCATTTTGCATATTAGTATAGGTCAAAATCTTAACCAGATTAATTTTCTATACAAAGTATTAAAAATTAAAATACCCATTGATTTTTACCCCTTTATTATCATTATCGTGCACGCTTTTAATGTGACTATTTTTTATCTTAAACGAAATGATACCAAAAAAGCTTTTTGGGGATACCTGTTCTTTGGAACTTTATTTGCCTATAGTTTTGTAGGTGAAAAAGTTCCATGGCTGGCCAGTTATCCACTACTCACGGGAATTATTTTTCTGGCCATTTATCTTGAAGAAAATCTGATTTTGGACAATATCTTGAATTTAAAAAGCTGGAAAAAAATTCCCATCAATGGCCTGGTGCTAATGATGATTATTCTTCTCTTTACTCTTAAAACCAGCATATCTACTAATTTTGCCAGAAGCGGATCAAGTACAGAGCTTGTAAGTCAAGTGCACACCGAAAAAGCTTTTGAGAACATCCTTTTTAAAATAAAGGATAAAATGCTTCATCCTACGCAAGAAAATCCGGTTTCCATACTTGCATATAATATGTCATGGCCGACCTCCTGGTATTTTTTCAGGCTTCCCAACTATTATTTCATTTCAGATGGTAGCAATCTATCCTCTTATGATTACGTTTTGGCTGATCCCCATAACCCCATCAATGACCCCAATATTTATCGTACTCACCAAAAAATCAATCTGGCCTTTCGTTCTTGGTGGGTTCCCCCTTACGATACCCTCACCTGGAGTGAATTTTTTTCTTATCTATTCACCCATAATCCCACAAGAGGAGTGGGATCTAGCTTCTGCGATTTATATATCAGGAAGTAATTTACTTAACTAAAATATAGAAATTAAACTTTCATAATGACATAATAAATCTTGTTAGTTTCAATCAAGAGACCTTTTTCAATCACATTTTTTTAATTTAACAAACTGAAGACCAAATTGTCCGAAAGCGGTGGGATCGCCCAGCCATTCAAGCATTTCTTTAATCAACTTCAATTGATTAATCTTACTCCCAATCATCCTGTTAATTATTTCTGAAACTAGCAAAAAAAATTGATAGTAATTACGTAAATCGGTTTGAGTTTGAGAAGCTACTTCCATTTTTTCAGAACATAATGGTGTAAATCCATAGATTGAAGCCTTCCTATGTATTTTTTCCGCCGAAGTCCGCAAGCCTCCTTTTGCCTTTTGTAACTGCCCTAAAACCGCAAACATTTCGGTTAAAGAAGGAATATTGGGCGACCACTTCAAATAGGAATCATAAGCTTCCATAATAACAATATTGCCATCATCCTTAAGATAGTTACCAATTGATTTAATCATCGCTCCAAATTGATTTACATGCTGGGCGACTAAGCGAAGATGAATATTGTCATATTGCTGACTGCAAGATCCTATCTGTTTTTCAATTTCAGCGGTTACATTTTTATAATTGTTTTTTCCAGCAAACAGATAACTAAAATTTAGAACAACTTCTTTTATTTCCGCTTGTGGAAAATAAGGCCGAATACCACCAATAACATGATCAATACCAAAACCTATTTCCAGGACTTGAATCTTTTTATTATAATCACAGTATCTGTTAAGAAATGACATCTCCTTAAGACGGGCCATGTCAAATTGCAGATCGAGCAATGCCTTCCAAAGTGCTTCTGGAGTCGCCAATTTAAGTACTAAAAGAATATCCTTGAGGATCATACCTGGAGAAATAGAAAGGATTTTCTGAACCTCGTTTATCAATGGACTATTTTCACTAAACAAACTAATATCCGCTTCCAACCTGCCTCCAGATTGTTCAATTGATTAAAACTTGAACACATAAATTACAAAATTTAAATAAATTTTAATTGTATTAACATTTATCTTATTAATTTTATTAATGTTTGAAATAGCTACTTTTTGAATATTATTGGCATTTGTCATGCACATCTGATCGGTAATTGAAGAAAAAATGTTAAAAAATTATGGTTTTTTGATCATGTACTCATCACAATTAGTACTTTTTGAACACCATAACCATTTAATAACAAAGGAACTAACAATGCGTACCATCCCAATCAAAATACAATTTATTGATAAAAGTGTTCAATTTGATTTAGTAAAGGCCCAAAATTCCACCGATCATTGGTTTCGCCATCTTGAAGTGCAAAATATCATCACTGAATTTATTGATAGGCAATTTCTTTATACGGATCCCGACTGGACCAATGCCACGAGTGTATTAGATTTAGGTTGTGGCCATGGTTTTTATCTTAATCAACTAGCACAAAAGTTCAACGAAAAAAAATATTTGGGAGTTGATATAGATCAAAAAGCAATTGAGTATGCTCAAAATAATGCAGAAAAAAACGTCAAATTTTGCTGTCAAGATTTGTACCATCTCAATTTAAATGAAAAATTCGATGTATGCTTTGCTAAACTTTTAGTTCAACATCTTAAAAAACCCCAAGCTTTTTTGGAAAAGATGTCTGAGCAATTAAATGAAAATGGCGTTGTCTACTTGATAGACGGCCATGATGATTTTAAAAGATTTTTCCCCCAATTACCAAGTATTACCAGTATCTATCAACGTTTGGGAGAGAAATACAAACAGATTGGGGCCAATCGAAAGCTAATTTATGACATACCCTTGCTTGCCTCAAATTGTGGGTTTGACATTGAGTGTGAAAACATCGTCGCGGGAAGCAGCGGCCGGAATTTTTCCCACGAAACACTCTACGAAATGTTGCTAATCAATTGCATCATCATTCAACAAACTTTTGGTGTCGATGTGGACTTGGCCCAAGTACAAACCGAATTACATTCATGGTACCAACATCCTCAAAAATTTGGAGGTATTGGCTTACATTTCCTAAAGCTTAGAAAAACAAGAAAGCTTCATTAAAAAGGAACTGTGTATGACCACAATCAACCAACTTTGGGAAAAACAACTTCAACTGCAGAATTTGTTGACATTAGACACACATATCCAGCTTATTGCCAACGTTATTAATAATAGTAACCCCCAAAACATACTGGACGTAGGGTGTGCCCAGGGTGACCTCCTTGAGAAACTATCTCAAAGATTTCCCCAGCATCACTTTGTTGGCATTGATCTTAATGAGGAATTTATTATTGAAGCTCAGAGAAAAAACAAAAAACTCATCTTTATCAAGAGTGATATTAACACTTTTCCAAAGTCTACCGATAAAAAATTTGACTGCATAATTTTTCGTTTAGTTATTCAACATCTTGATAATTACCAAAATCTTTTTAATATCTTAAAAAATATTTGCAATCCATCTTGCCAAATTATCGTGATCGATGCCTGTGACCGTTACGAGCTTTTTCATCCAAGAATACCGTTATTTGAATCAGTACTCCACCAGTTTCGATTACACCAGGGACAAGAGTCAAATACCTTGCAAAAGCTAAAAACATTTATTCAAAGTGACAAAACAGCAAAGATTAAAATCATACAGGATATAAACAAACCAGTTTCCAACCTTCGTAACAAAAATATTTTATACAAGGTTCTCATGAACAGCGTGAGGATTTTAAAACAATATTATTCCCTAGATCTCAACTTGAATAATTTGCAATGTGAACTAGAATATTGGAAAAATAACATTTCCTCCGAGGGGACCCTTGGAATGTTATTTCTTCAATTTGAATTCTCAAAAACTGATTGAATTAGGTTTACTCTAGCTTCTGCGATTTATATATCAGGAAGTAATTTACTTAACTAAAAGATAAAAATTGATATTCTTTTTTTCTACGACATTACTTTTTTGATAACCCTCATCCAAAGAAATCTTTTGATCCCCTTTTTTCAAATCTCTAACCACCGAACCAATCTCAAAAGGGGAATCACTATCAACAATAACACTGCTACTTAATTGACTGGTTTGATTTTCATTCCCACTTTTGACAAAAATTTCAATCTGATATTTTCCATTTCCCAGCTCTTTACAATTAATCTCCATTTCTTCATTATCCATTTGCAGTTTCCCACGAAGTCCTTGGGTCAAAAGCATTTCCATAACCGACGTGCTTTCTTCTTTGGAAGTGCTACTTTCCAGTTTAGTTTTTCTACCCAGCTTATATTCCTGTGCAGAGGGCCCCCCCATTGCTTTTTTTATCAGCTGAATTTTACAAGTTTTGTTTTCTTTTATCAGCATCAGGTTGGGGGTGGAATCTCCATAAACATGCAAATTTTTATATTTGGCGTATAAATATTTTTCAACCAATTCCCTGCGATGATCGGAGAGTTCAATTTCTAAACAGTGCTTACTCTCCCGATAAAACACCTGGTCATGAGACAAAAGAATCTGACTCAAATACTGATGTACCTCTGTCAGTTTGATATGATTATCAAAGCAAAACCCATACAAGGCCGCAGACCCTTTTGGAAACCACAGCATGAGCAAGACCAAAAAAATTCCGTTGATACTTCTCATATTAATTATTTTTTTTCACTTGATAACCGTCAAATTTCTGCTGATCAATAAATTCGGTAATATTTTTGAAATCACATAGATCCAGGGAAGTTTGCACTAATTCGTTTTTAGAAATATCACAGTTTTCTGATCCTTTTTGACAACAAGTGTGTTTTTTAATGTAATTAAAAAATTTTTCCCGAGCTTCCTTGCTTAGTAAATGTTCCATCAAACATGCATCCCGCAGCGCCACATCTTTACTTACTCCGACAAAATCTTTTAAAAAATAAAAAAGTAAGGATCTGGAAGTCAAAATTTGATGGACTTCCTCATGACCTTTGGGACTTAAGATGACAAATTTTGATCCCTCCTCTTCTTCGATCAAGGATTTACTCTTAAGATTATTAAGGGAAGTCGAAACACTCCCTTTGGTCAAACCAAGTTCTTTGGCAATGTCTGTCACTCGGGCATACCCCTTGGTTTCCTTTAATTTATGAATGGTCAAAAGATAGTGAACCATGGAATGAGACAATTCTTGCGACATGCTAAAACCCCTAAAAACAAATAATCTTTATAAAATAATAACAACTTTTGTTTGATCTATCAAACGACAATAATTTTTTGCACAAAAATTGACCTAATATATGGTCATCGTTAACTTAACATGTTGATTTTTATAAATATAAATTATTATTCCCTTAATATATTTCTATCAAGTATCCCCATGTTATAATTTATTTGTAAGGATACTGGGGTGACAATGAAATACCTAATAACACTGATTATTATGTCTTTGGTTTTTAACATATCAAGTGTGCAAGCCGATGGCACAGCACCTGATCTAGTGATTGTCCCTGACGGGAACGTGGCGCCTGGAGTAGTGGTTACTGAACCAAACAATCCGGTTTATGACGCCACCAAAGGTTTAACCGACCAAGAATATATGTTGAAAAGAAATTTTGTTCACCCTGGCTATCAACAAAGAACATATGACGAAGCTTGCAAGGATAACTCCAAATTATGCCGAGGTAGGGAGTTAGATCATAAATTTCTAGGCATAGATCCTTCGATGATTACTGCTCTTTCAAAGGCATATGCCCTGGTAGTTGGAGCCATGGATTCCAAGTTAAAAACTAACGTCAAAGATGAGAACACCGACGTCAAAAAAGAATACAATGATTATTGTCGTTTTATTGCCGTAGGCACCGAAACTCTTGGAACCGCCATGCAAGTGTTGGAACAAAAACACATAAACGACATGCCTTCGACGGAATCCACCATCCAACAAGATGCACTTTACAAAGCCGCCTTGGCCCACAAATCGCGGGCCAAGACTGCTAAAATCCAAACCATTGGGTGGGGATCCACCACTGCTTGTTATGCCTTTATGCTTACCAAGGGAGTTACTTTTAAAAGTGTAGGTATCAAACTGGTGGGTGCTGGCCTCTTGACCGCTTTTTTTAACAACGAAATGAGCGTCTACGATGATGCCTATAACGAGGTAAAACAAATTGCAGACTCTCTACCTCAAAAAGGGGCATGTAATCCAATTAGTGAAACATCCTGCTATTGTGCCCAGGCTGAAACCAAAAACGATTTAAGATATTGTGTTTCACCGCTTATGAAACAAGTACATGGTGAGCAGGATTACGTCGCAACTTGCATAGATGACAAGCTAGAAAGCGATGTTTCATGTAAATGTGAGTTAACTGATACATGTTTTGATAGCAAACTAAAAAAAATAACGGATGATTTAAAACTGGCGAGTGCCTATAATGGTGAAATATTCAATCCACTAGTTGCCATATCAAAGGGTAATTTAAAAGCTGCCAGCATTGATGGCAATGCTGGACTTAAACAAGCTGCGACCAGGGCCCAAGATCTGATGAATCAAATTGCCAGAAAATACCCGGTTAATTTAAACAATCCTTTAAGCGAAAAAGAGGAAAAAGAATCACTGGCCCTGGAAAAAGCAGGTATTCCTAAAAATCTATCTGATTTATTTGCTCAAGCAGCCTCCCCCGGCGATACTGCCAATTATATTTCCAAATTCAATCAATCGGATCGTAAAAAATCATCCACCCCTGAAAAAGATCTGGAATATGTCTCCGAGGATAAAAATAATTTGGCCAAGAAAAATAATCCTGGTAACGACCCCTATGATTTTTTAAAAAAATTTGGCGATAAATCAAAAGAAGCAAAACCCCGGGATAACTACCTCTATTTTTCCCAAAAAGCTGAAAAGGAAGCTCAGATTAATCACAACAAGTCTGATGATATCTGGCGCATTATTTCAAGAAGATATCAACTGGCAAAAGATAATCTTTTAGATCGATAATTATTTTATGAATACTGAAAATCAATATAATCCCCCCCTGATGCTCTACGATGATGAGTGTCCTCTTTGTAAGAGATTTAAGCAGGCCTTGGATCATATCCCTGGAACAGATAAAATAAACAAAGTTTCAATTCATGATCAAAATATTTATAGCATTTATCCACATTTAATCCCCCAGGAATGTCATGAAACTCTCCATGTTTTATTGGAACCTGATAAAATACTCAAGGGACCTGCTGCCATCGAATATCTGATTGGACAATTTCCAGCTGTAGCAAAATTTTGCTGGCTTTATGAATCAAACATGGGTAAAAAGGCCATAGATTTTTTTTACAAAGCGGCAGACAATTACCGGAAGTCGAAACTTAATCGTTGCGAAACTTGTAAAAAATCCCGATACCTTTAAGCCAGGAGAATACGTTGCATCCCTACGACAAAAGCTTGATTATCATGCCAACCTTCAATGAAATAGAAAATATTGAGAAAATGATCAATACTATTTTTTCAATGTATGAAGGCATTTCCATGCTAATCATCGATGACGGCTCACCAGATGGTACCGCCGATATAGTTAAAAAACTGCAAGCAAGCAAACCCAATCTGCATCTTTTAGAACGCAAAGGAAAACTCGGTCTGGGAACTGCTTATGTAGCTGGCTTTAAATGGGCCATTAATAAAAAGGAACGTGACTTCCATTACATTCTTGAAATGGACTGTGATTTTTCCCATGACCCGAAAGATATTAAAAATTTGATCTCAACTGTTGCAAATGACAAATATGATCTGGCCATCGGATCAAGATATATTGACGGAATTAGAATTATTAACTGGCCTTTTAGCCGCCTGCTGATTTCCTACGGCGGTTCAATTTACACCCGGCTTATCACCGGAATGCCCATACTCGATACCAATGGTGGCTTTAAATGTTTTAAAAGAGAAACCTTGGAGGCCTTGGATTTAAATAATATTATTTCCGCTGGATACTCATTCCAAATCGAACTCAATTACAAGGTTTACTGCAAAGGATTGAAAATCAAAGAAGTTCCAATTATATTCACGGAAAGAAAAGAAGGTATTTCAAAAATGAGTGGCAATATTATCTTTGAAGCAATTTTTGCCATCATCAGGCTTCGATTTAGAAAATTTATGGATACGCTTTAGCTTAGCCTAGATAGATATCTTTGTTTTTGGGAAAAAGAACCATCAAATAAAAAATCCAAACTCCGCCAAATTCGAGCAGTTCTCCCTTTTTACCACCTTGGGTAAGTTCGACTAACAAAGCAAGTGCGACATAAGCAAAGATATGCAAAATTCTAGGAATTGGAATTGCGAACTTTTCAACTATCCTGGTGATAAAATGAACTCTTCGATATAAAAGTGGAAGGATCAGAAAATAAATTACAACACAAACCCCAAGTACCGTTCCAAAAATAAGCTTATTAATTTTAATCCCGTTAATAATTAAATTATGCAAATTGAGCTCATGCTGAGAATTATATTGAATAAAAAAATCTGGAGCTCTAATTCCCAATATACGCTGTGCCCAGGAAATTTCCTCCATCGCACCAAAGAAAAATAACCCAGCCATCAGTATAAGCGAAAGAAGAAAGAAAAAACCTCTTTTAAATCGCACTTTCATGATCCGATAAAGACAAAGAATACACCCAAGCAACAACACATCCACCGTGAGCCATTCTATGAAACCATCTTCCATGACGTAGGTTCCTTCAAAATAGCGAAGATTATAATGGGATAAAAAAACACCCAGTGCTACATGGATAAAAAGAAAAAGTAAGGCGAGACGTTCAAACTTATAAGTTTTTAACATCACTTAAACCTCCTCGCCCAAATTTTCAAACATATCAAGACGCTTTTGGTGTCTTCCACCTTCAAAGGCCGTCGCTAGCCAGACGTCCACAATCTTTTTAATTTTTTCCTCGGAGCTTATTCGCCCCCCTAAACACAAAACATTAGAGTTGTTATGTTGTCTCGATAATTTCGCTTCTTCAGGAGTTCGCACCAACGCAGCTCTAATACCCTTAAACCGGTTGGCCACCATGGAAACTCCGACCCCTGAACCACACAACAAAATTCCCCTGGAATTATTCTTTAGAATTTCTTTAACGAGCGCTATCGCAAAGTCTGGGTAATTACTACTGGTGGCTTCACGAGTTCCCACGTCCAAGACTTCATACCGAGGAGACAGATATTCTTTCAAACTCTCTTTTGCCTCAAAAGCAGCATGATCACTTCCAACAAAGATACGATCCATTTAAAAATCCCCCTTAATTGTATTAATATCTATAATGCTCCGACTTATAAGGGCCATCCACTGAAACACCTATGTATTCTGCCTGCTTGGCCGACAATTTGGTCATCCGAACCCCCAGCTTACCCAGATGAAGTCTTGCGACCTCCTCATCCAACAGCTTAGATAATTTTCTAAGCTTGGGCGTTCTATCTTTTTTATTTTTCCATAAATCAATTTGGGCCAGGGTTTGATTGGAGAAAGAACAAGACATGACAAATGACGGGTGGCCCGTAGCACATCCCAAATTGACCAAACGTCCTTCAGCCAGCAGCACTATTTTATGTCCATCCGGGAAAGAATAAGTGGCCACTTGGGGTTTTACTTCATCTCTTTTAACACCAGACCATTTTTGTAATCCGGCCACATCAATTTCATTATCAAAATGACCAATATTACAAACCACTGATTGATCTCTCATCTTAGACATATGCTCAGCTGTGATCACATGATAATTTCCGGTGGCAGTGACAAAGATTTCAGCTTCCTTGAGCGCATCCTCAATCGTGGCAACCTCGTATCCTTCCATCGAAGCCTGAAGCGCACAGATGGGGTCAATTTCAGTAACAATAACTCGAGCACCTTGACCTCTTAGGGATTGAGCACATCCTTTTCCAACGTCTCCATAACCGCACACAACCGCCACTTTTCCCGCCACCATGACATCCGTGGCGCGCTTGATTCCATCAATCAAGGATTCCCTACACCCATATAAATTATCAAATTTGGATTTGGTTACCGAATCATTTACATTGATAGCCGGAACAAGTAGTGAACCATCTGCTTCCATCTGATAAAGCCGGTGGACACCAGTAGTTGTTTCTTCACTCACGCCATACCATTCTTCCACGGTTTTGTGCCAGTGCTTATTATCTTCTGTTAGAGTTTGCTTAAGCGATTTTAATAAAGATACTTCGTCTTCTGTTTCAACCTGGACATTTAAAATCGACGCATCTTTTTCAGCCTTGAGTCCCTTATGAATCATCAAAGTTGCATCCCCTCCGTCATCCACAATTAAATTCGGTCCCTTGCCATCAGGCCAGGTCAGCGCTTTTTTGGTACACCACCAATATTCATCAAGCGTTTCGCCTTTCCAGGCAAAAACAGAAACCCCGCTCTTGGCTATGGCCGCAGCTGCGTGATCCTGCGTTGAATAGATGTTACATGAACACCAACGCACATCTGCTCCCAAATCAACCAAGGTTTCGATTAAAACAGCCGTCTGAATGGTCATATGCAAAGAGCCCATGACCCTGGCACCCTTGAGAGGTTTACTTGCAGAGAATTTTTTTCGAACTGACATAAGACCTGGCATTTCGTATTCGGCCATTTGAATTTCTTTTCTCCCCCACTCAGCAAGCGTAATATCTTTAACTTTAAAATCCTGATTCATAACCCCTCCATCCGACAGTGTTGAAGCAACGCATGGTTGCCAAGTGATAATATCCAAAAAATAAAACGAACTATAGCACGATAACTCTTTATCGTACAAGCAAACTTTGATTTGACTCTCTACGCTGATGAGGCTATCCAAGTGATTATGATAGATCACAAAAAAAATTCATCCAAAAAAGAACTTCCGACATTTTTTGCTTCGTGCCCTAGAGGATTGGAAGAATTACTAGAAAAAGAAATTTGTAATCAAAGTATCACGGATACATATTTAAAAAACGGTGGAGTCTTATTTAAATCCTCCTATACAAAAGCGCTGAGGGTTTTACTCACTTCAAGAATTGCCAGCCGAGTGCATGAACAAATCGCCCAGTTCACTATACAAAAAGAAAAAGATATTTATCTTCAAGGGATTAAAATTAATTGGACCAAAATTTTCAAAGTGGAACAAACGTTTAAAATCAATACCCTCTTAGATCGGGATTCCTCGGATCGCTTTAAAAATTCTTTAATCCTTTCGCAAATTTTAAAGGATTCAATAGCTGATCAGTTTAGAAGTTTAAAATTTGAACGCCCGAATGTTGATACTAAAAAGGCTGATATCTCGCTACTTCTGCGCATCGAGGCAGTTAACCACCAAGATGAGTTCTCCACTTATATTTTCCTAGACCTGTCCGGTGAACCACTTAGCAACCGTGGTTATCGAAAAACCAGATTTGAAGCCCCGCTCAGGGAAAACCTCGCCGCCGGGATCGTCATGCACACCGACTGGCAACCCGAAAATGAAACTTTTGTTGATTCCATGTGCGGCTCCGGAACTCTCCTGATTGAAGCTGCTTTAATCAAAGGTGACATCCCCCCCAGCTATCTTAAAATTATCAATTATACGGAGAAAAAAATAAAACCCTGGGCCTTTCTTTACCATAGTAAATTTTTAGGGGATTTAAGGATTCAAACGGAGTTTAAAAATCTCATTCACTTGCTTTATACGCAATCTAGAAATAATCTGGTTAAATTTAAAAATACCAAACTATATGGTTTGGATATAGACCCCAGGGCACTAGAAATCACCAGGGAAAATATTTTAAATTCCCGCCTTCCTGAATCGCTCTTTGAACTTAAAAAAATTGATGCGACCATGGCTCTTTCTCCCGCAGATGGTCCTGGCGTAGTGGTTTGCAATCCTCCGTACGGTGAAAGAATGAATGAAGATTTAGAGCACTTACAAACCCTTTATCACGAATATGGGGAAAATCTTAAAAAAAATTGGAAAAATTATAAAGCCTATATCTTTACAGGAATACCGGAACTTCGGAAAAATATCTCGCTACAAACTTCCAAAAGAATTCAGCTTTATAACGGTAATATCGAATGCAGGCTTTTTCGTTACAATTTGTTTTGAGAAAATTTTTCCGCTAGCTTCATCGCCAAGGTAGGAGAAGCATATTTCAAAAGAGCATTGGGATTTTTCACTTTCTCATTATGCTTGTCTGATTTTGAAAAAAAGTAACTTACAATTTCTGGATCTTTTAAAAAGATCGTGTGTCCTTTGCTGGAAAATTTTCTCAGGACAAATGAAGAGTCTAAAAAGCACAACTCTCGAACCATAAAATTATTCGCTAAATAAACAATTATTAAATAATCAGACAGGTCAACTAAGGATTTTTTAATTTTCACACCTTTGGGGGATGAAGCATCATTCCAGTGCACTTTTACTTCAACTCTCTTATCATCTAGAATAAAATCAAATCCCCTCTGGGAGGTTGATTTTATTTGGTTAAGCCCAAAGATCGATTTAGCAAACCATTCACCCAGCTGTACTGGTAAATTTTTAGAATTTAACAAAATCTGGGATTTTCTTAAAACTTCATAACCTTTAAAAATAGTTCCAATGGAATCAAATATGGCCTTATTGTCTGGAATATGGAGAATTGAAATTTTTCTAGCATTACTTCTGGTGAGTTTTTTACTAAACTGTCTTTCGTACCAATCGGGAAAATGCTTGAAATCAAAAAGATCATACGAATCATAAAGAAACCCAGTGCCTAAAAGATCACTAACATCTCTTACGATATTTATTTTCTTACAAAGATAATTCAAAGGAGCAAATTCGGACTCTTCGTGCCCCATCACATACAGCTCATCTTGATCGTAATTTGAACTCCCGTGTGTCTCCTTTGAAAACTCCTTGATCTTATCAAAAAGATCTTCTAAATTCATTTTTACTTTTAAACCTAAACTAAAATTAATTTTTAAATCTTTTTTATTCTAACATTATTACGTCAATTACTCCACCAATTTTATAAATTAATCAAAGCAATAAAAGCCCTGCATTATAAACAGGGCTTTTATTTTTAAAATCATCCTTATTAATAAATAGTTTTCAACGAAAAAGAAACGGCCATGGCTCCCATAATAAAAAAAACTGCGTTGAGAGCATACGTTTTGCAGTCTTTCATGGTTGACGGTTTTCCATCAAGATTGTAGCCCCCACCAAATTTTACATCAACGTATCTTGCCGAGATCATACTGACCAATATGGGTATCCAGTACAATTGCAGTGGCCATCCAGACTTACCTTCGATAGTTTCCTTCATAATCAACACTGCCGGAAACACCCACAAAAAAATCCAATACAGTCGAAAAAAGAGAAATAGAAACGAATCTTTTGAATCGAAATTCTTCATTCGAGCCTCCCTATTACCAAATTTGTAATAGCATGGCGGCCCGACCACACAGTACCCTTTAATGAGCTATCCCATTAAACCCTTGGTCAAATTCTAACATCAAGTAAAAATAATTTCAATCATACTCGAAATACACAAAAAAGCCCCGCATTTCCAGCGAGGCTTCAAATTATGTTTCATGTTTTAATAAACACTACTACTTAATAATAATATCCAAATATATCTACATCCGTTAAGTAGTAGCCATCCACGGTAGTTTTCCAGGTATCAAAAATCCACCATTCATCCTGGGTAACTGAATATTTGATGGTGGCTATGGGATTTGCTTCCAATGGATAATTCAAATCAATATAATAAGTCGTATTATTACTAACAAAGGTATAGCAGTCGTAAGGAACGTAGTTTCTATGAAAAATATTCATGTATATCGACAGACTGGCTGGATAGACATTACACCCGGCCCGATAATTTTGACGGTTGACCATAATCGATGCCAGAAAATTTACAATGGCAGCTTTGGTATTATGACCGTCATCATCTCGATAAATGGCCCCACTGGACTTTACATGCTCTCGTGTAAAATCATAATCACCATATAAATCATAAAAAATGTATTCTACAGAATCAAAATTTCCATACACAGTGGCAAATTGTTGACTGACCACCTTATTATAGAAGCTATCCAAATTGGTGTTGCCGCTATTAATCGGACTGGTCGAACCTCCTCCATTTACACCACCTGCACCAACCTTATTATCCTTTCCGCAGGATGCAAAAAAAGAAATCAGCACTAAAATCGTTATCAACCTAATTAGCGATTTCATGTTATCCTCCATAAAATCTATTTATAATATAAAATACTACTGCCTTTCTTTTTGCAAATAATGCGCCACTTCTTAATCTTTAATATTGGATAGTTAGATAGATCACAAAGACAAATCTATTAATTTTCAAAGCGTCTGTCCAAATTGTCGACACTTTTTGCTGAGCTTAATCTATTTCAAAATCTAAAAATTTATCAGGAAGACTATTCTTAGATTTAAAGTAGTTATTAATTTGGGCCTTCTTTTGATTTATTTTCTTATTTTGAAAATTATTTTGGGAGTCTTCCCTCAATTCATTTACTTGTACCATAACCTCTTCCTGAAGCTTATTTTCTAACTTGAAAAAATCATCCCGAATAAGAGCTTCCTCGCTTTTGGAAAGATTCGAATCGTCGGCCCAACTTCCCGCCGGCGATCTACCCAAATCATACAAATCAAACCTTATAGAATCTTGCGCCTTTGGACTTACCCATTTTTTGTTGGCAGTTTTATATTGATCAACCAAATATTTGCGTTTATCGGTTAGTTTTTTTTGCGCCTCCTCCAAAAGAGAAACTTGGGCAAATTCTTTTAAGGTCAGCTCACGCCTTTCATGCTCCTGTTTGTTATTAATTCGGTTTTTAGCATGCCTTATCCTACTTAACATCAGCTCGATTCTCTGTATCTCACTCTCATAAGAGCGAAGGGTCTCTTCAAATGCTAATTTGACCTTGGCTTCTTGCTCCTTCAACATGAGTTGTTTTCTATCTTCAATTTCCATTTCAAGTTGAGCCGGAGAACGACTTTGAGACTTGACCAGTTTGAATTGCTGTTTCAATTTCAAAACATTATTTGCCAGCTCCTCCTGCTTAAATAACACCAATGAATAGTCTTCTATCAATTTATTATAATCTTTTTTTAACAACTCAATTTCTACATTGTTACCACCACTAGGTAACATGGTTTTTTTATTTTTTAATTCATTATAAAAATTTTTTATAAAACTGACTTCATTCATAATTTTTTTTCTTTTTTTCTCCAAGTCAGCGTACTCACGGATAAACCCGTGGTAAATGGGAATATCCTTCAATCCTATGTGATAAGCATTATAAGTCAGCAATTTATTGACTACCTGAAAAAAGGGATTTTGTGAAAACACCTCTTTTTCTATTTTAAAATTAGTATCTAGTAGATAATTTTCTTCCAGATTTATTCCGGATATTTGTTGGTCTTTAAGTGAAGACGCCAACACCTCATGTTTACTAATTAAATTATTCTTAACATCAAAGATATAACGATATTGATCATCGCCCTTTACCAGTTTACTAAATTCATCCTTCTCAATTTTATATGTATAAAAACGCTGCTCATCCTCCATATCCTCTATTAAAAGTAATTCACCCACTTCAATCTTTTGCCTTTTATTTTTTATTGATTTAAGCTCCACAGAATTTTTAAGCGGGGCAACTGTCATGACTTTACTTTTAGAAGAACTTTGATATAAATCCGCCACCAGGGTGCCCCCTCTATTTACCAGATGAAACTCACCCAGTTGAATACCAAAATCATGCTTTTGATCCGGAACAAAAAGCCTTAGCATCCCATGTTTCATGACCGGAACAAAAGTAGCCAATCCTTTTTTCCCCTCTAATTTAAAATGAGTTTGCTCACCAAGGAAAAAATAAGCGTGACTGCTCAATATTCCAGTGACTGTCTGGCCCTTGGTGGTATTGATTTCATCGTCGATATAAATACGCATTCCCTCAGTCACATATTCAATCAACTCCTTCCTCGGGTTATATCGAATTGCCTTACCCTTAACATTCGAATAAAGCCCAATATAATCATCCTTAAAATCAAGCACCTCATCACTGCTTCCAGAAATGGAAGTTGATAGCATAAGAAGTAATATAAAACAGCTAAATAACTGCATGCTCGAAACCCTAATAAAGCCTGATTAAAATAGTCCCTTAATCAAGGTGTTCCTATGAAATCGTTTCGGGTTTTAGGCATAAGTCTTAAGCATGTTGATCTTTTTTTAACAACAAAAGTAGAAATATTTGTTACATTAGTAGTAAAGTAAAAAGGTCAAAATCGAGAATGTATAAAAATAAATTCTTAACACTCCTACTTCTGGTATTTCTATTTGGAAACCCAGATACTAAAGGCAAATCACCTCTGGAAGACTCCACGGAAGGACAAACCCTGAGATTAGAATACGCCAGACTTGCTTACCAGAATGAAAAATATCAAAAGGCTCTCGCTATCTTGGAAGAAAATTTAAGCTTAAACTCATTTCATATGGAAACCTATCTGCTCCTGGGGGACGTCTATGCCAAGCTTAATTATCCCAACAAGGCGCTGCGTGCCTATTATTTTATAATTAAAAAAAAACATATTCCTGAACTGTTACAACTGGTCAGCTTAAACCAGATCGCTGACATTTTATCGCAAAATGAAACACCAGACCTGTCCGTACTGGAAACCTACTTGAAAATTGGAATCATCTGGTACCGCCTTTTTACGCTTAAAAAATTTTCGGACTCTTATCAAAATAGCTTGATCAGGCAGGCAAAAAAATATTTTTTCATATGTAACTGGTATAAGTATAACGCTCGCTTGACTTCCTACTACCTGGCTATCATCGAAAGGGATCAGCAAAATTATGAAAAAGCCTATCAGAATTTCAAAGACTATAAAAAGCTATCAAGGGAAAATCCCTATGCTGATCCGGACGAAGAGGCACGCATTAATTTTTTGATTGCGGACACGCTCCGAAAAGCTGGCAATCACCAGATGGCCAGTATTTATTTGCGCGATCTTCATCAAAATCGATCAAGCAGCAGTTCTCTTAAGGAGTACGCTAATAGCTATCTGGAGGCTATGCACGTTGAAACCTGGTCATTAAGTGCATCGCTTATGGGTATTTTGGACTCTAACATTCATAACCTTACCTCTGAAGAAAAAGAGAATTTTTCTGAATATGAAGAAAGGTTAGTGCAACAACATGCCTTCATGTGGAGGAAAAATTTAAATTTTCTTTATGCATCCAGAAGGCTTCACAACTATTCCTACATGTTCACTCTCCAAGGAAAAGAAGATTTGAACTTTGAAAAACAATTGGCCAACTATGACACCAGGGATTTTTCCAGTAGTTTTGAGCTTAATTTTGACACTTATGAACAATCACTCTTTAAAATTAAATATCAATTTTTAAAAACATTTGTAAAACTGGATACTGATGCGGGATTTACAGATGAACAAACCAAACACACGATTACCCCCAAATACGCCTACAACTTAACTGGTGAGCATAATATGGGACAAGTGGTGTGGGGTTTGCCCATTTCGCTGGTAAACTATTCCATAACCCAAAACAATCGTACCGAACTAGGTCTATTTCTAAGCTATCGCTCTTTTGAATTATCCCAATATTTTGCCCCCGTTTATTCCATTACCCTAAATTCGGTGGGCGAGGAAAGTGATGGCAACAATTCCACTCAAATCCAATTATCAGCCACCAACCTCTTTTCAAGCTTTGAAAACACTACCCTGCTATTTACCCTTGAATACCTAAAAAATATGAACCAAGATGATCAACTATCATATACCACCTTTACGCTCGATTTAACTCTCAGCCGACAACTGCAAAAAATTAAAAATCTCTCTTGGGACTCTAGCCTTATATATATAATATCTGACGAGAAAGCTCTGAATGTTTATAATAAGTGGAAAATTTATGGAGGGATATCCTACTCCATTTAATAAATTTTCCACTATCTAATCAAAGTATAATAAAATATATATGGCCTCACCAAAGAATTGTTTTATATTGGCATGCAAGCTTTAAGCAAAGGAATATTAATGGAAACCATAAAGGGTAAAAGCACCAAAGTCATGTTAGTTATTTTGGATGGTTTTGGCATAAACCCCGATGATTATAAAAATGCCATCAAACACGCCAAGACTCCTCACCTGGACCATCTTTTTAAAAACTATCCATACACCGAAATTGTCTCCTCTGGAATTGCAGTCGGATTGCCCAAAGGGGTTATCGGTAACTCCGAAGTAGGCCATCTAAACATTGGTGCTGGAAGGCCGGTTACCCAGGATTTTGTGAAAATCAATCAGGCCATTGAAAAAAATGAACTTAAAAGTATGGAAAAAATGCAAGAACTGATCAAAATGGCAAAAAAGGGAAGTAAAAAAATTCACCTGATGGGACTTCTTTCTGATGGTGGAGTGCATTCCCATATTGAACATATCAAAAAAATAATCGAGATTTTAAGTGCCGAACCTGACCTTAAAATTTATTTTCATGCCTTTATGGATGGCCGTGATACTGCTCGAGATAGTGGGGTTACCTATGTAGAGGATTTACTGCAAACTAAGGGATTTATTTTTGCATCTATGCAAGGAAGATCCATTGGAATGGATCGTGATCGCAGATGGGAAAAAACCCAACGTGCCTACCAACTATTCATAGGAGAAGGTCACACCCAGAATATTAATCCAGCAGAGTATATCTCCAGCGAATACAAAAAAGAAATATATGATGAATTCATCACCCCCATCTTGTTTACCAAGGAAGGGAAAATTGAAAAAAACGATTGCGTTTTTTTTATTAATTTCAGACCAGATCGGGCCATCCAACTGACCTTGGCTTTTACTGATCCCAAATTTAACTATTTTAAAACCCCTATAAGACCTGCTTATTATCTTTGCATGTCACCATATGTTCAAGGGGAGGTTGACCTGCCCATTTTATTTGATAAAGAGGTCTTGCCCAACGGACTTGGTCAATACCTTTCAGATCAAGGAAAAAAACAATTCAGAATTGCGGAAACTGAAAAATTTGCGCACGTCACTTTCTTTTTTAACGGCGGTAGAAAAGAACCTTTTAAAAATGAACAACGGATTCTCATTCCTTCTCCCAAAGATGTGGCTACCTATGATCAAAAGCCGGAAATGAGCGCTTACGAAGTATGTAATACATTACTTGAAAAATTAGATGATTCTAGTTTTGATTTTTATCTGGTGAATTTTGCCAACTGTGATATGGTCGGGCACACTGGTAATTACCAGGCCACTATTAAAGCCGTTGAAACCGTTGATACATGTGTTGGTAAACTGATGGACCAATGTCTTAAAAACAACGTATCTATGATTCTAACCGCTGATCATGGCAACTCTGATCAAATGGTTTATGAAGATGGTTCTCCTCACACTTCTCATACGGGATCACCTGTGCCCTTTGTATTTTTCAGCCCGACCTTTAAAAACAAAAAAGTTGAAATCCGTGCAGGTGAACTGGCCCTTAAAGACATCGCCCCCACCATTCTTTATACTTTGGGCATGGAATGTCCCGCTGGATTTTCCGGCCAAAGCATTTTTAAATAAAGAGGAAAAAATATGATTACCACAAAACTGGATCAAAAAGACTTTAATATTGAAACCCTGCCAGGAGAGAACAAATATCCCACTACCATTGCCAAAGATAAATGTTCCCACGAACGACTGGTTTCTAAAGTACTTTATAACAACATGGTTTTTAGCGAACCGTTAACCGAAAGTGAACTAATTACGTTTGAACGTCCGGCACCATCGACCATGCTCCATTTTAATCCTGAAGAAACCAATTTGGGTATTGTGACTTGCGGGGGGCTATGTCCAGGGCTCAATGCGGTCATCCGGGCCATCACTTTAAGTGGTCTTTCCACTTACAAGGTAAAAAACGTTTATGGTTTCCGGTTTGGATATCAAGGTCTAACCTCAAAATTTCACAAACATACAGTCACACTTACTCCCCAGATGGTCGATTTCATACACGAACAAGGTGGCACCATCCTTTCTTCCTCAAGAGGGGGGCAAGACATTAAAGACATGGTTGATACCTTGGTTAAATTTAATATCTCCGTGCTATTTACGGTCGGAGGTGATGGAACTCAAAAAGGTGCTATGGCCATTTACGAAGAAATCAAAAGAAGAAAACTGGATATTTCGATCATTGGCATTCCTAAAACTATCGACAACGATTTATCTTTTATTTATCGGACCTTTGGTTTCTATACCGCAGTTGAAGAGGCCGTCGTTGCCATTAATGATGCTCACACCGAGGCCAAAGGTGCTGATAACGGCATAGGACTAGTCAAACTGATGGGGAGACATTCAGGAGCAATTGCGGCCCATGCCACCCTGGCTTCCGGTAATGCCAACGTTTGCTTGATTCCGGAAATCCCACTAGATTTAGACAATCTTTGCGGAAAAATCAAAAAACGTTTTGATGATGGCAAAGATCATGTGGTAGTGGTAGTGGCGGAAGGAGTAGGACAAGATGTGCTGTACCAAAATAAAAAGCAGGAATTTGATGCCTCGGGAAATTTGAAACTTCAAGATATTGGACTTTTTTTAAAAGAAGAAATACCTGCCAGACTCAAAAAAACTGGAACACGCCACACTATCAGGTATATTGATCCAAGTTACATGATCAGGGCCAAACCCGCTAATGCCAACGATTCCTCTTTTTGTTTGCGGCTAGGAAACAATGCGGTCCATGCCGCCATGAGCGGGAAGACCAATTGTATAATAGGATATTGGAATCAACACTTCACACTTACGCCAATAAAATTAGCTGTCAGCGAGAAAAAAGGAGTTGATGTGAACTCAACCTTATGGCAAGCCGTGGAGGAAATTACCATCTAGTTACTCACTATAAAATTTTTAAATACTTTATATTTCTCAGAATTTCTTCCAGGGGAATAATCGGAATATCAAGGGCCACGAATGAATTTTGTGGGGCGATTAGCTTGTAAGAATGATCATCATCAAATAGCCAATTTATTCCGCCAGAATAGTCGGCATTGATAATTTTACCAGTAATATCAATTTTACCTGCACATAAACAATTATCCAGCTTTTTTATCGGCAAAAGCTCTGCCATTGACCAATAAACGATAAAGATGGGGAGTTCAAACCACCGATTGTTTAAAAGAATGTGATCAATATCCTCAAGATCACCCTCAATACAAACCACATATCTTTTCAAGGGAATTTTTATTTTTTCTTTTCGAGCTAAATAAACAAACTTCTCTTTAATATTTTTTCCGTATTTTCCAAGTCCAATAATCTCAAGACCAGGAATCCCTTTAGTTGCATAACCAAAAACAGGAACTGTTTTAACATTATTGATACATGGATAATACGCAGATATTCTTGCATCCATACCGACTCCTTTAATTTTCCTATGAAAACAAAGGGGGGAAATCATCAAACTAACTGCTTTGAATTAAAGGCAAAAAAAGACAAGCTTTTAAACGATTGATCAGCTAATTTTAAAGAACTTCCACAATACGGCAAACGGCAATAAGAACAGGATCAAGGCTGCTACCAACTTAAACAAAATCCTAACGTACCTTTTATAAGGCGATTCCAGATGCTTCTTAATTTTTACAAAAAGTTTATTATAAATTTGAAAAAATTGATCATCCGTATAATCCCTGACAATCTCCCAAGGCCTGAATTCTATCTGATCGTAATCATCTCCAGCACATGATGCATTCAAGTTTTCAATCTTGAAAACCACAAAAATGGTCTGCTCAATTTGTTTCTCCGTAATAAATTTTAAAAAAATTATTTTAAAATCATTTTGCAGTTTTTTCTCTAAATATTCTTTCGGCGACAATGCCCCAGCCTGATCGAAATCCCAACCGGGCAAACACCAATTTTGATTGATCATTTCGGTATTTTTTCTATGAAAAACTAAAACATCATCTTTACCATTAATTAAAACAGCACATACATTTTTAATCACTGGCATCCTTGTTCAAGCTTTTTATCTCATCGGATGATAACTTCACCTGATAATAGCAACTGATATTGGTTTTATTAAACACCTCTTCCACCAAGGAATGGTGAACCAATTCCAGATTAAATGCATAAAAGTTTTTAAGCTGCAGACAGCCTCGCTTGGAGTCTTGGCAAAATACCTTGTCTCTCTCTTTATCGCAACTCAATTTCAAAACGGCTTCACTACCAAACTGACACATTACTTTTTTTGCTTTGGAAGAAATAACTCCCCTCAAAAGTCGTTTATCATCAACAAATTTTTTTTGACAAAATTCGCTGACATTCACGTCAGTACCCATACAATCCAAAACCACAGGACCTTTCTCTTCTATAATAATTGGATGACTGATCCCTTGCTCCTTACATACCGTAAAAAAGGAAAAATCCTGAATACGGGAACTGCTTACCTCGAAGCTTATCACTTTCCCATACAGGGAAAATAAGGGAGCCAGCATTAATAAAAAAATACTCCATCGTCTCATCCTAATATATTAGTTGATTTTAAAAACTTCTGAAATAATTAATTTTGATTATCTTGTCTGATTCATGAGAGAACATCATCTGTTTGGGGGTTTGATGACTTAAAATGGTCCCATATATGTTGTTGTAAAGCTTTTTACTCACCGAGGCTTCCCAATATTTATCGTCAATATCGTAGTCTAAATTGGCATACGTTTCAAAAGAACTAAAATCTTTCTTCATGTGCATTCTCAAATCTCCGTCAGAATTTGCAAAAAAATAGTATTGTACCCAGGGATTTTCCAAGTGCACTCTGGCCTGTCTTAAAAGTATCTGGGCCTTGAATTTGATCTTCACTTTCGAAAAAACTCCCACTTCTGCAGAAGGTTTTAAAGCCTGATGAGCTTTACCAACTTTGGCAAGAGTGGATCCTTCCTCGGCTTTTTTTACTTCCCCAGAAAGCCTTTTATCGAAATATTTAAGCATATTTTTTTCAATAAACCTGGTTTGTTCAGCTTGCTCAGGATAAAAATACAAACCAGTCGATTCCAGATTCCAATTATGGGCATATTCTCTTTTTTCCTGCCATTTCATCACTTCGTTTTTCATACTCCGAAGCACACCAGCATCATCCTCTTGCATAGCATTTTCAATCCACAGTGTTTGCTCAAAGGGAGTGATCTCAATATCGTCATCAGGGATAAAATTGGCGGGTGCCCTATTTACCAAATCCTCGTTAGCAATGGCCACCAAGGCCATGAAAACCATAGTTAGAAACATTAATGTGGTGACAAGATGTCTATATTTCATACAAACAATCAGCCTTTTTCCATTGTCCTGTCAGCTAAGTCCTTTTAATCATAGCAGGAATTATCTTCATCTATTACTATTGCAATGGGGATGCCATAACCATGGATAGAGAGGACATAGAAGGGACGTGTTTTTAGCCTGTTAAATGATAGAGTTAAATATTATTCATCATCGCAATATTAAACGCCCGAAAACACCTGAAGACGTTGCTAGGCCACAAGCTATTTTGAAGTACCAATTTGGTACTTCAAAATTGAATCATCTTCATTGGTAACGTAAAACATAAAATCAATTATATAAATTTAATTAAGATCATGGAAAATCGTTTTATTTTTAAGCGTTTCGCAAATATTTTCTTGACCCAGTTGTATTGATATTCTTCGATAGGCATCTCTTTCTTCATTATTTTCTTTCAATGCAACTTTTAAATAGAAACTAGTATGAAACATGTCGATGTGCTCATAAGATGTATATGAGGTATTGACATACATTGTTCCAGTGATCCCGGCGTCAACGCTTTCAAGATGAAAAGTAAAATAAGCGAGTTTATCATATCTTCTCGCTTGAATATAAAGTTTTAATGCTTCGTTGTGTATAGGAGACAGGAGAGGGATATACGCTGAACGTTTTGCTAAAAGTTTATCATAACTTAAAACATGACAGATTCTATCTTTTGGAAAATCCTCCATTTCCACCACATATAAATTAAGTCCACTGGCATGAGAAAAACGAGTACAGATAGTTGCTAAAAAAATAATCAGAACAGTTAATTTCATTTTCATTCAAAACTCCTTTGTTTTGGATTTTTTTTGTTAATCAATTAATAATCTGGATTTAAAAAATGATCCAAGAACATACAGGAACACCAAAGAACAAGAGTCATATCCAATAAAATCAACGTGATGTTTTATTTTATACGTATGAAGTAATTACATAGGTGGGAAGTATCGATTCTATACCGCTTTGACTGAATTTCAATAAGGTAACATTAAACTTGTTTTTAAAAAGTTTGTTGGCCCTTTGTGATAAGATACGCAGACGATCATAATGAATGTTGGTATGGGGTTCATTCCACAAATATTGGGTGAGGTCTGAAAGAGATATTTTGTTGGTCTCGATAATTTTCACCATAAACTGAAAAAGCATATCCTTGCTTTCTAATTCAAGTGAGTTTTTTCCGATAACAATTAAACGTTGTTTTTTATATATCGCAATTGTTAACACAATTTTATCCGAGGCAAGTTGGTAAAAATAGTTCTTCCAAAGAGCGCTTGATTGGGAATCAAGCCCATTAACGATTAAATCACACTTTGATTTGATTAGATCTCTTGAAAATTTAAATAAATCTTGGTCGTAATTAATATTTAATATATTTAATAAAACCAAGTAGTCAGTTAAAGTAACATCTTTTATCCAACCTTGAACAATATTCCAATTGATTGAGCCCTCCTTGTTCTTAATCAAGGTATATAAAAACCCAATTTTTTGATGGTAAAGATTTTCAATTTCTGCCACGGGAGGATTCAGTAGAGGGCATCCGCAGTCTTTCCTCAATAATATATTGGATACCAGTTCCCAGAAACAAAAATTTTTATCAATCAGATCAACCTGTGGTGATGAAACGACAGACTCCATCCTTCCAATTGCTGCTTCTTTTCCCAATAACAAATACTCAGACCATATGAGAGCGTGTTGAATTTCCGTATCAAGAAACAAATTACTGTTTGTCTCCTTTAGACAGATAAGATCTTTGTACCAAATGGCTAGCTCAGGGTGATTTAAATTATATGAGCAATAAAATCTGATTAAATTTGCTAGTAAATAGTAATATCCAGAATCCTTACTTTTATTGTTATTATAAAGCTTTAAAAAAAGTTCATTTGCCCGAAATAGATTGGCCCTTTCTTCGTAAAGTTTTCCAAGGAAAATAGCGGTATTGACTTGCGTTTGATTATTCATTAAGTGGAAATACTTTTCAAACTCAAAAAAGGCACTGTCCAGTTCTTTTCCCCACTCCTCGTAGAAATTTAAATTATAAAGGCAGTTAATAAGATCACAGGAAAGTCCAATATGTTTTCCAAACTGTTCGATGGTGACCTTTATGGTTGAGGCAGACTGGGCATAATTGCCCTGCATATATAAGATTTTGGCCTCAATATGATGATAGATTCTTCTTTCAATATTGGTCTGAGGTAGGAGCTGTTTGTGTAAAACACTAGCTCGCTCAAATTCATAGGCATATATCTGATTGTAAATTGTTTTGATTTGCTCTTTAAAACTCATAACTGTACTTTATATCATAGTTTTCATTGTAAATCCCACCCTCTTATTCTCGGTTTGGGACCAGCGTGTTCATAAAAGCGACCGGCAATCTGGGGTTGGGTTAAAAAAACGCAAGATAATTCTTTTGGATTCTCGGTTGATTGATCAGTTAGAGCCACATACATTTGATGAATTTGTTGAATTGCTTTTTTATCCTGCGGATATTGTTTTTGAAATAACGTAAATACATGCTCAATAGCTTTATTACAGGTTTTTTCATTGAAATTTTTTCCAAAATGATTCAAAAAATCATCCTCCTCAAGTTTATATTTTTTTCCCATTTCGTTATAAATCATTGATTCAAAACGCCAGGCCCGGACAATTGAAAAAACTGTGTTTGTCAGAGAATAATCTAAAAATTCCAGCCAAGCATGCGACATGGGCACATCTGTCTTTTTTAAATAACGATACAATTTATTTTTCATGTCAAACGTAATAGCTAATTCATGAGCAACCATTTTCAACCAATAGGACCAATTCTGTGAATCATCGTAAATATAAAAAGTCGTAACATTCAAATCATTTGTAAAGCTTTCAACCCATTCTTCATAATCACCTAGGGGTTTTAATAATATATATTCTTTTTTATTTAAAACCTGATTACCATTCAAAATCATAAATGAATCGAGAGGCTCAACTGTGGAAATTTTTTGGGAAGTAACATAAGTTGAATTGATTTTGCCCAGGATTTTTATTGCGGTTTTCCGCTTTATGCCCAAAGCATGATTCATTAGCATAACAAAATTATCATAATAATATTCATGATATTTGGTTTGAATCGATTGCTCATAGAGGACAGAGGTATGAAATATATCCTTGAACATCTGAAATCCAACCGGGGTATCAAATATTTCCAGATAAATTGAATCAATAAAATTCGAAATGACTTCGTTCTTCTTAGAATCGATGTATTGGTATTTATGGCCCAAAACAGTCACTTCCGGAAAATTGTTCTTGTTTTTAATAATGTTGATAAGTTGACCTGGGATTTGGGGAGCAGAAACCTCAGCATAAGCTTGAAGTATAATAAGTTGAAAAAATAGTGCTAAAGAAAAATAGAGTTTCATATCCTAGTTATAACATAAAAACGAGCTTGAAATTAAAAGGATGAAAATATTATACCGGATTATTGTGAGTTTTCGTGCGGTAAAACTTACAAAAACTTATTAAATTAGTTGAGATTTTTTTGCCAATTGCTACAATCCCTAAAAAATTTATCAACAAACTGTGATCCTACACTGAAATAGGACAGTAACTCACTACAAGTGGAGATTCTATGAAAAAAATTCTAGCAATTTTTTCAACTGTTCTTATAATCTTTCCGACATACTCTTGCTCCAGTGGTAATCTTGTTCATAAAGAAACTTATTCAACCGGCCAAGAAAAATACGATGATATCAAAATAGTGGTAGAAAAACTCAACACACGAATGGATGAACTTTTTAGAAAAAAAGTTGAGCAATTGAGCACAGAAGATCTTTTAGCAGGATACGGCTTTAGTGACTCAGATAAAGTGGTTGAATACCTTGATAAAAAAGCCAAAAAAATGTCATTGGAATACACTCTTCGACTTTATGACGAAACTTTTGAAAATTTTATTAGCAAAATTTCTCCAAACGATTGGGGGCTTTATCTTGATAAATTAATCGGCCGAGGAATAAGCGACGAGGTTACTAACCAAGAAGGTCTTGTAATTCGACAGATCGAACGTATGGTTTTAAAAAGTTTTCCATTCAATATGGATATGACTAAAACTGAAGTAATTGAATACAAGGAGGATGAAATAACTGTTTTCTGGAGAGTTTTTCAATCAGAAAATAAATCCACGCTTGCTGATGTTGGCAGCGTAAGTTTTATAAAAAAAGATGATAAAACCTTAGTGGTTTTTAGATCGGCTCACTTACTTGGAAGTAACCCCCTCGTAGAAATAGCTATTCCCAATTTGCCGATAATTCAAAAGCAAATCAAAGACACATTTTTGAATCATCTAGAAAACTACAAGAAAAGAATTGAGGCAATGTAAGGTTCGCTAGCTTTGGGGCAAATTTTCAATTTAAAAATATCATTTCATAAATCATCATTTTTTACCTGTCACCACATTATAACTAGATATACCTATTCTCTCTCCCCCAATTATTAAAAATTTATAAATAAAATAAGAAAAAAATCAATTTCATCAATATAAATAATCTATAGAGGTTTTATTTTGTTTGGGCACCAATAGTAGTGCAACTAAATAACCGACAATGAATCCCACCACATGACCTGGTTTCGGATAATGATGAAAAATCAAATCAAGTAGTAATGTTCCACCTAAAGAGACTAACAGAGTAATTTGTAACCATGTAGGATTTTTGTGGCCATATCGAATTGAGACAATGGCTGCCGCGGCAATGCCCATTATTGCTTGAGAAGCTCCTGTTCCAACATCCCACGGAGGAGTTAACATACAAATACTCGCATAAGTCCCGATCGCTCCACTCATAATCCAAATGATGAATAGACTTCTAGCATTTGTCGCTCTTTCTACGGCTAAACTTAATAAAAACAAAGTCACTACATTAAAAATCATATGCCCCGATTTTACATGAACAAGTTGTGATGAAAAAAATCGCCACCATTGTCCATTCATAATATGAAAATTAGAAATACCTCCATAGATATTCAAGTCCACTATTTTCACGGTACCCCATGGATTACCGTTTACGATGACTGCAATTATTGTTGATGTGATAAATGTCGATGAGGCTAATAAAATAGCTCCCCAAGGAATTCTTGTTTTCATAATTAAATAATACTGATTCATCAGCAAAACGTCTGTATCAAAGTTCACTCCAAGCATAACAACTGTTTACCCCATCGAACATATGAATGTTTTGGTTTATGTGACAGAATGATTTAATAAAGGAAATTTAATTTTTCAACCCAATTTTTCTTCTATTTTCTGCAAGTTTTGGAGTAATTTTTTCATCAATATCATCTAGTCTTTCAAAGACAATTTTAAACATTTTATTTTTTCCCTGTTCAAGCTTATCCATTCGAGTCGAAATATCTTTTTCCAACATTAAAAAACTTCTGAGTTTGGTAAAAATTCTCATAATGGCAATATTTATAAATATCGCTTTCCTCCATGTTCTGAACTTGAGGTGCCAATTTGGCACCTCAAGTTGTTCCATTCTTCGTTGGTAATTCTAAAGGCACAATCTTCCGGAAACCTAGAACGAATGAAGTTTTATAACTAATTTAAATTTGAAGGATTAGATGCTTGAAGAGAAAATATTTGAGCAAATACACTCAAGTAATTTTATAACCTATTCTACTGAGTATCCCTATTTTAACATTCAGTAAAAATTTCGTAATTAATGATGTCACCCCAAGAAAAGCTATGGATGAGTTCTATTTATTTAATGACTTGAATTTAATAATTGTTTTCTGAATGAAATTTAGTTTTATATTTTTCAAATCTTGAGTCACTTCAGAGTTAATTTTATCGAAGAGAGTGATGCCCCCTCCTTGATAGTGTTTTATCCCTACGACTATATTTTTTTCGTTACGGATAAATTCTTCGCCCGCAAAACCTTCTAAATTAAAACTATCCTTATCGTTGGCCTTTAAAAGATAGGCTGGTTGACCATCATTGGGTTTTAAAAACAAATTCCCATTTTCTACAAAGACATCAAATTCCATTGAAGAACTTTTATACTTTCCCACATAGTCGTTTAACATTTGTGGATCAAGATTGTAGGGAGTGAATTTTATAGCGGTTGCCTTGCCCTGAGAATAAAAAGTTAAAAGGAGTTCATTAATTTGAGAAAAAGCCCCATCAACATTGTCCAAGGTGATGACTTTTAATTTACTATTTTTGAGATAAGATAGTTGGGAAACAAATCCAATTGTTCTTCCACCGTGGCTAATTTTAATGTCTGAGTAGAATGGTAATATTTCAAGGCCTAATCCATAGTTTGCAAGAAATGGAGTTTGCATTTGTCGAATTGATTCGTTGGAAAGGACAGGTGATAATTCATAAATATCCATCCACTTATTTAAATCATCTACAGTTGAATATAAGGCCCCTGCTGATAATGCCCATGACAAATTTAATTCACTAAATTGAGCAAGCTCATCATTTTGATTGATGTGTCCTGAAACATCTGAAACTTGATCAAAATATTCAGAGTACCCAGTATTATCCATTTGCAATGGTATTAAAAAGTTATCCTTAATGTATTGATCCCAAGATTTGCCAGTCAATGCTTCAATTATTTTTCCTGCCATAATGTATCCAGAATTAGAATAATTCCATTTAGATCGTGGTGTAAAATCAAGCGGATATTTTAAGGTGAATTCAATTATATCATCTAATGTTAATATTTTATTATAATCCAAGTCTTTCCAAAATTCTTCATGATTAGTGTAGTTCGTTATTCCCGAAGTATGATTAAGAATATCTTTTATTTTAATAGATACTAAATTTTTCAAGGCTGGAATATAGTTTGAAATTTCATCATCCAGTTTCAGCCTTCCTTCTTCTTGGAGCTTTAATATGGAAGCCGCGACAAATTGCTTGGTATTAGAACCTATTTGAAACTTGTCATCAATGGTTAGAGGTATTTGAGTTTTTAAATTTTTATACCCAAAAGCTTTCTTTAAAATAATTTCGTTATTCTTTGAAACAAGAACAACTCCATTAAAGGGACTATGTGATAAATAATCATTTAAACCTTCATTTGAATTTATTTCAATAACGGGTGACGAAAAGATGTTGAATGAAAGTAAAAATAACAGAATAATTAAATTGAATCGCAAGTGCATATAAACCTCATTTTTAAAAGGTTATCTAGCATGGATAATCTTCTCCTTCTATAAATTATCCAAATATTGTAGTTTTTCCAATACTGTTTACGAGCAATATAGAAACCGCAGTCCAGCGTCCTGTCGAACTTTTTACAATAAGTCGATTACAACATATCAATGACTTACACATAATTTAATAACCACCGTTAACCTAAAATAATACAAACAGACTCATGATTGCCATTTTTGGCAAGGTTTAATATAGTCACCCTATGGATAGAAAAGAATATAAAATAAAAATTACAGTTAATGATGTCCAGATAAATAAAGTGATAATTGACAAAGAAAAATTGTATAAATTAATTTGGTTGCTCGAAAACCATCAAATTTATATTGGCGTAGTAAACGCTTATAGTAAGGAGTTAAATTATGGGATTTCCTGATAAGAAAGAAATTAATAGCGCCCTTAAAAAACTTAAAAAGAGCGAAGGCACACTTGCCTTACAAGGGAATGCTACACCTCTTGAAAAGTTTAGGTGGGATCTTTGTCAAAAATTTATTAAATATAAAAAAGTTCATAACATCACCCAACGAGAAATGGCAAATCGTCTTGGGGTTGATGAGGCTAAGGTCAGTAAAATTCTCCATCACCGAATTGATGAATTTTCGACAGACAGGCTTGTTGGTTTGTTTTCAACCTTAGATCCAGAGCTTATTTTAAAAGTTAGTTAACCCTATTAAATTGATATAATGTTTTTTATCAATATGTTTTTGAGATAAGTCTTCAATTCTTTAATATCAAACAATTATTGATCAAAGAGCAAGCTCATTTTGGTAATTCTGACCTTGAATTTTAGGCCTCTTATCCATTTTTCTAGAGCTTGGCTGGTCTGATAAAGCCTGACTGCTTTCTTTTTTCAAGGCTAAACTACCTTCAAAACTTTTTATAATCTTGCTTAAGTGAAGCCTCTTGGTGATATTACCCGAAATAATTCTTGCCTTAATTTCTTCTTTCAACTTGCTTGCTTTTAACTCATCGTACTCAACCAGAACATACTTCTCAATATCAAAAACTTTCGCAGCATCCTTGATCTCGGTTTCCAGTTTTCCAATTAAAAGACTTCTATGCACCTCTGATTTGGAAATCCCAAGTGCATCTTGAATTTTCCGCTCGCTGGCACCTGTTGCATTTTGATAATTTAAAATTCCATTTGCCCGATCAATGTAGTGAAGAGCTTCTCTTGAAGAGTTTTCAGAAAATTGAATGGCCATCAGCTCTTCTTGTGTTTTTCCACTTAAAACAAAACAAGGGGCGGTTTTTTTACCAATAAGAACCATCGCTCGAAAACGTCGCTCGCCACATATAAGAATATATTTTCCCAAACTTTTGTGAACAACTAGGGGCTGAATCAATCCATTCACCTGGATATTTTGAGCCAGTTCCTTAATGGAATCATCATTGAACTTGGTTCTCACCTGGTCTTTAACAACAACATCGGCGAGATTAATTTCGTCGAGATTAGCACCCTTTAAAAGCCTTTCATCGGCGTATTTAAAATCAAAACCAAGCCTGTCTGCCAGATTGATCGTTTCTCTTTTGTTTTTTGAAATACGAGGGGCAAATTCCTTAACCATCTAGTTTCTCCAAATCCTTGAGTTAATTTATTACTTTTTTTAAAGCTCCAAATAAGTCCATAGTGCTTCATAATCTTGATGACCGTTGGTTTTTTTCCCCATGGCACAGATTGGTTTTTTGGTGGAAATGGATTCTTGCATCTGCACCAGGTTTCTTACCGCCGGAGTAATTTTAAACATCTGGGAAAGCTCTTCCATCCTTTGTTTTTCTATTTTACGGCGGGGATTGACCATAGATGGTATAATTGCAAATTCAAGATCCGGATTCTCGGTTTCTTTGATAATTTCAAAGGTATCCATTAACTCTTCCAGACCATCAATTGAGTAATCTTGCGCCTGAGTAGGAATTAAAATTCGATTGGAAGCCACCAGTGACATAATCAATTCATCACCCAGCATCGGCGGGGTATCAATGACTATGTATTCAAATTTTGCCCGAACAATTTCCAAGTCCAGCCTTTTTTTCAAAAGTCGCTCTTTTCTGCCGGCATTCTTTCTTATTTCCCCTTCGGACATGATTAAAAGTTTAGAAAGATTGGCAAGATGCCGGCTAGCAGGAATCAGGTTGATATTCTGATGAAAATCACCTTTGCCCTGGGAGGGAACCAATATATCCTCAAAAGCCACATCCCCGATCAGCCACTCTGGAATTAGCGTTCTCTCTATTTGAACACAGAAAGTGGAGCTTAAATTTGCCTGAGAATCCAAATCTATGGCCAGAACCTTATGACCTTTGTGGGCCAAATGACAGGCCAATTGGTAACACTGCATCGTCTTACCAACTCCACCCTTATTATTCGCCACTGTAATAATTTTCATGCGTCACTCCTTAAAAGGTCTATAATAGTAAAATTTTATTATTATTTGTAACTATCCGTCAAAAAATTCGACTAAATATCAGCTACAAGCATAAAGGTAAAAATATTTACAGAGGTCATCTGCCTCTGATACAAAATTAACTAATAAATGGAGCTGATATGATCAATTTAATACCATCGAGTCCAGACCACTCGCCAGTTATCACCGAGGATGAGTTGTCGGACGAGGAAGTCTTAAAAGAACTTAGGCTACTCAAAGAAAAACTCCAGCCCAAGGTGATCATTTTGGGCCATCATTACCAGCAAGATGATATTATTGCTTTTGCCGACATTACCGGTGATTCGTTGGGACTGGCCCAACAAGTGAGCCAAATCGATAAACCGTATATTATTTTTTGTGGTGTTCATTTTATGGCCGAAACTGCAGATATGTTAACCCGCCCCGATCAAAAGGTCATTTTACCTGATTTAAACGCTGGTTGCTCTATGGCTGACATGGCCAACCGAGCTGATATTGAAAGATGCTGGATTTATCTAACCAAATCCACCAATAAAAAAATTACCCCGATTACCTATGTTAATTGTTCTGCCGATCTAAAAGCATTTGTCGGCAAACATGGGGGTAGCATTTGTACCTCTTCCAACGCCAAAAAAGTCATTAAGTGGGGACTTACCCAGGGAGAAAAACTGCTGTTTTTTCCGGATCAACATTTAGGAAGAAACACATGCTTCGAGCTGGGAATAGGCCTTGAAGATATGGTAGTTTATGACCCCAAAAAACCTTTTGGAGGGTTAACGCCCACCGAAATAGAGAACGCCAAAATTATTTTGTGGTATGGTTATTGTAGTGTTCATAAAGGCTTTACCAAAGCACAAGTAGAAATAGTCAAAAAAAATAACCCTAAAACAAAAGTCATTGTCCACCCAGAATGTACTTTTGATGTTGTACAGGCTTCCGACTTTAATGGATCCACCTCATACATAATAAATACCGTTGAAAAAGCTAGTGCCGGTACCTCATGGGCCATTGGCACTGAAATTAATCTAATTAACAGGCTGGCCAAGGCCCATCCTGATAAACAAATTATTTCCTTATCACCGTTTCAGTGCTTATGCACAACCATGTACCGGGTAAGACCGCGTTGGCTGCTTCATAGCATGAGATGTATTGCAAATGGCAACCCCATTAATATTATTTCGGTGAACGATGAGATCAAAAAAGATGCTCTCCGGGCAATTAATACCATGTTAAACATTTCATAGGAGTAATGGATGACTATTTACGCTGATTATGCTGGCAGTTCAATTTTGAGTGACGAGGTCAAAGAATATTTACTTGATCGAATAAAAAAGGGACCTTTCGCTAATCCCAATGCCATTCATAAATTGGGTCGAACCATTATGAGCGGTCTTTCTAATGCCAGAAATATTTGTGCCCAAAATCTAAAAGCCAGTCCAGAACAAATCATTTTCAATTCGGGATCAACCGAAGGTGTGACCACGGTCTTTCATTCCCTGCTTACCAAAAATGCCTCTAAAAGAACCGTCGTCATTTCTGCGATTGAACATCCCTGTGTCAGTAATGTTGCCAAATTTTTTCAAGAAAAAATGAATTTTGATGTAATCGTCATTCCGGTTAATGAGGACGGCGTGATTGATTATGATAATTTAAAAAATGTTGTCATCAGTTTTAAAAATGATATTGCCCTGGTTGCCATTATGGCCGCCAATAACGAAACCGGAGTTATTCAGCCTGTCGAAAAAATAGCTGCCTTACTTAACGAATCAAAAATTCCATTTTTATGTGATACCACTCAGTATATCGGAAAAATCCCCTTCGATTTTACGGCATCCAATATTGACTATGCCGTATTATCGGGACACAAAATCGGAGCACTGACTGGTATTGGTTTATTGATTGCCAAAGATCCCACCACTCTTTCACCACTTTTAATTGGGGGTGGACAGGAAAATGGTCTTCGCGGCGGGACCCAAAACTATATTGGCATCGAAACCTTTGCCGTTGCCATCAATGAAATTACAAATAAAATTAAAAAATTCAGTGCGATTAATACTCAAAAAATCGCATTCGAGAAAAAAATTAAAGAACTGTTTCCAGAAGTCTTTATCGTTGGAGAAAACGCCCCTCGCCTGCCTGGCACCACCTATATTTCCTACCCCGGGCTGCATGGGCAGGCCATCCAAATAGAATTGGAGTCTCAAAACATTTTTGTTTCCACTTCTTCTGCCTGCTCAGATAATGAAATGAGTACTTCCAAGATTTTAAAAAGTATGGGGATCAACGATGTTATTGGAAGAGGAGTCATCCGTATCAGCTTGAACCATGACTCCGGCCCAGGTGACTACGATGTTATTTTCAAACATCTATCCAGCGCATATAAAAAACTTTCTAAACTTAATCAGGCACTATAAGCAGACCAGGTATCCATCACTACCACAATAAGTATTAAGCCCTGCTTCGCAAAATCCTGCAGGGCTATCTTGATAGCAAAGATCTTCGTTACTAATTTTTTTTGACCTTTGACAGGCTGGCATATTTTTTCCTCCACAACTAACTGGATGACAAAAACGGACACCGCCCTCCTTACAACTTCCACCAGCAACTTCAAACGAGCCAAACTCGCATTCATCACAAATACTTGACTTGATAATTTCACATTTAGAATTGATATCGAAACATTTCTCACCAGGCTTTAGACCCGGAGGTTGGGTTCTTTTATTTAAAGGATAAAGATTTTCTTCATTATCAAGAACGATATAGGTTATGGCTTCCGGTTGATTTTTTGGTAAATTATAAAGAGGAATCTCTATCGTTTTACTCAAATTTTTACTGGCCAACATCAACTGCAAATTTAAAATTCCCTCGGTCCGATTCAAGGAAAGATAAGTAACATCACTAAGCATCATCTCACCCGAATAATAATCCGGACACTTATTCATTTGAGTCTTATGAATCTTTATAATACCCAATTGGTTATTATGTTCGTTTATGTAGGGGATACGATATCCCACACATATAAATTCAACCTCATTCATGGATAATTTCATTTTGGATGCTCTTAGGATCGTCACCCAGCTCATGGGAGCACCTATAATTTCATCACGACCATCTTTACTTTTTTGAGCAGGCAAAAATATTTCATATACCCCCAAAAATTCCTTCAACAAAATATATTCGAACTCTTCAACTGAATTGTTTTTCGAGAGACAAGCTGAAAGAATAAGCAAAAATAGTATTACCACAATTTTAATCATGATCACTTTGCCTCATACATCGAAAAGCCACCCCCAGCTCCAAACCATGTAAGTGATTAATATCAACATCCTTGTTAAATTTAAAATTATTTTGATTAAATCCCACCCCATCCCAATATGATCTATTTGCCAATCGATGAACGGACGAGGAAGCTGGAAAATAAAAACTGGAAGCCTTAAGGTTTTCATCCGGATGTGTAATATTTTCAAAAACCTCCATATATCCCCCCAAACTTCCCGAAATACCCACAAAACTTAACGCCCAATCGTTGAAATTTTGATATTGAAAATATTTCAAGCAATCTGCGGTAAAAGCGTAGGTACAATCGGTTTTAGTTACTTCATAGTTTTCATCCTTCTGTGCCTTATATAGGTATCCTTCCTTACTAACCCTGCTAAATGGCCAGGGACTTCGAATAATCAAATGGGGACGAGCATTACTCATATCCATTGGTAAAAAAGTAGCCGCATCAAATACATGCGCATGTAAAAGTTCTTTCCCCCGAAAATAACAGTATTTTCTCATCTCTGAAAGATTAAGTGTTATGACCGGATTTGATAATTGCATATTATCTGTTTTGAAATGACCAAGCTTGATATTTGGATCATGCTCAATCCACTCCCTAATATCTCGATTTGATACCAAATGTTTATCAACAAAGATTGATCGATTAAAATTATCCCATTTCCAATCTTTTCTATGATCCTTTGGCATAGGGCCAAACGCATAGATTCTTGCCGGCAACAAAACATCCGAACATACATCCTTCAGTATAAATCTAAGCCGATTTTTCAGGTTATTTTGCAAAGCAAGCTCAACCATGATGCCAAAAGGTGGAATATTTTTTCCCATGTAAGTAGATTTTGTCAGCAATTGATAATATGTTTTGTTGTTAAATTTATTTAAATAAACCTTCTGTTTAATATTTTTATGTAAAACCGTGAAGTGAGGCTGGTAGATTTTATCCAGATGTTCATAATAGCACTGAATAAAATCTGGATTGCATCTCAAATAGGCATCATTGGTGCGGGAAGGATCTCCCAATAACTCTCCACAATCCAGTCGTTGGTTTTTCCAAAGCGAATCCAGGTCTCCATTTTGCCATAACCTTTGTAACTCTTGTGAAGCTTTGATTAAAACTTCTATTTCATCCTTTCCCTTAGTAAATCGCTCGGAATTTTGCTTATTGTTTATAAGATAGAAAATAATACTAGAAATAATAACCGACAATAAAACTATAATAATAAGAAATATTTTATATTGCAGCACTTTTTTGAGCATCAAATCGCAACCCCGAAATATTTATCCCATATATTCTAACACTAAATGAAACTATAATAATACTATACCTGTATTTAAAATTTGTAACGTACCGGAGACAAGCGCATGGCAACAAATTGGATCGAAGAGGCAAATCAAAATATTCAAAGCCAACATGGAATAATGGGCTTTGAAGAATACATGGAAATCTTTGAAAAAAATCCCCTCATGGAACTTCGCCCAAGTTATATTTATCTCAAAGATGCATTTGATTTTTTTGGAAAATCCGAAAACGGTCAATTCATCCTTTTTCAAATGGAACATGCTGACAGTCCTGCGGTTTACGGGCAGCACCTCCCCGAAGCAGAAATCTATCAAAATCTTATTAACTTTCAAGAGGAGGGAATTAATAATAAATTTCTTTTGCTGGTGGGACCAAATGGTTCCGCCAAAACCAGTATTTTACGCAAGATAATGAAAGGTGCGGAGGAGTACTCCAAAACCAATCAGGGGGCCTTATATACCTTCAGCTGGATATTCCCCATCGACAACTACATCAAGGGAACTTTGGGTTTAACTTCTCAAAAATCCGGACCTAAGCTTAATACCTTTGCCCATTTGGATGACAAGGATATTTCGGCCATATTAAACAGCGAACTTAAGGATCATCCATTATTATTAATTCCTACCAATTTAAGAAAAAAAATAATTGAAGATAAATTTAAAGACCACCCGGAAAAACTTGAAGCACTCCGCAGATCCTATTTATATAAGGGAGATCTTTCCAAAAGAAATCGGGAAATTTACGATGCCATGTTGAAAAAATATAATGGAAATCACTACGATGTTCTTAAACATATCAGGGTAGAGCGTTTTTTTATAAGCCGAAGATATTCCTCCAGTTCAGTGACCATCGAGCCACAACTGCATGTTGACGCAAGAATGCAACAAATAACCATGGATAAAAGATTGGGAGGACTTCCTCCAAGTCTGCAATCTATGAATTTGTTCTCTATGCAAGGCGAAGTCATCCTTGCCAACCGAGGAGTTTTAGAATTTTCTGACTTGTTAAAACGCCCGCTAGACACCTTTAAATACCTGCTGACCACCATGGAAACAGCTAATATCAATTTGAATGGAATCTTAACGGAATTAGATATCTTTTTTGCAGGAACCTCTAACGAAATTCATTTTTCCGCCTTCAAACAACACCCTGATTATAACTCCTATAAGGGAAGATTTAATTTTATAAAAGTACCCTACCTGCTTGACTACCTAGAGGAAGAAAAAATATATCTTGAACAAATCGAAGGATTAAAAGATCGCTCAGTGCTTGAACCCCATACGCTTTCGCTGGTATGTCTTTTTTCGGTAATGACCAGACTTAGATCTTCTCAAGCTGCCAATTACAAAGATAAAAAACTTTCTCAAATTGTCATGAGCCTCAACCCGCTCGAAAAAGCCCTGCTTTTAAGTGATCCAGGCAATCTGCCCGATCGGTTTGATTCTGAAGCAAAGAGTATATTGAAACAAAGTACTGAAGAAATAAGAAACGAATACATGAATGATGATCTTTACGAAGGGAAATTTGGTATTTCTCCAAGAGATATTAAAAGACTGCTCTATACCTTGACCAGTAGTCATAAACAAATTACCGGAGTTGAGGTACTGGAATGTTTAAACGACCTTATTTTAAAAAAATCGGAATATGATTTTTTAAATATGTCACCCCAAGGTGACTTTCATAATCCCGAAAGATTTATCACCTTGCTGGGACAATATGCAAATGACATTTTTGATCGGGAGTTAAGATCTGCGCTAGGCCTGGTTGATGATCGATCCTATGAGGACTACTTGAAAAAATATATCACCAATATTAAGGCCAAAATTAAAAACGAAAAAATATTCAACTCGATCACTGGAAAATATGAGGAAATAAATGATTACTATGTTTTGGAGTTTGAAACCAATATCGAACTTAAAGAAAACCCTGAACAATATCGCTCTCATTTGCTTTCCAAACTGGGCGCCTATTCTCTTGATAACCCCAAAAAAGACATCATCTATTCCGAGGTTTTTCCGGAGTTGATTGAAAGCCTTAAACAGTCATATCGAAATGAACAAAAAAAGGTAATTGCCAATATGGCAAAAAATCTGGTTTTCTTTGAAGCAGAAAAAAAAGGCGAGGAAGATCCAAATCAGGATATCCAAACCCCACTCAGCGAAGAGAATCGAAAACAGATTCAGCAAACCCTTAATAATTTAAAAAACAAATACCACTATACTGAAAATGGAGCCTTGACTTTAATAAAGAACATTATTAAAGATAGATATTAAAAAGAAAAAAATAAGATACTAAATGGCTCAATTTGCCCAGCAGTACTTCCAAACTTTTTCAAGAGAACAAATTAAAAAAAAGATTCTTTCAGGGGAAATCTTCATCCATAAACGCCCTGGTAAAATAAAATCCTCTACGAAATTATTTTGCAAAGAAATTGTAGAAGTAGTGATTATAAAATCTTCTCACGAAGATGAATATTGGCGGGGAGAAAAGTTACTCATTGAAGTAGCCCCTAAAATTATCTTTGAGGATCATGATTTACTGGTGATTGAAAAACCTCCGTTTATGTCCACCCATCCTGCCGGCAAACACATTTTTTACTGCGCGACAGTGTACTTTGAAAAATTCCACCAAAAGACCATTCACTCCATCCATAGACTGGATAGGGAAACTTCCGGCGTACTCTTGCTTGCCAAAAACCCCCAAGTGGCCAATCTGATGACTGAGCAATTTGAACAATCCAATGTGAAAAAATGTTACTTCTTTATCTCAAAAATCACTGAACAATTCAAAAATATTGATGAGTTCACCGCCAATGAAAAGCTGGGAAATCCCGGAACTGGTAGAGACCGGGTCATCGTCAACGCTTACGATACTGATTCTTTTGATGGAAAAACCGCGCTTACTTATTTTAAAATCATTTACAAGGAAAATGGTTATGCCTTGGGGCTGGCCTTTCCTCAAACCGGAAGGCAACATCAAATAAGGGTTCACGCCATGACTCATGGCCTACCCTTGATTGGCGATAAACTCTATTTGGGAGGATATCCCCTATTCCAACGTTTCAAAGATAATCAAGCCACCCTAGATGACCACGAACTGGTGGAGCTTCCCAGACATGCTCTCCACTCCATGGGACTTAAAATCCCCTATCAAAACCAGATCTCTCACTTTATTGGAACGCTTCCAGAAGATATCAAAGGTTGGATCAAAAATAAATTGAGCCTCAATATCGAGGATCTGGAAAATGAAGTTAGAGAAAAAATATTACAATATTTTGAAACTTAAAAAAGATGAATCAATCTTTGGGCCAATTCAAAAAAACCCTCTCCGCTGTCATGTTCAGTGATATAGGTTGGTCGTTTTTTTAAACTTGGCAGATATTTTTCAATATTTTTAACCCCGACACTTTTTGTAAAAAAATCAAACGCTGGCTCGTCATTGGGAGAGTCCCCGATATAAATCCACTCATCTATCGAATTAATTTCAAATCTACTGCCTGGCATTTGATTATCGCACCAAAACTTAAAAGCGCCCATCTTGTCGTAATCGCCATACCAAGCATTAACATGCACGCTAGATAATTTAGCATGGGCCTTTGCTCCTTTACATAAAGAAAGAAGTCTTTCAATTTCCCGATCTTCCCAGGCAGGCACATCTTCACAAATATCAATCGCCAGATCAAATTCCCTATAACTCTGATCACTGGCCCACAAGGAACCTGGAAATTCTTGTTTGATTTTTTTTTCCAGTTGGGAGAGCTTTAACATATTCTCATTTTTAAGATTATCGGGGAGAGTATTAAGCCGGCATCGTTTGCCATCTTTCATATAAAAAATAAAGGCACCATTTTCACCAATTATGGCATCCACCGGCCAAAATCTCGCAATGTGATCACACCATCCGGCGGGTCTTCCCGTTACCGGGACAGTGATAATTTTTTTTTCATGCAACTGCCATAGCGAGGAAAAAGCTTTCGAAGTAATCTTGCCGCTGGATGAAAAGGTATCATCTATATCAAAGCAAATACCTTTAATTGATTTTAATGCGTGATCAGAAACTTCCTTTAATGGTATGGGCATAAGATTTGTCCTAGAATCAAGAGCGAAAACACAACTCATCCATGAGTCGCACTCCCGCCTCTAGAATAACGGAATTAATCTAGAGGATAACTCATACCTAGAAAAATTCCGGAATATGTATTTCTTAGATCAATCTGAGCTTCAATTTGTCCCACCAGCTTTTTATATCCTTCAAGTGGAATGTGACCGTTAATGCCTAAGGCTGCATTGACTCTGGTATGATATTTTTTATCATCCGTATTAAGTCCAATTCCAAGCGGCAAGGCCACATAAGGAAATCCTTCTTGTCCCCAGAAGCTAAGTCCTTTGGAAACAACGGGAGTTACCCCCAGAATAACGATCGCATCTTTAAATTCACTTGCCCTTTCTACAGAGGTTTTTATGGCAAATTTGGGTTGGTTTTCATAATCAGGAAAAATTTCAAAATCACTGGCAGCAAAAATTCGAGAGGAGCGATCACCTGCTCCAAGACCGGCCCCAGCTTCAAGGCTCATTATATCGTCTAATTTTCTAGTAAAGCGTCCTTGAAGTCCGACGCCACTCCCATTACTCATGATGCCGGTGAATTCTGCTGATAATAAATTTTTATCCACGGCGAGCGGGTATGAAGTGTAACCCACTCCGTAAGCGAATAGATTACTTGATAAAATTAGTAGTGAAGTAATTGCACCTAGCTTAATAAATTTCATAAAATCTCCGTTATTTGCAATTTCAACTATATATGAGATTTTATCCCTAAAAAATGCTACATGTCAAAAGACT
>MEQB01000024.1 GCA_001770015.1 Bdellovibrionales bacterium RIFOXYC1_FULL_37_79
CTTTCAGATAATTTAATAAAAAAAATATCTAAACTGAAAAATTTTCAATATTTTTTTACGAGTATATTAGCTCCAGATGAAGAATCACATAACCAAATGACACAAAATCGTTTAAGCTATAAACGATTAATAAAAAACCTACATGTTTTTAATGATATTGATCAATATGTTTATATTCAATCAACTCTTCCACGAACACGCTTTGATCAGATGGATAATATTATGAAAACGATATTGTCTATTCATAATAATGTTACCGTTAAATTTACTCCGATTGCTCATATCGGAGTAAAAAATGTTACTGAATCTAATAATCTAATTGTTTTTCCAGAACACTTTCATGAATTTATTGAGATATTTGATAAAATCAAAGAGAAGTTCGGAGATAAGGTAGATTATCCTAATTTAACTACTTGGGATAATATCAATGACTTCCATCAAAAATTAAAAGATACCCATCTCTACGGGTATGACTCTTCATGTTTAGTTGTAAAACCTAATGGAGATATGACGTTAGAAATCACCAACTGTAAAAATTGGACCTTTGGAAAGGCATATAAAAGTTGTGAAATAGATATTAATGATCACCTTTATTCTTTTATAAATGCCATGAGGAAAATGAACGATGAAATGCTACATAAATTTAAGGGACATCGTTTTATAGATCCTGAGAGCTATATGGAAAAAGAGCTTCCTCAAATTTATAATAATTATATTCAAACTATAAATAGATAGAAGACACGGATTTTTTATGGACATCTATATTATTAGACATGGACAATCAATGGCGGACATAGAAAATAAATGTGAAGGAAATTATGATTCTCCTCTCACAGCGTTAGGAAAAGAACAAGCCAGTAAACTCAGTTTATACTACAAACAAAATAAAATTTTATTTGACAAAATTTATACAAGTTCGTTAACAAGAGCAAAAGAAACAGCACAAATTATTTCTAAAAACCAAAACTGTGACATTATATCAACTGAACTTATCAAAGAAATGGATAACGGCATATGGGCCGGGATGCCCAAAGAAGAAAGAAATGCTAAATATCCACCCAAAGGAAATCCTCCCTATTTTAAGGCCTTTGATGAGCCAATCCCTTGGGGTGAATCCTATAAAGATTTGGCCCAAAGGGCCTACGAAGTAAAAAAACAAATAATTGATCAAAATAACAACTCAAGTATTGCAATAGTTTCTCACGGTGGATTTATTAATGCCTTGCTTGGTACAATTTTAAATGATGGTTTGCTTGAAGATTATTTCCATACAATCTTTCCCACTGGAGATACTGGGTGGCACTTGCTGCAAAAGAAAAATGGATTTACATATTTCAGGCAAGTAAATTGCCAGAAACATTTATTATAGGAATATGAATGAATATTTTCATCAAAGATATTACAAAAGAGACTCTTAGTGATTTAGATAAAATATGTCTCCATTTCTTGGACAAGTTAGAAAATAAAACAGACTATCTTGAAGGAATCAAAAAAAGAAATGAGTGGTATTCCAATATGTTTGATAAATATGGGCCACTTGCTAAAGTGGCCTACAAGGATAATATTCCGGCAGGAATGATCCAATTTATACCAAGGGCTTTAGAACAAGTTATTGATATACAATGTGTTTTTGTCAAAGATGAGTTTGTAGGTCTTGGAATTGGCAGTCTATTGCTTGAAGAAACCATTAAATATCTATCTTGTAAGAAAAACTATTTTAATGATAGTTCGCCAAAGGCATTGATCACTTGGGCATTTGATATTCCCGGACACGTACCTCAAGAAAAACTTTTTACAAAATTTGGTTTTATTCCATCTGATTCGGGTAGACCACTCTACCTCCCTATTGAAAATAAATATAAGTACACCTATAAACCAGATAATAGCTTTAAAAACAAGTCCAGCAACAAGAAAGCTACGATAATACTGGACACCTCTTGTCCCTTTTGTATTTTTACTACCAATAAATACACAAATATATTTAAGGATATTTTGCCTGAAATTAAACTTAAGACAGTAAATAAATTCAAAGATACAACAGAAACAAAATGTCTGGTTGATTTTTGCGAATTTAATCAAAAGGAGATTTTGACAGCTTTTGCAAAAAAGGATGAAATAAAAAAATGTATATATGAGAAACAAGGAAAATAAATGCCTTCAGTTATTGGACATACCCTTATTGGAAGCACTTGTTACACATTACTAAGAACGAATAGAAATAATTATTCGTTTTTAAGGTTATTACTGCTATCTGCTCTAGCTTCAAATCTTCCAGATGCTGATGTTTTATTTCATTTTCTTAATTTATCCCATATCGCATTTCTGTCACACCGGGGCGGTTTTTTCCATTCCGTTTATTTTGCTTTATTTGGTGGGATAATAATTTCATATATGGGATATAGAAAAGAACCGGCCAGAACAAAATATTTGTTAGGCATATATTTTTGCATACTTATTATTTTACATAGTATTTTTGATGCTATGACCGAAGGTATTGGAGTAGCATTCTTCTATCCCATATACGAGAAGAAACTATCTCTTCCATTTACCCCGCTTCTACCAGCAGGATTTTCAGCAAAAGCATTTATCCAAAATCCTGCAATATCAAGAGAGCTTTTCATCGTATGGATACCATCAATGATAATAAATATTCTACTGTGGTTTAAGCTTCAAAAAAGACAGGGGCAATATTTATGAAAGTTGAAACATATCAAGAAGTTTATCACGGAAGTCATGAGCAAGGGTTAAAGTATCTGGAGCCTCGCAAAGGTACACATAGAAAAGAATGGCTACATGCCGCCAAACGAATTGCTCAAGCAGCTCTTTATATTCGCAAGGGTAGTGTTGGAGGCGATTTTGGATGTTCAAAATGGGAAGCCCCTAAAACCAAGCAATCAATTTTCTTAGAAAGATTTAGTGGAGCATTTGATCAGTTATATGATGGGGCAAAAGGCTCAATCTACATTCTGCCTGGTGAGACATTTATATCAAATGAAATGTGTTTTGATCAAGAAGTTATATCTGAAAGTAAAGTTATGCCGAAAAAAGAAATAGTCATCAATAACAGTAAGGAATATATACTTGGGCTTGAGAAAAAAGGTGATGTAATCATATACCTCTATCCCAATAGGCCAGAATCTATACCCATGGATGATGAAGACATCGTTATGAAAACAGTAATCTGGGCCAGACAATTTGGGGAAGATGAAATTGATCGACTTGGTAAATATCAACCAGGGTTAGTTTCAAGAGTTAGAAAGATTTATCATAATCAGGAACTTCTAATTTCCAGTTTTCAAAAGTGGTTAATTGATTTTCCTAGCTATAAAGAGTTTATATTAGCTGCACTTTCCAAAGATTTCCAAGAATTGAAAGATAAAGGCATTTAGACAAGGACTCAATTGCGATGATTAGAAAAATGAAAGAGACAGACTTACCGTTAGTTATGGAATTAATGCAACAGGAAGATGAATTTTGGCATTCTATGTGGGATATCAATACCATCAACAAGGCATACAAATCATCTGATAGATTATCATTTGTCTATTTAGACAATGATAATATTGTGGGATCAATTTTTGCTTCTGACCTTGGTTTTAGAGCATATTTATCTGGTTTAATTGTTAATAAAAATTACAGAAACAAAAGGATTGCAAAACAATTAGTTTTAAGAGTCGAAAATGAACTCAAACAAACAAATTCAGAGCTGATAATAGCCGATGTATTACCTCATGCTGTGTCTTTTTTTGAAAAGCTTGGGTGGAAAAGTCCGTATGCAAAACTTATGAGGAAAAAAATTTATGAGTAACCTTAAGGTCGCCACCTGTGGATTTTCTGTTACTGCCAATATAGAGGAAAATGCAAGATACATTTTGGATTTTATAAAAGAAGCAAGTAAGGAAAATGCTGATGTCATCTTGCTCCCGGGATGAGTGTTTGAATGAGCATCTCTTTTATGACTTAGAAGATGCCCGAAGAAAGATTGAAGATTGGCATGAGCGATATAATAATTTCAATCCGCATTCGAGTCTTGGGATGATAACACCAATAGAATTTGCAAAAGAACAGGAAACTATGTTAGTAGCTTAAATATCAGATTGGATTTTCCGAATGATTGGGGGAACCGCCAACCATTAAAAATATTACTGACTTATTTTACGGCACTCCTTTTCAAATAATTTTTGGATAGAACTTGTTATGACTTTTAATCACAAATTAAACAATCATTACGTAATATTTTAAGCTAAGAATTTATGGCCACTCTCTTATAAGTGGCATTTCTTATTATAGAATGTCGGCCCGAAAATACCGTGGGAAAATTGGTGTTTTTAAATGTCCCACCCAGTACGGAGTACTTTAAGAATTAGAGCTTTTATTACCGATTAAAATATAACTCATTGGTAATATATTTTTTTCTGCAATATCGGGATAAATTCCCGTGCAATCAAATGAATACTCCGTGAAATCTTTAATAATAACCCCGCTATGTATTACAGAGTTAAATAGATCACTTAGAGTATGTGAGAATGAGTAAAATGTTTTAGAGTCATAGCTAGTATTTCCAACATAGTCATTGCCTGAGTTGTGTTCCCAGTGCTCCTTTCTGAAATAATTCCCTTCAATAGTTAAGGGGTCCTTATTATCATCATCAGTAAAAACATTTAAAATAGGATGCTCTTCATATATCATTATTTTTCCATTCTCTTTAAGCATCTTAGCAATTATACCAAAAAATTTCTTTAAGTCTGGCAACCAAACTAACGTTCCCGCAGTAAGATATACTAAATCAAATGAGTTATAATACTCTTCTCCTATATCATAAACATCTGATTGAATGAACTTACAATTTTCTTTTGCTATTTCATTCAACTCATTTGCTTCTTTGATTACTTCATCTGAAATATCAAATCCAATTCCTGATTTTGCTCCTAAACGCAAGATTGAAATTAATTCTCTACCATTATTGCAAGACAACTGAGCAACACTTAAATCTTTAACGTTAATTTGATTTAACTTATCAAGCTCATACTGATCTAATGTATTATAATTTTTATCCTTAAATTTTTCCTTCAAGTTAGTTTTTCTATTTTTGATATGAATGGGAATTGTCTCATTCCATGCTTCACGATTGCTATTTGTGTATTTTTTAATTTCCATTTGGTATCCTTTCCCTAAGCTTTTAATCAATATATTTTCATATGAACAAGCATTATTCTCTCTTTCTTTTTCTTTTGCAAACATTGATAAAAAATGACTGATCAATTATTGTGAGACATTACATTTAGTTAAAAAAAGGGAGCGCTTGAAAGAACTCTCATCTAAAAGCAAAGTCGTTCTATTCTCGACGTTCAATTAATATTTACAAGCAGTTACGATCAATTGTAGTAGCTATTGGTGACATTTAAAAAAACCAATTTTACCACGGTATTTTCGAGTTGGTGATTCTGGTGGATGTTAGAACGCTTGGTCCTTTAATTAGCACAAACATTTGTTATTACTGGTATTGAACTTATTTTAACAAATTAAATTAGTTCCACAAGAGTGTTATTATATAGATTTATTCAAAAGAGATATTTATCCGTAGGAGAAAATCGCTTCAAAAAAATATTTTTCATAAATAGAGGTCTTAAAAAGAAGATTTTTTATGGGTACTTATTGCGTAATGACAACACAGATCATTTTTGGGATTATTTTACAATGGAAAATTTAAAGATTGCTACATGTCAATTTGAAGTTTCAAGTAATATAAACTCCAATTATCAAAATATAAAAAAATATATCGTTGAGGCGGGCAATGCTCAAGCTGATGTTATTCATTTCTCAGAATGTGCTTTATCTGGTTACTTAGGACATCACAATCCAAAATTAACAATAGAAAAATTGGACTCCAAGCATCTAGAATCTATAATAGAAGAGATTTGTCACTTGGCAAAAAAATACAGTATTTGGATTATTCTAGGTGTTTCTCATGTAACAGCTAAGGATACGAAAAATTCGTTATATATAATTAATGATCAGGGAAATATAAAAGGTCGGTATGACAAAATCAATTTATATGACAAAGAAACTACGCACTTTTCGAAAGGAAATGATTTAGTCACTGTTGATATAAAAAATATTAAATGTGGTTTTATGATCTGCTATGATTCTTGTTTTCCTAAACTATATGAAGAGTATTCTAATCTGGGAGTTAAAATCATTTTTCACTCTTTTTATAATGCAGACAACGCTGGAGGCGAAACAGAACTTGATCGTCTGATAATATCACAGCAAATTACAAGGGCAGCGGATAATAGATTTTGGATTGTTGCCAGTAATTCAAGCAAATACCACTCTAGACTTGCGTCAGGATTTATTTACCCCGATGGAAAAATCAAACTTCTTCAAAAAAATGAGGAAGGAATAATTTATGATAATATACCTAGCAAAAACTTAGGCTGGACATATTAAACCTTGGATTCAAAATTATGCCAATTGAAAAATCTATTTTATCACAAGATGATTTATTAAAGTTGATGAAAGAACATTACGGCATCGTTGATGTACTAGATATTCACAACTTAGAACAAGGTACTGCTAATTGCCACAAAATCACGACAAAACATAAGAAATATTTTCTAAAAGAATTTCAATCGAAGTATTCAACAGAAGATATGGAAATAGAACCAAGTATGGTTAACTTTTTAGCAAGCAAAGATTTTCCCGTAGCTAGTTTTATAAAAACAAAATTAAATAGATATACTTGGGAGTATTGCGGTAAAACATTCCATATGCAGCATTTTATTGATGGTCAATGCTATCAGCAAAAGGATACACCAGAATGGCTATTAACAGAAGCAGCGAAATGTCTTGGGCAAATCCAGAAGCTTTTAAAAGACTTTCCTCAATTAAAATCTGATTTTCCTAAGAAATGGTTTACGAGTTGGTCTGAAGAAGGCGGAATCATTGCCTGTAATTCCCTTTTGAAACTGGTTGAATCAGTATCAAATAGTAAAATTAAGGGAAAAATCACTACGGATTTGAAATATAAACTAAATTTAATTTCAAGAGTAGCAAAAATTAATATTGAATATGACAAGCTTACTGTAAGAAATAGCCATGGGGATTTTAATATCTTACAAATTCTATGTGGCGAATCTAAAGTAAATGCTGTTATCGACTTTTCGACAGCCTCAAGTCTGCCGGTCGTATGGGAAGTAATAAGATCTTTTACACTTAGTGATAAAAATTCTATCTCTGCACAAATTAATATAGATAGATTCAAGAAATATATCATTGATTATCTTGAAGCTGGTGGAGAATTAAGTAGATATGACATTAGCATCATGCCTAAATTTTATCTTCTCCAGTTAGCACGTAACCATTTTGGGTACAAAGAATACCTTACAAGTATTGCTTCAGAAAATGTTAATATAGATTTTTTGAATGATTTGCTACATTTTGGATACTGGCGAACTGATATGTGTAGATGGCTAGAAACGAATGGAGATGATCTCACTCTTGAGTTGCAAAGTATTCTCTAGCCCCCTCTTCAGTTTTATTTTTGTTCAAACAAAGTATCCATTCTACTATTCTATAACGCTCAATCTTGATTGGAAGTACTCCGTACTGGATGTGACAGTAGAAAAAACGAAAATTCCAGTGCAATGATATAAACGGGGATACTCAATGTAAGCTTCCGTTAATTTTTGCGAGTTAACTCTGATGAAAACTTGGATAACGGAGAAAGCCCCCTATCCAACTTTACCAAAGTTTCTTTTTGAAATTTTTGAATAAGTTTTGGAGCAAAATAATTCCCCGATACCAATAAAATAATTGCCGCCACTATTTCCACTACTATTTTCATGCTTGTTCCTCCCGTGATTCACGTTTAATAATGGCAGCAACAACAGACCTATCCCACTTACCACCAGTTTTACTTTTAATATTTTTATCATTTAAGTGTTTAGCAATTTGCCGCTGCGATTTACCTTCGCCACTCAATTTAAGAATAAGTTTAATCACACTCTGCTCTTTCTCATGAGATATAAGTTTTCCCCTAACAAAACGAACCCCATATTTTTGCCGTAATGGTTCCATAGATTTTTGCTTGGTAATCTCGCCTTCTTTAACAGCTTCCAATATAGATGTTTTAGGCCAAGCAGAATCCGTCAACTCAGCAATATCTCGCAGCGAAAGGCCTAAATCGATATAGAGTTTCCGTAAAATTCCGTAATTTTCCGCTGGCGCATTTAAAAAATGTGTAGTGAAAACAGAAACATAACTCACATCAGATAGCGGTTCGTCTAGCGTTTGGGTTGCCCGACCATTCGAACCCCAACATTTTTCTAAAAAATCATTAACAATTTAAAATTATTAACATGAGGATTCAAATATTTATCAAGTTTTAAAATCTTGTCCATTACAGGAAATTACACAAAATTACACGTTCTGCTTCCGCTGCGCTTCCGTTTTGCTTCCGAAATTTTACCGTATTTAACCATTCTATTTTAGTTTTTCTGGAAAGCAAATTCCCGCTCAAGGGATTTATGTCTCTTGAAAGGGAATTTGCTTCCATCCAGAAATACTTTCGTAGAAGGTATATGTATGGAACTTAATAAAAATTTAAAAGCACTTCTTCAACGAGAAGGGATAAATGTTTCCCAACTCTCCAAGAGAACGAAGATACCTGTTCAAACACTTCATAATTGGCTCAGTGGTGTAGAACCACGAAGCCTTAAACAAGTACGAATCGTCTCTGACTACTTTAATGTTTCGATTGATTATTTATGTTTTAGTATTGAAAACAAAAATGAGACTTATAGTGCGTTTGAAAATGAGATAAATGCTGGGATATTTGAAGTTGTACTTAGGAGGATAAAAAATGAAACAAAATAAACTCAAAAACATTATTACAGCAATTATAATTCTACTATACACAAATTCTGTTAATTGCCAAGGTACGGACACATGGATTATAAAAGATGGTACATCCTGTTTTCCTGCAGTTGGTATTTTATCCCCTGAATATATCCTTAAAAATAATCCCAAGTGCAAAAAAGTCAGCAAGGGATATCCTCCAAATATATTTATTTTAGACTGCGAAAAATCACAATTTAGAACAAGTTTTGCTTATTCTACAACGAAGGAATCTTGTCTTAAGATGATAGAAAATTTAAAAGCACAAGGTTTATAATTATTTTTCGCTGGAGTAAAAAATGAAAACATTATATTTAATAGGAATTTTTATAATTGTTGTTATCTTAACCAGAGGTCCATTAGAAGAACAAGAGGCAGAAAAAAAACAACAAGATGTTACATACTCTGTTCCATTCAAAGCTACTCTCATAAAAAATCTTGGCGGTCCGAAAAAACACTGGGCCAAATACTCATTTGAATATAAGGATAACTCATATGATTTTGATATAACATACAAAGAATATTATGATGATTTTGAAAAAATACAAAACGAAACAAAATTAATAGGCAGAAAAATACTACAACAAATAATTAAAGAAGGTCGAAATCCATCTGAGATATTTATTAACGTAAGCATAACACAAGAAGCAGGAAAAGGTGAAACTGGTCAAAAGCTATATCGATACTTCGGGCTAGTTAGTTATGATAGTACAAGTGACCAAATGATTTTTAAAATGCATAATCCTTAACAATATACTCCTTATAGTAGAAAATTAAAAAAAATAAGATTGAATAACAAATTCATCTTAAAATCTTATTTATCTCATCTATGCATATTTTTGATATTCCCATACCCACTAAATTTGATTTTTTCAACCAAGCAAGGCAATCAGAAGAAGTCATATCCTTACGCGCACATTTATCGTTTAAAATACTTGAAGTTGTCCTACTCAATCCAAGTCCAATAAAATTAACCATCGTTTTAGACGATGCTCCAAGCTCTAAAAACAATGATACGTTGGGTAAGGAATCTATTAACTTTTCATGTTTTAGTTCAATTAATGTATGCCTTAAAATATCTATATAACATCTGGAATATTTCACATACTTGAAACGAAGGCTTGACTCAACTAAATCAAGGCATTCGCGAATTGATGTAGCAATGCTTAGTTTGTTTTTATCTTTAGATTTGGAATTCTTAACTCGATAGCTATGAAAATCATTTATTATTTTTGCCAAGGGAGCCCCAATCATCCATGAGTGTCCCCACCCACCGAAAAAATAGCCTTCCCTGCTTTTTTTAGACTTACCCTCAAATTCAGTGTGTATCCGATGAAACATTAAAGCATATGAAGCCCCAGCACCCTCTTGAAGGGGATATTTGGGGATATAATTACTTGCTCCTTTTTTAACAATTCCTGCAGCAAGATAGTTATGCATAATTTGTTGTCTGTAAGAAGAAATATTTATATGCTTTTCATAAATTTCTCGAGGCAATTTTAAACTTTCAATTACTTTCTGAGCCTTTTCTTTATATTGTTTTTTGATATCGTCGTCGACATTATCAAAAGCAATTCTTAGTGCTCTATCAAGCTTCCCCCCATTATAATCCTTTAAAACTTTTTGAAAGCAAGTTTCTAATAATTCAGTCTCTTGAAGACCAGATTTATGCTGGTCATTCTCAATAAACTTAAATAAATCATTTTTATAGCTAGACAAAGTTAAATAATAAGATGATTTTATTTTTTGGAGTTTCTCTCCCTTTATTGGATCTCCACTCCATCTGTTATGGTCAATTAAATAGATATTACCTTCGAGATCTTTACCTAGGCGACCGGCCCTACCAACAAGATTCCAGAAATCATTTGAGGAAATCGGCGTATTTTTACCCTTTTGAGGACTATTCATAAATAAGTTCTTCGCGGGAAAATTAACACCATGTAATAGCGTGCTAGTACAAACGAGAAAATTGATAACCCTTTGCTCAAAGTAATCTTCAATCGTTTTCCTCACTATCGCAGGCATATTACCATAATGAAATGCAACACCATTCAAAACAGTATCCCCTAATATATAGTCCTTATGAATATTTTCCTTAATAAACTTAGAAAATTCCTTTCTCTTTTCCATTATTTCATCAGTCACTTTATTGCCAGAAGCTTCCACAAATTGGCTAATCAAATTTGCATATTCTTCACATTGTGCTGGCCCAGATGAGTAAACTAAATTTTGATCTTCTTTCCCGAATTCATAGGCCAAAAAAGGCAATTTATAACGATCATCAACTAATTCTGTGGCTAACTTCTTCGAGCCCAAAGAGATAGCATTAAAATCATCATCAAGTCTGTAAACATTCACTTCCTGAGTATTACCTGGAATTGTTTCAAGCTTAAGAATATTTTGAACAACAGGGCTTTCTTCGGTTGATACGATGTTAAGATTATCAGAAGAACCCTCAATAAATAATCCAAATATGTCTGGATTTTTTGAGAAAGGTGAACCAAATAAAATTTTAGTATTTGGATAACTATTTCGAATGTCTTCAATTATAGATTGAAGAATAACTCCTCTAGAACTATCCCCCACACTCTGAGCTTCATCTACAATTATAAAATCAAACTCTAAGCTCGGATCTTCTTGAACCAAAACCTGAAGTCTTTCCTGAGTAAGTACATATATACACTTTTTAGAGTTAATTTCCTTTGAAGATACTGGAACAGATGTAATAACCATCTCTTGATCTGATATTTTGAAATCCCTCGCTCTTTCGTTTAAATTATTTGAAACTTGATTGATCAGCGCTCTCGTTGGAACAATGTAGCACCCATAAAACTTAGACATGATATTGGCTTTATTCACTAAAAAGTTAATAAGGGAAAAAGATTTTCCCGCTGATGTTGGCGCTGTTATGGCAATTATTTTATTTTCAATCATCGATTCCCAAACATTTTTCTGAAAATCAGTGAGTCTTAATTTTCTACTATCACTAAGCAATACCGTATTTTCATTAATTTTAAAATTATTTTGAAATACTTGCCTCAATGAATCTAGATTTTCTTCATATGACTCTAAAACAAAGTCTCTTGTCGGAAAGTTACCTAATTGCGTCCATATTGAACCCAACGGAGCGCTGTATTTCTCTATTGCCTCTTGATTTAATTTCGTAATAAGTATCGCGATCTGATGAGCTATTTTTTTAAATTGGTTTTTTTCAGATCCCGCAAAATGAACAGCGGCTGTTAATAATTTTCTAGTGGTGCTATCATCAACATTCTCTGCTGCGACCCCAAGAGACATTGACACGCCTTTATTAATTAATAAGTTCAAATCAATTTGAAATTCTTTTCTGCTTATAATTCTTTCAGATAATTTATCTATTATCATTGCTCTATTACCGATTCTAATTATTCATCACTTTCTTCATATTCCTGATAATCAGGAAAGCCTATTTTTGCAAAAAATGCAGATCGAAGATCTGCGACAGACTCAAAAGGCAATAAAAGAAAGTTAAATTCAAACTTGTCAATATTAGCACTCTTGATTTGAATTGAGAAGGCCTCACAAATTTCTTTTATCTGTTTATTATATTCATCTTTAAATGTTTTCGTTATTGTGTCTTTATCCCTACTGAAAATCTCAGTATATTTTTCTAAATCGAATCCAATAAAGCAAGAATACGCTTCTTTTTTTTCTGATTCAATATAGGGATCAAAATAATTCAGTATTTTTTCCTCCAATTCTTTATCAGGAACATTCGGAAAATCCCTTAAAATCTGTATATCTCTATCCTTGGGAGCAATACCAGATTCTTCATCCGGTTTATTAAAGCTAACTATTGATTCAATTATTCTTTTTACTGCAAGTTTTGCATCCTTGTATATTTTTGACTCTCCCCAAAGCACACAAAGTTCACCATCTTTTTCAGTCATATGAATTCCATCTGATCCATGAATCGCCATCGCTCTGTTTGTTTTCAAGATCATTTTACAACTAACTTGAGGTGCATTAAGAAATGCCTCCTGCAAAATAAACAATATCAGCTCTCCAACTTCTCCAGACTTCTTTCTTTGCTTTTTAGAAATTATGAAAAGATTAATAGCCTTTGCTCTCATTTCAGTAGAAAATTTATGGATACCACCATTTTTTTCATACCTTTTTCGATCTCGCTCTAAAATATTCACGGGAATACAAAATGGAACGATTTGCTCATCAATATAATCTACAAACTCTTTTAATCCGTAGGTATCATTAACAATTCTTAGAAAATAAAAATTGGATTTTACTTCCAATCCATCAAAACAATTGTGATCTACATCATGTACGACAACATGCTCTGTAATCTTATCATGATTACTCGATCTAATTGACAGCAAGTCCATAGCCTTATAATACCTTCCATAGTGGTCAGATTATAGCTTATATTAAAATTAAAATTACGACAGTTAAGATTTATTAAATTTATGTTGATTGAAATAGTCAAAAATTTCAAATTTATATGTAATAATTGCTACCTATTTTCAGAGCTTCTTATAAAATTCACAATAATCGCATAAGATTGCTCTTCCTCAATCTTCAATACACCTTGGGACTTTTTCCCCCATTTCTTGGGAAATTTTCTCCCTAATCTCCAAGCAGATGCTTTCCAGTTAGGTTTCACTTCTTTTTCTATAAGAATTTTGTCACCGTTAGAATCTAGAATAAAATCTCCATTCTCATCCTCCAAGAATGACTCCGGAGAACCAAGTGCTACCTGATCAATTATCTCAAGATCACGTATCTCAGCTTCAGCCTGTGATCTTAATACGAGTCTAGCAACTCAATGATGGTGACATTTCTAAAGCAAGGACTAGACAGTGATCGAAACACAACTTTTCAGTTTTCAATAAACGATATCGCACAATTTAATACCTTTTTTTGATCATCATAAGGTTAATTCATTAACCTTTGTTTTTTTTACTCAGATGCAATTGAGGAGGGTCTCGTAAAATTCACAATAATCCCAGAAGATTGATCTCCTTCATTTTCAGTTATGCATTGAGATTCACTCCCCCATCTTTCGGGAAACCTTCTTGATAATCTCCAGGCTACAGCTTTCCAATCAGGCCTAATTCCCTTCTCAAGAAGCATAGGCTTCCCCTGATCATCCATAACAATATTTCCATTTTCATCAGTAACATATTTATTGGGAGTGCCGTTTGCAGCTTGATCTATAAGTAACAAATCTCGCATTTCAGCCTTACCTAGCGACACTAATACTGCGTCCGATAATTGTCTCTGGAGAGTGTTCTTTTCATCTTCCTTACCTTGTCTTAACCAGCGATAAAGGGTGTCTTTGCTAACACCACAAGCCGCAGCGGCTGATTCAACATAACTGCCCCTTTTCAAATAAAGTGAAATTTCTTCTATCAGTTCTTTGGTTAATTTTGGTGTTGAACCTTTGGAATATCGAGCCATAACTCTCCTAAATCTTGTCTAACAGACATTAAATAACTTTTTATATGTAATTTCTGTTTTATCTTTTTCCATATTTATATTATAACTCCTAGTCATGAATAAGATGATACGCAAAGGGTAAAGCAATATGAATGAACATGAAATAAGTAATATAGTTAAAAAAATGAACGAAGTTTGGGAAGAAGTTAAACAAACAAATTCAAATTACATAAAAATAATAATAAATAATATCCAAAACTCTCAGGAAAAAGATGTTTGGGCAGATATTAAGAATATTTTCTCCTATTTTAAAACTGATACGGAGATTAATAATAGAGGTATGTTTTCAACAGATGAAGTTTACACGCTGTTAAAAGACTTTGCTCAATCACCACCCTGTGAGGCTTTTTTGATTGATATCTTAAAAATATTCAAAACGGCCAAAGACGATATTAAAAATAACAATATGCCGGATGCGGGAGGCTACAAAAAACACTATCATTTATTAAAAAGTAATTCAGACTACCTCCTAGCATTATTAAAACGGGATCAATTTGAATTACTATTTACTGAGAACTATCACTTCGATGAAGAAAATATAAATGCAGATTCTGGTACACTAATAGATAAGCTTGAAGAATTTCTTTGTTTTCTAAATAAAATTGACATTCAAAAGTTTGGCGAAAAAGACTTTATTAAACTAGGTATCAAATATCAACAACACTATGAGGGCCAATTATATCCACGAAAAAAAGAAAAAACAGCCTACAGAGTATTTCTTATAAAAGAAATCTATGGTCTTCTAACTAACAAATATCTGCTAAATAAATTTTTTACTGATAATTCTATTGATCATTTGGTACATGAAATCGTCACAATTTTAGTAGAAAATACAGAAGATATTCCCACTCTTGATTCAGTTAAAAAAAACCTCCATCCTACTTAAGTATTTAAAATTATTTAACGATAGTTCCATTTTTTTTATTTCTTAACTTTCGTTATCAAATTCTTCTTTAAGCTTCATAGTGGCTCATGTGAGCGCGCGCTCAACAATTTTATAATTTAACAGGAGAATGCAATGAGACAAAAATTGTTGAGAATGAAAAATGTTGAACAAGTCACTGGATTACATCGATCTACTATTTATCGTATGGAGAAAAAGGGAAAATTTCCTAAAAGAATCCACATCGGAGGCTACATTGTTGCTTGGCCAGAAACAATGATCCAAGAATGGATTAAGCAACAAATTGAAAAATCAAATGGAGGTAATAAATGAGTGTACCTCAACCAATTATCGACCATTTGCATTTAAAAAAATCTGGAAACGGTTATCTTGGGAACTGTCCTTGTCATCCTGATAATAATCCATCGTTATCAGTTAATTGTGTTAATGGAACTATATTGCTTAAATGCCACGCTGGATGCAGTCAAGAAAAATTAATTGATTACTTGCGAAGTAAAGATCTTTGGCTGACAAAAGTATTTACAAGGGAATATTTTGAAGAGGTTTGGGAAAATGCGAAAACATTAAACCCCAAGGATATAGGGTGGAAATACCTAAAAGAAATAAGAGGCATCTCCAATATTGAGAATATTTCCAATATTGATAATGTCCGTTTTATAAACTCCTTGGAATACTTTGATGGAAATGAAACAACAAAGAAAAATTTCCCTGCTTTAATCTTTGCTGTTCATAATCAAGAAGATCATCTGATTGGAATTCAAAGAATCTATTTAAACACTAATGGTGAAAAAGCACCAGTTTCTGATCAGAAAAAGACTCTTGGTAAGATAAAAAACGGCGCTATAAAATTAAAAGGATGTGATTCAGAATTACATTTAGCAGAAGGGCCAGAAACGGCTTTGGCTATTTTAACAAGCCTTAACAAACCTACATGGTCAAGCTTAAATGCTAACAACCTTGTAAACACACCTGTACCTGAATCCGTACAACGACTTCACATATGGGCCGACAAGGATCTCTCCCAAACAGGTGAAGAAGTCGCCATCAAAGCTGCTGAAAAATTTAGTGGACTTGGAATTGATGTTATTATTCATATGCCAGAAGGATTGGTAGATGAAAAAAATAAGCACATCGATTGGCTGGATATTCTGAACCAAAAAGGAAGTCAATATATAGTTGAAGAAAGTATTTTAGGTTCATTATATGACCTCAAAATTAAGGAACTAGTTAATTTAGCTGACGTTGTAGCTGAAGAAGTTGAATGGTTTTGGTATCCCTATATTCCAAAAGGAAAAGTAACTCTCCTTGAAGGTGATCCTGGCCTTGGAAAAAGCTGGTTAAGTTTATACCTAGCTGTGGCCACCTCTTTAGGTTCTGATTTGCCTGATAGTCCAAAACGTGAGGCTGCAAATGTTCTTCTTTTATGTGCTGAAGATGGCATAGAAGATACAATAAAACCCAGACTCGAAGCAATGGGTGGGGATCATACAAAGATTTTTGCCTATCAAGCACCTCTCACAATGGATACTAAAGGCAGCCAAACCTTATCTGGCATCTTAAAAAAAACAAAACCTGCTCTTATAATAATTGATCCTTTGGTTGCTTTTTTAGGTGAAAAAACGGACATGCATAGAGCTAATGAAATTAGACCTATCATGACTAGACTATTTAACATTGCCACACAATACAACTGTGCAATTTTAGGAATAAGACATTTGAAAAAATCAAAAGAAGATAAGGCCATTTATAATGGCCTAGGATCAATTGATATTACTGCTTCTGCTCGATCTGTTCTTTTTGTTGGTAAACATCCTCACAAAGAAAACGTTCGTGGCATGGCGCATATCAAATCTAATCTTGCCCCGATGGGAGATATTCTCGGATTTGAAATCAAAGATGCAAAATTTGAATGGACAGGAAAGCTTGATATTTCGCTTCAAGATTTACTTAGTGCAGATGATTCTACCAACAAAAACCCAGGTGCATTAGGTGAAGCAATTGATTTTTTAGAAGCTTTTTTATCTAAAGAACCAATAGGCGCAATTGCAATCAAACTTGCAGCTAAAGAAGCAGGGATAAAAAATAGAACATTGGATCGTGCAAAAAAAGAACTAGGCATTATAAGCAAATCTGAAAAAGATCCTACAACAGGACAAAAAAGATGGGTCTGGATACTTCCTGATTTCCAAGATTGCCAAGAACTGCATACAGGAAGTATGGCAACCTTGGATAACAATGCTGAACAAAGCTTTTTTCAAGGAGGTCAGCATGAGTAGTATAGACTTCTCAAGAACAAATAAGCTAAGATCCTCCTCTGTCAAGTCGCTCTTTAACAAACAAATAGTATGGTTAGACACTAAGGAAGCAGCGGTTCATTTAAGAATTACTGCTAACAACCTTCGTGTAAAAGTCTCTAGGGGTGAAATTCAAGTTGATGGAAAACTTGGACACTCATGGAGATTTAGACGAGATAGACTTGATGAATTACTAGAATCCTCCATTAACGGAGGATCTTATGATTAAAACTTACAAATTAGATAGTAAAACCTATTATCTAATTCAACTAAGCTATACTGCTAAAAACGGAAAACGATTTCAACGAAAGTTTAGACGTGATCCCAATAAGGAATTAATAACTTCAATTGCTAAGGCCAAAAAACTTGAAGCTCATTACCTTGTAAATTTAGAAAGTGATGCTGAAGGACTAAATCAAACGATGAAGTTCAAGGAATGGCATGAATTATTTCTAAAAAGTATTAAACATCAATACAAAAGGATTACGGTCATGCAATATGATGGCGATTTGAAAAAATGGTTGTCAGTTGATTTTCAAAACAGATTACTATCGGATTTCATGAAAAGTGATATTCATTCTTTTATTTTCAACGAAATGTCGATGAGGGGGGCAACCCCTCATCAACAAGGCCGTATTTTACGACATCTGCACAGATTGTTTGAAGCTGCCTTAGAAGATGGTTTAATTTCACGAAACCCAGCTAAAGGAATCAAGGTAAAAGTTCCACCTCCACAAAAATTGGTCTTAAACACCAATGAAGCTGAACTACTTCTTGAGGAAGCAAAAAAATCAAATCATGATTTTTACTACCTTTGGGCCTTTGCTCTTTTAACTGGAATGAGATCAGGTGAAATGTACGGGTTAAGATGGACAGATGTTGATGAAGTAACAGGAAATATTTCAATCAGCAGACAATGGACGAATAAAGATGGGTATCATGCTACCAAAACAAACCTGAACAGGGTTTTGCCAATTTCTAGCTCACTTAAACATCTCCTTAGTGAATTAAAAAATATCGGGCCATTTAAAGAAACCTTAATCGGTTTGAATAATACCTCGGTAGATTTTGATGATTTAGTCTTGCCCAGACTAAAAGAATGGAGGCACGGAAATCAAAGCTTGGTAACCAATAATTTTTGTAAATCTATTGGAGTAACGGAAGTAAAATTTCACGACCTAAGAGCTACGTTCATCACAAACCTACTGGCTCAAGGTGTTTCACTTGCGAAGGTAATGTCGATTGTAGGTCATTCAAAAACAAGCACAACAGATGTTTACTTAAGACTGGCTGGGGTAGATGTAAGAGGTTCAACAGATCAACTGGGTTATTCGCTTCCGAAAGAAAAAGTTGATAATGTTGTTCAACTTTTTAGTTAAGCTAATCTTTACTCAATCTTTTATATTTTCAACCCGATAACTTAAATAATTCATTATAAAATAAATTGAATAAGAAGGAGAGAAAATGTCACCAAATTTAAATTTAATTGTAACTGCTCACCCATAACGTAAATTTTTTTTGTCAAAAGACAGGCCTTGTTAGATTTTTTTTGTTGGCCGAGTTTGCCTGATA
>MEQB01000025.1 GCA_001770015.1 Bdellovibrionales bacterium RIFOXYC1_FULL_37_79
GGAAAAGTCTAGATAAGCAAATCTATATTGAAAGCACTAAATATAGCTTCGATTTCCAATTTCAAGGTCGATAATTAAGTGAGGATTCACGAAGCTTGGGATATACCCGAGCTTGATTTAATGATGCAGTTTTCATACAGATCAATTATTGGAAAGACCAAATCGTAATCATTCCAAATCAAATCACCATCAGATAGTTCAAAGCTCATAAATAATTCAAGATCAAGATTAACAACGGTTTCCCTGTCTTTAACAAGAAATCGAAGCATAAACGTCTTCGTACTTTTAAACTTTTTCTCAGCCCAAAACAAAAAAACCCAGAAAAAAACCGGGCAATTTCAATAATCTATATCATGAAAAAAGTTCAATAATGGCGGAGACGGCCCCGCCTGTACTCCTGTATTATCAATAGTATAAGTGAATTTCATGTGATTTGAAACAGCAAAGACACTTGCTGCCACACGCCATCCTACAATCTCTATCTATTTTTTTATAAAAGATGCTTGGCCAATAGTTCTTTTAATTTTTTACTCGGTTGAGCCGCTGAGTACCCGTTGTTTTTGCGCCATGAATACGACTTCAGCCAATCTGTCGCCTTACCAATATATTGCACAAGCTTATTATGTGACACGAGACAAAAAGAATCGCCCAGAGGAAAGCAGATATATATGTCCTTTCCTTTTCCCATATATTTTTTGGATATAGTGATTCTGCTTTTTAATTGAACTTTAATAATGTCTACACCGTTGAAATGTGCCGCTATAAAATCAGCTGATTCAAAATCTACGTTCAGCCAGTTGGTAGCGAAGCCATAATCAACGAGCATTGCGCTGACCTTTTGAAAATTATACGTTTCCTTGGCCTTTCCCGATAATTTTTTATAGGGAACTTTAGTAAGCGTTAATTCTGATTCAATTTTCATAAAGTCCTCTTTGCTGTCCGCAAGTTCAACAATCCAGCGATATCCCAATTTATTGACGCCTCATTAAACCATGCTAGGCTCGATTTCGCAAAATGACACAGTTAACGAAATAAGGCGGTGTTTATGCACAAGGAGCATCCAGACAACGTAGAAAATATGCAAGATTTCGTCGATCAGGAATCGAATACGAAATCAGTAGTCCAGCGTTGTGTAAAGTTTCTTGAAAAAGAGACGAATAAAAATAAATTCAATTATGGCCAGCTAAGATATATTTTTAGAGCTGTTCGAGAGCGCTGTGATATTCAAATTAGCGAGAAAAGAAAAAGTTTATATGAGTTGCCTACATCTCAAGAGCTTCAGGCTTTTTATGCTGTTGTTGGTGATCCAACCCATAAATTATTATTTGAATTTCTACAAGGCACTGACCTTAGAATAAGTGAACTGTGTTCCCTTGAAGTTTCACGCATCGACTTTGATCAAAATATGATTGTATCTATTCAGCGTAATCTAATCTGAAAGTAAGTTTTTGTTAGGCCAATTTCTTTGGCCGATTATCTTTAATGCGCAATAATCTTTGACATGACTATCGGGAACATTGGTGTCGAAGACACGATAATAAAAATCCAAGAGGAAATTAATAAGGATAAATCGGTATCTCCGGCACTACTTCACTCGATTAATCTTTTAATTACGGTTGTGAACTTATTGGTTTCCAGGTTTAAGTTGGATAGTCGCAATAGTAGTTTGCCTCCTTCTTCAGATCAGATGGCAAAAAGGAAGCGTGGAAAAGATAGAAAAAAAAGAAAATCCAAAAATAATCCCGGCGGTCAAGAAGGCCATGAGGGTTCAACATTAGAACAGTATGAAGAGCCTGATGAAGTTATTCCGCTGGAAATCGATCGACGAACATTACCCCGTGGAGAAACATTTTCTCATGGAGAAGTTGAGAAACGTCAGGTAATAGATCTGCATTTAGATTTTATCGTCAGAGAATATCAGGCAGAAGTTATGATTGACTCTAGGGGGAATCGCTATACGGCAACTTTCCCTGAACATATTACCAAGGCGATTCAATATGGGGCATCGGTAAGGTCACTTGCAGTTTATCTTCTGCAGTATCAACTGGTTCCGTATAATAGAATCCAAGAACTCTTTAAAGATCAGTTTGGATTGGAAATAAGTCAAAGTTCACTTTATAACTTCAACAAAGAAGCATACGAAAAGTTGGAATTTTTTGAGGCCGAAGCGGTTAAACAGCTAGAAGATTCGCCAGTACTAAATGCGGATGAGACTGGTATTGTTGTCAATGAAGAAGGAGCTTGGTTGCATGTTTTATCGGATAATAAAACCACAATATTCTTTCCCCATGAGAAAAGGGGGAAAACAGCAATGGACGCTCTTGGAGTAATAAAAAACTTTGGAGGGATTTTATGTCACGACCACTGGAAACCGTACTTGGGTTATCAGTGTCAACATGCTCTTTGCAATGCCCACCATCTGCGAGAACTGAAGTGGGTAATCGATTTTACCAAACAAAAATGGGCGTCGAGTATAAAAAGGTTTTTAATTAAGCTTAATGAGTTAGTGGATAAACATGGTGGTATCCTGCCGGAAAAAGATCAGGCAAAACAACTGAAGCGTTACCGTGAAATTATTAAAATTGGACGCTCAGAATGTCCCATAATGGTTAGAAGTACCATTGACAAAAGGAAAGGGAAAATCAAACAAAGCAAGGAGAGAAATCTCCTCGACAGGCTGGCGGATTATGAGAACGAAGTATTGTTATTTATGAAAGTAAAAAATGTTCCATTCACCAATAATCAAGCCGAGCGCGATATTCGCATGGTAAAAGTTCAACAAAAAATATCCGGGCAATTTAAATCAATGGAAGGCGCCAGATATTTTTGCAGGATAAGAAGCTATCTTATGACATCAAAAAAACGCGGTCACTCCCCCTACGACAGGCTATGTATGGTGTTCGATCCAGAATTCGCTGAATAGATACCAAATGCGTACCTACCACAGTCAGTATACTCAACAACTTTCCAACCATCAGCTTTATATTTTGCAACTTGTGACACTGAAATTTTCTTTGGTTCTTGTGAGCTCATTTTGATTCCTTTTTTATTTATTTGCTTATCTTGAAGAGAATTTAAAAAATGTATTGCATTTTTGAATAAAAAACAAGACAATTTGCAATACAAATGAAAAATAAAACTTTTAAATTTAAAGAAAAGAGAGATGTAGCTTTAACAGTCAGGCTTCCTAGTTCAATAGTGAAAAAAATTAAGCTGATTTCAAAAAAATATAACTATAGCCAATCAGAGGTGGTAGAGACGCTTGTAGACCTTGGGTGGCAAAAGATAGACAAAGAAGAAGATGGTTTAAATGAAAGAAAGAACTAAGGCGATTAATTCTCCTTTTCGCTACCCTGGCGGAAAATTTTACGCGAGAAAGCAGATATTGCCATTAATTCCGAAACACTCTGTCTACTGTGAACCCTTTGCAGGGGGAGCTTCTATTTTTTTTGCAAAAGAACTAGCCGACAAGAACTATCTTAATGATCTCGATAAAGAACTAATCAACTGCTACCGACAAATCAAGAACAACTTGCCCTCATTGTTGAAAGAAATATCGGGATTTGCAGCAACACCTGAAAATCATCAATATTTCAAATTCTCTTATGATGCTAATACAAACATTAAAAAAGCAGCTCGATGGTTTTATCTAAATAGAACTTCTTTTTCTGGAATTATGAAAATGTCCAATAACGGATGGGGTTATGGTGAGAAGTATTCTATGCCGCCAGAGAGATGGCCTGCCATGCTTGAAAATGTCTCTAAAAGAATAAAAAATGTTACGTTCTCATCTCTTGACTTCGAAGAAGTAATTGAAGACTTACCAAAGGGAACATTCGCATTCATAGACCCTCCTTATTACAATGCTCGTCAAGATAAGCTATACACTTGCTCATTCAAAAAAGATGATCATATTAGATTATCTAAGTGCCTATATCGGGCACGAAAAAAAATTACTTTTTTGCTAACATATGATAATTCTGATGAAATTTCTGAGATGTATGACTGGTGTAACTCATCTGCAACTACATGGAACTATACACTTGCAAGAACCGATGATCAAATTAGAGGATTAAATCTTTCTGATGGATTTAAGTCTAATCGCTCTCTCGGTAAAGAACTTTTCTTATCTAACTACACTTTATATAATATTCCTAAAAAAATTGGAGTTCCGCGTGCTCAAGAAATCTTTCAAAACTAATTCCCCATTTCGCTATCCTGGTGGAAAATTTTATGCTCGAAAATTAATTCTTGAATGTATTCCATCCCATAATAAATACTGTGAATTATTTGCGGGGGGGGCTTCAATATTTTTTTCAAAACCATCTGTAAATGAAAATATATTGAATGATAAAGACGAAGAATTAGTTAATTGTTTTTTGCACATCAGGGATCATGTTGAAGAATTAATCGAAAAGTTAAAAGGAATTCCAGCAACCAAGGAACTTCATAAATATTACAAGAACGAGTTTGTTCCTAAAAATGATCTTGATCGTGCATTTAGATGGTTTTATCTGAACAGAACTTCGTATTCTGGAATTATGAAGCACGTAAACTGTTACTGGGGGTATGGCGAAAAATATTCAATGGTGCCTGAAAATTGGCTAAGTCACCTTAGAACTGTTTCTGAAAAACTTCAGAATGTAACCATTCTTTCTAAAGATTTCGAGGAGGTTTTAGAGACTCTACCTTCGGGATACTTTCTTTTCATTGATCCTCCATATTTTAATGCTGATCAGGATAAGTTCTACACCTGCTCGTTTAAACTTGAAGATCATATCCGTCTTGCAAAAGCACTGAAAAAGCATCAGAAGAAATTTAAGTTTTTAATAACCTATGACAACAGTGAAGAGGTTAGAGAACTATATACTTGGTGCACAGCTATGCTGGATAGAGAATGGAATTACACCATGAATAGAACTGATGATCAAAAAAAGGGTCTACAGTTAAAAGATGGTGTAAAAAATGAACGCTACAAAGGCAAAGAGGTGTTTATCACCAACTATTCAGTGAATGATATTGTACCAGTTGAGATGTTAAAATATAGTAAGGAAACTAGTCAGCTATCTCTTTAGAGTTTTTTTTAAAGTCTGCTTCTAGTTTTTCTATCGAATACCAAGGTGGCTCGGGTTCAGTCTTACCCTTTTTAAAAATCATTACAGGGTAATTAGGAATAAATGCACATTCGGGGTCATTACATGTCTTTTTAACACATGTTCTTGTTTTATTTGTAGAAATCAAATTTGCAGATCTCGCAAAATATAATCTCTTGTATGCTTGTTTTTGGTTTTTAACACCTATACCATTTAAGAATTCTATTTGTTCTTCAGTAGGATTCCAGCCATATTGACCTTCTGTTGTTGTATAAAATGCATTACCAATACTGGTAACTACGTACTCAAAGTCAGATGGTCTATATTGATCTCTATGCTTTTCTATATATGCTTTTGATACCTTCCAATGTTTTGCATAAAATTCAATCGCTTTTTCGCCAAGAGTTCTAGAGCGCATGCATTTAATCTTTATTTCTGTCTGATCTTTGGAGATTTTACATAAACCCTTACCAGAAAGCTTACACTCAACTGAATGTTTTGTTCCATTTGGCTCAGTTACAAGAATGTCTACATCATGCTGTCCTACAGATGAATTCCCTCTTGGATTTTCAACAAGATATCCCTTGAGTAGTTTCTTTATAACTTCGGCAGCGAAGAACTCAAAAGATTTTCCCCTAATCATAGGAATTACTTTAGGGTCATCAAGAATTACATCCAAGAATTTGAATGAAATATTATATCGATCACAAAATTTTTCGAGTTTTTCAGCTATTGTCATGCCTTTAATTTTAAGGCCTTAATCCAAATATTATTAGACTGGAAAGTATTGCTTCTTGAGTATTTAACTTCTGAACTTTTGTTACGCTCTAAAATAAAGAGACTCGCGCAAAGGCGAGTAATTTCAATAATCTATACAGTGGAAAAAGTTCAAAAAATGGCGGAGACGGTGAGATTCGAACTCACGGAGCAGTTGCCCGCTCCACGCCTTAGCAAGGCGCTCCCTTCGACCACTCGGGCACGTCTCCTCAAACAAGGTTATGCAAGCATGGCGGAGGACACAGGATTCGAACCTGCGGACCCTTACGGATCAACGGTTTTCAAAACCGCCGCTATCGACCACTCAGCCAATCCTCCGAAATGATTACCAAAAAATAATATATTAGTTTGTAAGCTGGTTGACAATAAGAATTAACCCTTACTAATAATTTTCATTCCACCCATATATGGAACTAAAATATCTGGTACCGTAATGGTACCATCTTCATTTTGATAATTCTCTACAATGGCAACCAAAGTTCTGCCAACGGCCAAACCCGATCCGTTTAGGGTATGAGCAAATTGCGGCTTACCATCATTATCTCTGTAACGAATCTTTGCTCTTCTCGCTTGAAAATCCCAGCAGTTTGAAATCGAGGAAATTTCTCTAAATTTATCCTGACCAGGAAGCCATACTTCCAAATCAATTGTTTTAGTTGCCCCGAAACCCATATCCCCAGAGCAAAGCAGCATTGCACGATAAGGTAAATTCAATGCCTCTAAAATACTAGTGGCCCGATTCACCATATCTTCCAACGCTTTTTCGGAATCCTCTTTGGCCACAATATTAACCAGCTCAACCTTGTTAAACTGATGAAGACGGATTAAACCTCGAGTATCCTTGCCATACGAGCCAGCCTCACTTCTAAAACACGGACTATAGCCACAATATTTAAGGGGCAATTCACTTTTAGGAAACAGCTCATCTCTTTTTATATTGGTAAGTGGCACCTCTGCAGTTGGAATAAGATACCAATCAGTATTTTTTAATTTAAAAAGATCTTCTTCGAATTTAGGAAGTTGCCCGGTCCCATACATTGTTTCCGCATTAACAATAAAAGGAGGAATAATCTCTTCATAACCATGTTGGGTATGTTGATCAAGCATAAAACTGATAAGCGATCTTTCAAGTCTAGCAAGTGCTCCCTTATAAAAAACAAAACGAGAACCCGTAACCTTGGCTCCCGTTTTAAAATCGAGCATGCCAAGAGTCTCCCCTAAATCCACATGATCTTTAGGGGTAAAACTAAAATTTCGTTTATTACCCCACTGTTTGACGTTTTTATTGAATGATTCATCCTTCCCAATTGGCACATCTTTAAAAGGTAGGTTTGGAATAATAGCGAGCAAGTCTGTTTGTTTTTTTTCAACCTGCTCTAGTTCCAAAGTTTTTTCTTCTATTTGTTTTTTTGACTGAGCCACCTGATTCATTAAATCACTGGCATCTTTACCAGCTTTTTTCAGTGGACCGATTTCGTTGGACAACTTTTTAACCTGAGCCCGACAATTTTCTACTACTTGAATAAGTGATTTTCTTTCTTCATTTAAATTCACAATATCATCAATAATTTTAGTATCGACAAACTTTGTGCTCAATCTTTCTTTAAAACCTGAAACATTTTCTACTATTGTCTTTAAATCATGCATATAAACTCCAATATTATCTTAATACACTTAATTCTTCTTCTATACTTGCCCGGTCTGGTGCATCCTTACGTAAATCCAGATAATTTTGAAAATATTCAACCGCCAGATCTCCCTGACCTATTTGCTTATATATATATCCGAGTTGTTTATTAGCTTCCGGATCCGCTTTATCAATATTCCAAACCCGGAGATAGTACTCTCTAGCAATATCATATTGTCCTTGTCGATATTTAAGTTGTCCAAGATTTTTAAGCGCATCAAACGAATCACGATTTCTTGAAATTGCATTTTCAAAAAATTTGGTGCTATCATTTAACATTTTTGCTTTTATACTCATATCATTTTCTTGATTTGCCATTTCCTGCATAGCCATCCCTTGAATCAAAAACCCAAACTCACTATTGGGAAAATAAAGAGATTCACTAGCACCGCTAGTCAATGCTCCCTGAAAATCACCCTGATTAAATAGTAATCTCGCTTTATAATAATTGGCCATCTTGTATGTCGGCATCCTTTCCAAGACATCGTCAATAATCGCATGCCCTTCGGGAAATCTTTTTAATTCTAAATAGGTGCTGGCCAGATTAACCTTATTATCTATATCACCAGGTTCTAGTATTGATATCTTTTTTGCATACTCTACAACACTTTTCAAATTGCCATCCAACTCCGCTGTCTTTAACAAAAATTTATATAAAGATGGATCTTCGCTGGTTCCCAAAGAAGTGATTTTATTTTTAGTTTTTTCAAATAGCTTATTTTGACCACTTCTATAATAAAAAATTGCAATTTGGCTAAGCAGTTTTACGTCTTCCCCCCTGGATCTAATTTCATTCCTTAAAAAACCAATAGCGACATCTGCTCCATCTGACTCATACAACAGTTCCGAATAAAAACATATATACTCCAAATTATCCGGCTGAAGAGTTAAGGCGGTACTGATTCTTCTTTTACTTTCACTTACTTGACCAAACTGTAAAAAAAGTTTAGCTAAATAATAATAATCATCATCATTAAGATTATGAATATTTAATCCTTTTTTTATGTATCTTATTCCAATCGATATTTTGCCATGCTTAACGTATGCCCTTCCAAGCAAAGAATAAAAGGCAGGATCATTTGACACCCTTGATTCCCTGGAAAGAATAGATAGTTTCTGTAATGCCTTATCTATCAAATTAGCTTCGACGTAGGCGGCAACTAGATTGATATTGACCGTAGTATTAGTAGGATAAATCCTGGCAAGTTTTTCTAAAATTTCAATGGCCTGGGTAAAATATCCTTTTTTAAGTTGAATATGCGCAAGCCATATATGAGAAGGTATATAAGTGGAACTGGCGTCCGCCGCTTCTACCGCGTATTTAAAAGCGTTTTCCCATTGATTGGCAGTAGCCATTTTTTGAGAACTTTTCATCAGATCTTTAATTTTACTTTCCAGTATTAAAAATTTTTCAAACTCACCACCCTTAAGTTCTAATTCCGCTAGTTTTGATCTTAACTCATCATTTTCTAAAAGCTTTAAAGATTTATTAAAATATTTCGCAGCCAAATCAAATTGTTTTTCAGAAATTATGGAAATACCCTTATACTCAAGATATTTTGCATAGTATTCTGGACAATTTTCAAGTTTTAATAATTCAAGAGCCTGCAAATTATGTTTAACTTTATTAATATCCTTATTTCTTAATGCATATTCAGTAAATTTTAAAATGAGCCAGACTGAATTTTTATAAAACTGGCTAGCTTTAAATAAAATTTTTTCTGCATCTTCAAATCTTTGATTAAACTCTAAATATTCCGCACAAAAAATATACATTTCCAACGGGCCACGGGATTGTTTTAAAAGATATTGAAAAGTCTCTTCGGCATCATTACGATCCGTAACTGGATCAATCCCCACCATGCCGGCCTTCATTAAAATATGTAATCGATACGCCAGCAGTTTATTTGATAATTGTTTCTTTTTCACCCCGGAAGTGGCCATTAAAACATATTTTTCAATAATATATGCGGCAGTTTTAAACTTTCCAATTTTTAAGTAAAAAATACCAGCCGCCAAGGCCGCTTTTTCTTCAGTAATGGTTTTAGTATTTGCAATTTGAAGCAAACGGAAAATAATATTGCTATCTTCACTTTTATTTTTTGAATTATTTAAGATTTCTGAATAAATAATTGCCAGCCAGTAAATAGCAGGAGATAAAACTTCCTTTATAATCACATTATCCTTTTGATCTGTGTTTGGATTATTTTCTATCACTTCCTGATTTTTTTTCAAAGTGATCTTTTTTTGATCCCGGAACATATGCTTGAGTGATGTTTCAAAATATTTGGCTGCTTTAATTTTACTAACATAGGTATTTTTAGCATACTCTTTTTTTCCAAGTTCATATGCTTCAATCGCCTTGGGTTTATCCAAGTACGTATGTACGACGGGAAAGCTAATAACTGGATAAATTACTTTTATATTTCCACTAGAATTTTCCTCTGGAAAAAGTAATACATAAAAAACCACAATAAAGGCGAATGCCGTTATCCATTTTGTCTTTTTTCCTTTTGGAATTTTTTTAATGATGGTTTGAATTTTAGTCAATTCTTTTAAGGATTCCTGATCCTCAACATCTTCTTCCAGAAGTAAAATCTTTTTTTCAAACTCACTTTCTGCCTCTTTTAGTTCTTTTTTCAGAGACGGTAAAATACTTTTTAAACTTACCACCTCTGTTTTGTCATAAACACTTGCTTGATTTTTTAAGGGAAGTTCCTCTTTTTCTTTTAAGTGTTCATCCAGAATTAAAGGATCTTTTTCATCAGCAAAGGGCACCTGGAGTTGGGCAACTTTAGTTTTATCTGTAATTGTTATTTTAGGATTGATATCTCTTCTTAAAACCGTTTTATCAAGAGACGCTTGCCCATTATTGACCTGTTTTATCCTGGTTGATCCACCTTCTTCATCTTTTTTAAATTTAAATTCTTGAAAAAGTTTTTTAGTTTTATCAATCTCTGGAAGAGATTTTTCCAAAACCTGGGTAACATCATCTAGTATCTTTTTTAAAATCTCTTTTTCTTTTTTTGAAATTAGGTTTTCCTCAATAATTTTACCATCAATAATTTCTTCAATTAATGTTAACAACTCTGGGTAAGATGTTATGTTACCCCAATCACCTTCATTAACTTTGTGATAATGTTCATTCCCGCAAATATGACCATAAATATATAAAACGCCAATTTGCTTTTTTGTCAACGGACCGACAATTTGGCCATTATCAAATTTAATTTTATATTCATTTTTCATTTTAAGATCAAGTCAATACCTTTCGGAATTACTCCTCTGACCAGTATAAATATGCAAAATACTCCCAAAATAAGCAAATAACGCTTGGGAAGATCAACAAAATATTGAGACTGGCGGTTGTTTTTTAGGAAAAAAGGAAAGAATGTTTTAAACAAACTAGTGGCCCCAAGAGTCATTGATATTAGAGATATCCCCAAAAGGAAAAAATGTTTATGTTTCGCCAACTCTAAAAAAAGAGAAAATTTACTATAAGCTCCTGCTGAAAAGGGAGCGCCCATCAAGGAAAGCAACATGACTAAAATAATAATACCAAGCAATTTCTGATCATAAATAAATCCGTACACCTCTCTACCATAAACAATATTTTTATTATTATGCTTAATACTATTAATAATTATTAAAATAGAGGCAAAAACAATCCCGTGATATATAAAATACTCCAAAAGCAATTCACTGGTTTTCTGATCAAAGAAAAGATTTACCGTCAGCATTGCATAACCGGCATGTGCCATAAAAAGACAAGCGATAACTTCTTTGACTTCCTTTTTATAAATGGATATCAAACTGGGTATTAATATCGCTACGGCCAGAAACACATTAATAACCAGAAAGATGTCATCATTTGGTTTTAAAAAAATATTCAAAATTTTAAATAAATTATGAAGCACCCCATATCCAATAAGACTCCAAATCAACAAAACATCCGAAGCATAATTTTTGTTATATTCACTATTGGTTATCTTGAAAATACCCGTATAGGTCGGAAAAGTTCCGGCAAAAAAAGCCGTGGTCATAAAAAACAACACAATCGCAAACAAACCTATTTCAGAGATATTTTCAAATTTTCCCTCTAATAATATAGACCCGGTTTCTGCATAGTAAAGACCAATTGCAAATAAGAATAACCCCACCATGATCATATTGATATAGGTTGCCACCAGAGCAATTCTTTTAGAATCACTGTTCACTGCAACCAATATCGATGTCAGCAATATTGGTATAAGAATTGATAGAAAAAAAGTTATTAAATCTGTTGACCCAAGAATAGAAAAAGAAACAATTAATGTAACAGTATTTATTAAACTATTACCTATATTATTAAGACTCTCATATCCATTAATAATAAGCATGCAAAAGCAAATAATTGAAAAAACAAATATATATTGAAGTTTGAATTTATCTAAAAAAACCAAATCCGAGATAGCCACTTCTTCCAAAAGATAAGAATAACCGGCAATCATAAAAATAATTATAATGTTGAAAAGGTATGACAAGAAAAATCCCCGTCGGCCTAAAAAAGCAAACACAATTGAAAATATCAACAAAAAAACTACAAGGATATAAATCGTGCTTATATTATAAAATATCATAATTTATTCTAAAAATGTTGTCCCCCGACACCCAGTAAAAGCTCCGCCGTTATCAGCAAGGTTAAAATACCAAATTCATATTTATTTATATCGGATACTTTTTCAATTACTTGCTTATCGTTTTCATTTTTATTTCTTTTTGCACATAATATGAATGGTATGAAAAGCAGCAAATGCATAAAAACAAAAATTCCCAAAAAATATACCGCAAGCAAAGATTGACCAGCAAGTTTACTTATGTAAAACATCTTAACCAGATTTCCACCTGACCAGGGAAATCCGCACACTACCACCACCCATATCGTAAGTAACAAGAAAAATTTTGGCATAGTTTTTTTTAAACCAATAGGCGCCCACAATGGTTGGCTGCCAAACCGATTTTTTAAAATTTCATTAATAACATTTATTATTGCAAACAACACTAGGAAATGAGCCGTAAACAAATAAACCATTTTCGTATTTATTGGAGTGATGAGAATAATAGCAGAAATAAATATTACGTTATAAATAAACAGCATACTTTTAAAAAAATTATCATTTGTTTTAATTTGAATAATCATCAAACCGCCCAGGAAAATCAACAACCATGGCAATGCAACGTGAATCCATGTGAAGTGTAAAAAAATATTGTTCAAATGATTTTGGAAAAAATAAGTTAAAACATAAACTAACAAAATTGTATTTACCGCGACTTGGATATTAAAAATATATGATTGTAATTTCTTTTGATTAGATTCCAGTTGAGCTGCGTAAAAAGCAGGGAATAAGGTTTTTAAAATTAAAACACCAAGCAAAATGTAAACCAAAAAATCTATATCTACTTCAGATGATTTTACATTCGTCAAATCCATCAGCATTTGTGCACTTAAATTGAAAAAAGGTTGTTTGGTTGCTATCCAGCTAGACAAGGATAATATACAAAAAATATTAATCAAAGTAGTTCCAAACATGACGTTAATCAACACCCTATATAAACTTCCTTTTTCCTGATAAAAAAGTAATCCGAGCAAAAATAATAATAATAACCAAACTAATTCATAAAAAAAATAGAACATTATAAGACTATCAAACAAAACTGCACCGCTAGAAAAAAGAAGAATAAAATTTCCTATTGATGAAGCTGGATAAATTTGAATTTGATCCAGTTTATTTTGACAGACATTCATAAAGAAAAAAAACAAGGAACCCGCCAACATTGAAACTTTGCCTATCATCGATAATGAATCATCTATTAACAATGGATCTATACCTTGCCAAAATAAACCCATCCCTTTCGTTAAATTCATCACCATAGTCAGCGAAATAATACTTAAAAACAAAGTACCCAGCAAGTTCACTATCTTGCTTTGTTTTGGCCAAAACAAAGCAAGACTTGAATAAATTATTAAAATACTAAAATACAAAATAACCATACTTCGATCACCGCTTTATAAAAATTGCCAACAACATAAATAGGAGCATCCACAAATATACACCAAGCTGTTGTCTTGACGTGTGAAGTTCAAAAATTGTAATCAAGCCCAATTGCCTATCAATTTCCTTGCCTACTGTTGTAACAATCGCACCGTTTTGTTTTCTTATCAATACTCCCGCACTTATTAACGTCTTGACCATGATTAAAAATAGTGATTTGACTTTTTTAAAAAATAAAGTATAAAAATTCTTGAGAAATTCCCTTATCGGTTTAGTTTGTTGTACCAATTTCATGTCTAAACCTATTTCTTCTTTTTTAGCAAAATAAACAATATAAGCTCCCATTGATAGCAACAGAAAAAATAAACTCCATAATATCATAAACCAGACATTAACAGGGGTGACCATATGATTTGTAAAATATAACTTATCATACCAAGATAAAAAAAGATCTTTTCTAATAAACCATAAATCAAAGGGCAGATTTAATAAAACAACAGTACCTACCAATAAAACATAAATAACCAGAATGATTTTATACGATAAACTCTCCCTTGGAATATTTTTATCTCTTCTACTGGTCATTTGAGTAAAAAACATCCTGGCAAAAAACCAGACCAGGATAGACTGAATGCAAAGTGTATAAAAAAAACCAATAAACATCATTCCATTTGAATGCATCTGATTCCACATAATACCCGTAATGGCCTTAATTATTCCACATCCAGGTGGTAAAAACATCACTAAAAATGATATCATCAAATATGTGGAATGCCAGGGGCCTATTGCAACGTCGCCTGAATAGTCTTGGACTGTTTGTCCGGTCTTGTTTTCAACATACTTTAAATGACCATATAATCCTGTAAGCATCACTAAAGATACTAATATTAAATAAAATGACATTCCAACAGATTGAACAATCAAGGCAATAATAACCATTAAAAAAAATCCCGCTACATAACTTCCAAGGATTTTATTTAAATGCTTTTCTTGTATCAGCGTCCAACCAACATACGTAACAAAAGGAAACATTCCAAAAATTACTATTGTATTTAACCCTGCCGCCATATCAATTATAAAAACAAAACGGACAATAATATATGTTAATACCAAAAAACCCACATTTATTTCCGTAAAGAATCTTTCAATAGTTTTATTTTTTGAAAATATTAAAACATCCAATATCTGGATAACTGATTTTAATAACAACATTGCTACTATCCAAAATCCTTCATTGATTTCTAAAAACATTTCATGGGATATAAGCGTAAATCGGCCTAAAATTATATTTTTTGGATCTATTTTGCTTAACATCATAACCATTAAAATAAAAATCACCACGTCTAGTGCCCGCTGAAAAATAAAAATCATAGCACCTTTATTTTGAGTCACCTCCTGAGGTTTTAAAATATCATCAATTAAAAAACCCAACGACAATAGGGTCATAGAAAAAAGCAGAACCAGTATATTTCCCGCCAAAATAACAACTGTCATCGCAGACAGACCTGCCGGAAACCATTTAAAAGATGTATTATTTTTATAAAAAAGATTAACCAGGATAGGATGTAGAAAAACACAAATGTTAGCAAAAATATAAAACAAAACAATTCTATCTATTTTAAAACAAATAGGTATTTTAAAATTACCAATCTCAACTTCAAAAAAACTGGTCAATAATACCGGGTCGTAATTCAAAGCGCGTACCGCCAAGATAATCCAAGCAGCAAGACTTGCCAGGATTAAGATCAATACAAAAATTGTATTGTGCTCTTTTTTAGCGCCATTAAAAATTGAAAGTTCACCAATATAATATAAAAGGGGGGTAAACGTTGCAATGGAAATTAAAAAACTAAACATCACCCATCTTCCTTTTCTTGATCCTGGTTGAAGCAGTCCTGTATAAGCTTGGCAAGTATTACTACAAAAATATTGATCAATCCTAACGCCAAATATCCAATATAAATCATTTCACTATTCTTTTTTTGTACCCCTATCATTAACAAATAGGAAACCACGGACAAAAAAAGAAGAATGATTCCTTGGATTAATTTTATCTTTTCTCTGTTTGAGAAAATTGCAATCCAACCTACAAAAAAAAGAATACCAATAACCATAATATTAAATAAAATACTATTCATTCAATTTTTCCTTTAACATGACGATTAATCAGCCCAATTACGATCGATATTCCTATTATAAATAAAAAAAACAATACAAAAAAAGTGATATACCTTTTATCCAGGGTTATAAATGCTTGGTAATCGAGAGGCAACATATTATCTCCCAATTCGCTTGATGAATTTCTGGCCAGGATTAAAACCACCAAAACAGATAAAAGTAAGGGGGATAACCAAAAAGGGAATATAAACCAGGGTTGACCGATTATCAATTTTGTTGGTAGCGCCTTCTTGTACGTTGAAAAATACAACATAAGCAAAACAATTACCCACATGATTGATGAAATAAGTAAAATGATAGAAATTATCTGATAGCCCATATTAATCCAGTTTATGACTATAAGTAGGATATACAAGAAAAAACCAGAAAAATTTGAAAGAACAGATTTGTTAAACAAAAATAAGTAAGAAGCAAAAAAAAGTAAAATAACGTTAACAAAAAACATGCTTTAATACCTGCTATGTACAATTATGATAGTTGCAATCAAATCCATGGTTGCTATTGGCAATATTATATACCAATTTTTTTCCCAAAAAAATCTGTTCTTGAAAGAATAAAAAAACCATTTGAAAAAATAAATTAAAAATAGTATGAAACTGAATTTGCACAATAATGAAACAAATAATATCGCCTTGTATAATATGATATTTACTGATTTTAGTTGAATTAACCCGGGAAAAGAGGGAACTCCTCCCATAAAGAAAAGAATAATAAATAAAACCCAAACAATTGCATATGTTTTTATGGCGGACTCATAAAAAAACCTGTCAATTCCTGCCAAACAATTTTTTTGAGTTTTACTCATAAAATCAGTAGTTGTATTGGATGAAAATATTTCAATAAAAAAAAGTGCATACAAAAAAAATACAATAGCACCCAAGGGTTGTCGAACCAGTCCCCAACTTCCCGCTTTAATATCTACAAATGCCTGTTGTTCATTCACTATTTGCTCAATACTGGCACTTTGAGTATTTATAACCAGGGAAATCAAAACAAGAAATAATGGAAGCATTTGAAACAATAACTTCGATAACATATTGACCCCATTAAAAACAACATGTTTATCCTGACTGGCCAAATCCATTAAAATAATTACAAGTGGAAATCCTATCAAATAAAAAAATACCCATAAAAGTCCGTATTCATGATTTTGATAAAAATTATAATATTCATGCAATTCTAAAAATGAAATTGACAGAGGCAAAATTAGAATAATCGACATGGATAAAATAAACAAAAGACGACATCCTGCCCAGTTAATCAACTCGGATTCATTATAATGACAGATCCTTTTTTGCGACAATAAAAGCACCATATGGGAGAACAAATATTCATTTATTATTCGAAAAGAAATTTTCTTACATTGTATTTTTCCTGTAATTAAATTATAGGTTATTTCAAAAAAATTAAAAATATATAGCATCCCTCCCAAAATTAAACCTATATAAAACAATTCAGCAAACAGGAAATATACGTCGAATTTCATTTTTTCTTTACTTCCTTTTTTGCTTTATTGTTATAAGAAAAAAACCAAGCAACACTTCGATAAATACTGCAACTCCTATTATTAATAAACTTAGTCCATTTAAGTTTTTATTATAGGCAATAACCCATGGAAAAACTGATATATTGATACTAAGGATGATTACAACAAAAACAACTTCATCCATATTTTTAAAATAGAAGCGATGAATAGCTTTGCCAAAAACATGATTTCCGGATTCAAAAACCCTAACTTTCTTTGTTTTTGGTGAATTGCCTGAAAAAAACCAGGCAATTAACGTTATTAACAATAAATAACAAATAAACAGAATAATCATGTTGAAAATTGGTATCATTAAATAATCCGTCGTTCTTTTTTGTATAAATTTTACCTGAAGAAACATAAGAAAGGAAATATTTGTATCGTTTTATGGTTGTTTACTGTTTTTAAAAAATATATTATTCACAACAAACACTTTTCCGAGTTAAAAAATGGGTTTTTTCAACAATCATATGACCAAAATCACAAATTGGTTTTCCCACGAGTTAACAGATCTTAACGTTGCCGGGGTTACGCCGGAACAATGGTGTCATCTTTTTTTAAACTATTTTATACCCACACCCAATAACCCATATCGACATGTCGTTTTAGTATGCCATGATAACGAAACTGCTGAATTTATCTTTGAATTGTGTAAACACCAACATCCTTTTTATCATACAATGTTTTTTCCAGGACTTGAAGTGTCCCCCTATGGAAATATTCTTCCATCATATGCCAATTTACTTCAACGATTCTCTGTTTTGCACACTCTGACCACATCGGATAATCCCACCATACTGGTTTGCACCGCTGAGTCTTTAACACTAAAAATTCCGTGTAAAAAATTTTTTATTGAAAATAATCATCCACTTAATAGGGAAGATATCATTTCCCCTAGAGATCTCTCTAGTCTTTTGGTCTCTCTTGGTTATTTTTCTTCTGCCACTGTTGAAGAACCTGGTACCTTTGCCTCCAAGGGGGAAATTTTTGATATTTTTCCAATATCTGGTCAACCATATCGTTTAACCTATTTTGATAATATGGTGGAAAATATATTTTTAATAGATAAAGAAACTAATAAAACTAAGAAAAATTGCGAAATAACCAGTTTAAATATTGGCCCCTCCCCTGCTATTGTTGCGTCTAGGCCATATCTTGAAAATTTCAGATCTAAAGTTCCTATTCCCGGTCCCCAATTTAAAGAAAAATTTGAAAAAAGAAAGGCGATTATTAACAATCTTTCTGATGGCATTTTATTTAATGAATTTCCTTGCTTCTTACCTATGTTTTTTCAAGAATTATCGTCAATCACTGATTATTTTAGCCCTTCCAATACCGTTTTTATTTGTCTTGAAAATGATAAAATCATCACCTCTTTTACCGATCTTATTGAACAATATACTCAAGAATATGACAAACACAAAGACAACAAGGAAAGTGATCTGCTGTTAGGAGACCCTGACAATATTTATAAGCTCAATAAGCCTTTTAATTTTAAAAAAATAACCACCAATACGATTAACATAAATATTGATTTGGATAAAAAACTGGGAGCAATTCTTGATATTTTGCTTGAAAAAACTGAAACCTGGATTGCTCGAAACGTTGGTAAAAATCTTCATAAAACTGCCTTTATTAAAGAATTTTTTTCATTTTTAAAGAATGAATTTCAAGTTAATGGCACTGTTATTTTTACCTATTCCAGCGAATCCACTAAAAAAGAAATTGCCTATCTTTTGGATCTATATGAGTTCCCAGAAAGCATCTATTCCCGCATTTCATTCAAACAATCCAACTTGCAAAACGGTTACTTTTATCCCCCTGAAAAGATCCTGACGATTGCCGAAGGAGATTTGTTCACCCGAAAACAAAGCAAAACTTACAAAGATTATCATAACGTTGTTGACCTTTTTGCAGAAAGACTTTCTTCAATCAAGCCCGGAGACTTTGTTATTCATAACAGCCATGGGCTTGGTAAATACCTTGGTCTTGAATCAATCACCATCAATGATATTAAAACTGATTATCTTATAATTGAATATGCTGAAAAAGACAAAATATACGTCCCCATCTATAAAATAAATCTTATTCAAAAACACGCTGATTCGACAGCTGCACTAAACCCTGCCAACCTTCGCACCAACAAATTTACCCAGGCTAAAAAAAGAGCCAAGGAGTCAGCTTCTAGGCTGGCCTTCGATTTATTAGAACTTCAGGCCGAGCGGCAAACCAACCCCGCCTTTGCCTTTAGTCCTCCAGACCATGCTTACAAAGAATTTGAACTGGAATTTCCTTTTATTGAAACATATGACCAACGCAAAGCCATTGACTCAATTTTAGAATCCATGCAAAAACCGGCTCCCATGGATCATTTAGTGTGTGGAGATGTGGGTTTTGGAAAAACTGAAATTGCCATGCGAGCTGCATTTAAGGCAATCTCCGATAACAAACAAGTTGCCGTTTTGGTTCCTACAACTATTCTTGCCTTACAGCACTATCAATCTTTCATAGAAAGATTTAAAAAATTTCCTGTTAACATCGAATATATTTCTCGTTTTAAAAATCCCCAAGAAGTCCTGGAAATCATCAATAAATTAAAAATGGGACAAATTGATATTATCATTGGAACTCATAAGTTGTTAAACGATTCTATTGAATTCAAATCCCTTGGTCTGGTGATTATCGACGAAGAACATAAATTTGGAGTCAAACACAAAGAAAAGCTAAAGATATATAAATCCACTACTGATTTTATGACCCTTACAGCCACTCCGATCCCTCGCACTTTACAACTTGCCTTTTTAGGATTGCGAGATTTATCTCTCATTCAAACGCCTCCTCCCAAAAGACAATCCATTAAAACCTACATTATCAAGCAAGATGATTTGACCATTCAAAGCGCTATCAAAAAAGAAATCAGCAGGGGAGGACAAGTTTTCTTTGTGCATAATCGGGTAATGGATATTGAGAAAATTCATCATTACCTTAAAGAGTTGGTTCCCGAAGCATCCATTGTTATTGGCCATGGCCAGCTGCCTGAAAGTCAGCTAGAAAAACGAATCACTGATTTTTACATGGGAAAGTATCAAATCCTTCTTTGTACAACCATAATTGAATCTGGCCTTGATATCCCTAACGCCAATACAATGATTATCAATCGAGCAGATCGCTTTGGACTGGCACAATTACACCAATTAAGAGGACGTATTGGTCGATCCGATAAAAAAGCTTATGCATATTTTGTAATACCCAATGATCGAAATTTAAACATCGATGCTGAAAACCGATTAAAGGCCCTGCAAACCTATGCCGATATGGGATCTGGTTTTTCCTTAGCTTCTTGTGATTTAGAATTTCGAGGGGCAGGAGATATTTTGGGTGCTGAACAATCCGGTCACATTGAATCTATCGGACTGGAACTTTATATGGAACTTTTACAAGAAGCTATAAACGAAATTAAAGGAAAGCAAAAAATTATTAAAAAAGATATTGAAATTGTAATTCCCTATAACGCCTATATTCCAAACAATTATATTACTGACCCATCCTCTCGATTAAAATACTATAAAAAGCTGTCCAATTGTTATGATATGGAAAAATTGACTAATTTAGCGGAAGAAATCGAAGACATTTTCGGATTGCTTCCGCATGAACTTGGTAATTTAATAATCATTATAAAAACCCGAATCCTTTTACAAAATATGGCAATAAAAAGTATACAGGTGGCCGGTAACCAAATTTCTATGAATTTTGATGCAAATTTTCTTTCTTTAAACCTGATTTTGCGTGATAAAATAGTTGACTATTTTCTTTCTCACAAAAAACAGTTTCAATTAACTCCGACTTATCAAGTATTTTATGTACACAAATCTGCGGTTACCCCTGAAGTCATGCTTGAGTTTGTCGGTCAATTATTAGAGAACATTAAAATTGATAATGGTTAGTTATTTTTGTTTAATAATTTTTCCAGGTAGGATAAAATCAAAGCATAAGCATATAACTATTAATATCAGGATGTTATTAATGAAAAAAAACTTTTTAATTTTCTGCTTTATATCTTTTCTATCAACCTCGCTGCTGGCAGATAATAAAAGACCTGTTGTAGCTGAAATAAATGGAGAGCCCATCTTCCGGGATATTTTCGAACAGGAATGGAAGCAACAATCACTTTTTGTTGGAAATGAAAAACTTAGTCAGAAGAAAGTTTTAAATACTCTGATCGACCGCCAAATTGGCATACAAAAAGCACTTAAAAACCAGCTTGATAAAAATGAAGTCGTGCTTAGAAAAATGCAAGACGTTCTTTTTCATGCGCAAGTATCAAAAGACTTGGAAGATAAATTTAAAACCATTAAAGTTACCGATGCTGACGTAAAAGACTACTACACCAATTTCCCTGAATACCGTACGGCACACATTCTTTTTAGAATTCCCGCTGAATCTTCTGAGACTGATAGAAACATGGCGCTAACACAGGCCATAAAAGTTTATAACCAACTTCAAAAAGATCCTTCTTTGTTTTCTGCACTGGCGAACGAATACTCTCAAACTGATGCTGCTAAAAACGGTGGGGATGTTGGATTTCAACTAGCCGATAGTTACACACCTGAATATTTTAAAGAAATACACGGAAAAAAAATTGGTTATGTATCAAGTCCAATTAGAACTCAATTTGGCTACCATATTGTAAAACTGATTGCAAAAAAAGAATTTAATGAAATTAATAAACAATTATATCAGGACATCGTTTACAAAATAAAACGTAACAAGCTACTGGAACAATATTTTAGCTCTGCGCGCAAGTCAGCAACAATTGTGATCTTGGACAGCTCTCTTAAATAGCCCTCATTTAATTGATATGCTATATTCCTAGGAAGTAACTTTTTCATTGGATTTTTTATGAAATATTTTGCTTTCTTGGTTGTATTGTCCTTTGGTCTCAATGCTAAAGTATTAGATAAAATTTTGGCCATTGTTGACGATAATATGATTACTTTGTCTGAAATTCAAAGAGTGCAGGATAATCTAGATGCACGTAAAACAATTTCTCCAATTCTGTATTCCAAAAATAAATACTCTCAACAAGAAATAACTGAATTGCTTGTTCAAGGATTCTTAGTAAGAACCAATTTAACTGAATCGGGTTATGTCGTTTCTGATGACCAGGTTGAATTACAAATCAAAGAGACTGAAAAAAATCTTGGTGTTAATCGTGAATATCTTCTTAAGTTTTTAAGTTCAAATAATTTAACTTTCGATGAATATTTTGAAATTATTAGGGAAACCCTAGAGTTTAATATTTTTCACACCAAGGTTATTTATCCCCTTATATCTATAACAGAACAGGAAATTAAAAATTATTTTTATCGAGAAAATGCATCCAGCAAATCCCTTGCTTTTCGATACACCTTGGTTGATTTTTTTCTACCAGCTAAAACGGTTAACAAAGAAATGTTAACCACTTTTACGAATGTTATGACCAAATTCAACAAGGACGGCATCCTTCCCAACAACTTTAAAAATATCGAATCCAAGGCCATTGAAGATATTACAGACGAGGGACTTGAAGTGAACCTCAAAAAACTACTTAAAAATACTGACGAAGGAGGTTTTTCGTCCCCGATATTAATGGATCATCAATACCACGTTTTTTATGTTAAAAATAAAAATTTAGTTGAATCGGAGGAATTCCAAAAATCAAAAGAATCAATCCGGGCAAAAATTTTTCAAACCCATTCTGAGAACATGATAGGTTTGTGGTTCAAGCGGGTTCAAAACAAGCATTATATAAAATACTTTTTATAAATAATGACATCCAATAAAATAGTTGTTGTAAATTCCCGGGTTCATAATTTAAAAAATGTATCCTGTGAAATACCCAGAAGTTCATTTACCGTTGTAACGGGACCTTCGGGATCTGGCAAATCCTCCCTGGTTTTCGACACTATTTATAAGGAAAGCCAAAGACGATTTATTGATTCTCTCTCCTCTTATTCCAGATATTTCTTAGGACAATTTCAAGCTCCAGATGTTGATTTAATCGAAGGATTGTCTCCCTCAATTGCCATAGAACAAAAATCCTCTCTTAAAAATCCTCGCTCTACAGTGGGAACCTTAACAGATATATATGATTATTTAAAAATATTATTTGCTAAAATGGGCACAGTATATTGTCCCGATTCCGGCGAAAAAATCATCTCTTATACTTTTTCCCAGATTATTAAAGAAATTGAAAAGCTGGGATTAGATCAAAAAATAATAATAGTGTCTCCCGTTCCAATAAAAGATAAAACTCATTGGGACCAAACCATCAGCAAATTTCAAAGCATGGGATTGTTGAGAGGAGTAATTGAAAACAAAGTTTTTGATTTTGGCGATGAAAATAATTTTATCAATTATAACCTTGATACTTTTGGGGTCGTTATAGATCGAGTGATTATAAAAAGCGATATTCGTCAACGTCTAAGCGATTCAGTGGAACTTGCTCTTCGTATAGGCAACGGAGTTATTAATATTCTAGTTAATAATAAATGCCTTTTTTTTAGCACACAAAACATTTCCCCGGTAACCTTGAAAGTATTTCCCAAGGTCGATACCCGTTCTTTTTCTTTTAATTCACCTCACGGCGCATGTTTAACCTGTAAAGGACTCGGTACCATTGAAGATTTCGATGAAAATCTTCTAATTATCGATCCCTCTTTTTCTATCGAAGATGGTGCTATCAAAGCCGTTGGAAATAAAAATTCTCTTTTTTATAACTTACTGGTTGATTTTTTAAATACTAACAATTTAAAAACCACCACACCACTAAAAGATTACTCACAACAACAACTTTACACTTTCTTTCATGGAAATTCGACTGACTTAAATCCTTCAAAACCATCAAATACAAACATATTAAAATATCCAGGCCTCATTACTTGGCTTAGAAAAAAAAGAAACGAAAGTTTACTCAAAAAAACTAGAAATAATTTTAACGAATATTTAATCGAAAAAACCTGCCATGATTGTCATGGATATAAATTAAATAGATTCGCCTTATCAATTAAAATCAATAAAAAAAATATCACTGAACTTTGCAATTTATCAGTCATCGAGCTTAACGAATTTATATCTAAAATCACTATTGATTCCCATCTAATCCCAGTTATCCTACCCATTATTCAAAATATTACAAAAAGATGTTCTTTTTTAATAGATGTCGGACTTGATTATTTAAATTTAAATCGTAAAGCAACCACTATGTCTGGTGGAGAACTCCAACGGATTAGAATGGCCAACCAGCTTGGCTCATCTCTATCTGGAGTGCTTTATATCTTGGATGAACCAAGCATTGGATTACATCCTAAAGATAATGATGGACTACTCCAAACTTTTCAAAAACTAAAAAATAACGACAATACCGTCATCGTAATTGAACATGATTTAGAAACCATTCGTAATGCCGATTATATTATTGATTTAGGTCCTGGCGCAGGAATCAACGGCGGTGAAATAGTTGCTGCGGGTAACTTAAACGAAATTAAGAATAATCCCAATTCTTTAACCGGAGCGTATTTATTAAAAACCAAAAATATTTCCATACCTAACAAACGCCGAAAAAGTGATAAATCCATTTTTTTAAAAGGCGCCAATTTATATAATATAAAAAATTTAGATATACTTTTTCCATTAAATTCACTGGTATGCGTAACTGGCGTTAGCGGATCTGGCAAAACTACTCTTTTAAATAAAATTCTTGTCCCCGCTATTGAAAACTATCTTTCAAAAAAAAGAATATTTATTAACAGCAACTTTCATTCAATCAAGGGATTATCAAATATTCAGCAAATTATAAAAATGGATCAGGGTCCCATTGGGCGTTCTCCTCACTCCAATCCCGCAACTTTTTGTGGTTTTTTTGATGAGATTAGAAGCATCTTTTCCAATACTCCCGAAGCAAAAACCAGAGGATATGACGCAACCCGTTTTAGTTTTAATAATATTGGAGGACGTTGCGAAGAATGTGAAGGACATGGCTTCATTAAAGTAGAAATGCATTATATGGCTGACGTTTACTTGACCTGTGAAGAATGTGAGGGTGCCAGATATAATCAAGAAACCCTATCCGTCCTTTATAAAACCAAAAACATTTCAGACGTATTAAATATGTCTATTTCCGAAGCCCTCGTTTTTTTCAAAAACCATCCAAAGATTCATCGAAACCTGGAAACTTTGGATAAGGTTGGTCTGGGTTATATAAAACTTGGCCAATCTGCCACGACGTTGTCTGGCGGTGAAGCTCAACGCTTGAAAATTGCCAAAGAATTATCTAAAAAAAAGAATGGTCATGTTTTATATATTCTAGATGAACCCACCACCGGGCTTCATGTAAATGATATCTCCTTACTACTTAAAATATTAAACGAGCTTGTCGATCAGAATAATTCTGTTTTTGTTATAGAACATAATATTGATATTATAAAATGTGCTGACCATGTTATAGATTTAGGTCCTGGCGGTGGAATCTATGGTGGAAAAATTGTCGCATGCGGAACACCAGAAGAAGTATCTGAAATCAATAATTCTTTTACCGGAAAATATCTAAAAAATAATTTTTAATTTTTCTATGTTTTAATATTTTTCCGTATCACTTCGATCAAATCCTCCATCGTATATGGCTTGGCCAATGAGGCATTAAACCCATGCTCCAAAGGTTTTGCCAAGACTGGATCGTCTGAATACCCACTGCAAGCTATACCAAGAAAATTACTAAATATTTTTCTTAACTTCCCTATCACTTCTCTTCCCCCCGCTTCCCCGGGAATTGTCAAATCAAGCATTACTAAGGAAAAGGGATTTGCAGACCTGAAGGCTTCCGTAAAAAATTTAATCGTTTCTTCACCATTTTTAGCACAAGTAACTATATACCCAATCTCTTTTAGATAATAAGCAAATATTTGAAGCAAATACTCTTCATCATCCATTATCAAAGCCTTGCCTTGAAATTTTTGTTTATTTAAAACTTCTTTTTCTTGAATACTTTTTTTCTCCGTGCAAGCCGGAAGATAAATTATGAACGTAGTCCCAACCCCAAGTTGTGATTTAACTTCAATTTCTCCTTCGTGTTTTTTTATGATGGAATATGCTGTCGCAAGTCCTAGACCACTACCTTGCTGTTTGGTGGAAAAAAAGGGATCAAAAATTTTTGATAAATGCTCAGATGAAATGCCTATCCCCTGGTCTTTAATCGAAATACATACATACGCATTTTCTTTTAATCCCACGGGAAGATTTTCTCCTCTGGCAATATTTTGTACTGCTACAAAAAGTTCTCCCGCAATTGGCATGGCTTGTTTAGCATTTATGACAATATTATCTATAACTTGTCCTATCTGATTTTCGTCAATACAAACATCCCACACACTTTCTGGTATAGACCTTTTAAGTTTAATATTAGAACCACTCAAAGCAAATTCCAATGAGTGAATTAATATTGGAATTATCGACTGCTGTTTGGATACAGGATGTCCTCCTTTTGAAAAAGTAAGCAACTGCATAGAAAGATCTTTGGCCCGACTAAACATAGTTAACGATTTAGCTAAATAAGCTGAAATATTTTCAAATTTTCCTTCTTGTGCTTCACTATTAGCCAAATCAATAAAACCAAAAATCCCACCCAATAAATTATTAAAATCGTGGGCAATTCCTCCAGCTAAAATTCCAATCGATTCCAGTTTTTGCACCTTAAATGCATGTTCTTCCAATTTTTTACGACCCGTAACATCTTCCAAAATTGTAGCAAATTGATTTTGACATGGGCGATAAGCGGTTACCGCTAGATATTTATCAAATTCTCTAGAATAATTTTCAAATTTAACTGACTCTCCCGCTTTGGCAACTTCCCCATATCGCTCTATCAAACTTTTTTCTATACCCGGTAAAACTTCCAAGATGGTTTTGCCAATAATGTTTTCACGCTTTAAACCCGTCAAATTTTCAAAACTTGGATTAATATCCAAAAAACGAAAATTAACAGGGTTTTGATTATCATCAAGAATTATTTCATGAACAGCTAATCCTAGTTGCATTTCGGTAACCAAAGTACGGAATTTTTTTTCACTCTCTTTTAAAACTTCATCTGCCTTTTTCTTTTCTGTGATATCCCGGGCAGTTGAAATTGCACCAATAACTTTACCATCTTTATTTTTTAAAACCCTTGACCACCAGGCCAAAAGTCTGTTTTCTCCATCAACGCGTTTTTGCCAGCTTTCTACATAAAACATATTTTCACTACCCTTAAATAAGGGATTAATTATTTCGTACGTTTTTTGCTCTCCTACAAAATAATCGGAGGCTTCTTTACCTATTACATCTAATCCAAAAAAGTTTAATCCTGCTTGATTAACCCATGTATATTTTTTATTTTGATCCACTTCAGCAATAATATCTGGAACCGTTTCTACTACCCCATTTATCCGATTTAAATTTTTTCTAAGTTCAAACTCCGTAGCTTGAAGTTGTTGGTTTGAGGCCCTTAATTGCTGTTCCGTAGCCTGAAGTTGTTGATTCGCCGCTTGTAGTTCAACCGTTTTTTTACTAACCAGTTGATCAAGATATTTGGTATTTTTTTCAATGCTTTCTGCTGCAAAATTTAAGACCTTGGAAAGATTCCCAATTTCATCTTTTTGCTTAAACTGGATTCTTTCCTTGTATTCTCCTTTTTGAATTTTTTCTGCAAATTTTTCTAAACATTTCAATGGATAAACAATAGCCTTAATAGTCCACCAATTAAAAAACAAAATCAATAACAATGAGATTATAAAAACAAGTATAATTATAACTTTAGTATGCTTTGCCAAATCTATTATTTCTGAAAAAAGTTCCTGTATGCGTATTTGAGCATGATCACTAATTAATTGAGACAGTATTAATAATTTTTCAACGTGATCTTTTCCTTCCGTCCTGGTGATTTCGCCTGCCCTAATATAATTTTTATTTTTTAATTCTGTTATGACTTTTGCCCGGATTAAATCCCAAGCTAAAAAAATATTTTTAAGCTTTATTGCATCCTGTTTATTGCCTTGGCATAATTCATAAATATTTGCAATATTATTTAATTGAGATTTTCTCTCCAATTCAACTTTAATAATTAGTTGTTCCACCTCAATGTCATTATTTTTTAACAAAACAATATCTTTCATAGCTTTGTGAATAACATGGACACCTTCGCGAAATTCACGAACTTTGTTGGTTACTTGTAAAGAATGATCATTTATATTGACTATGTTCGAAACGATTATGCGAAATATATCAAATGACGAAAGCCCCCAAAAAACAAAAATCACCAAAATTGTTCCGAAACCAAGCATTAATCTGGTTCTAATTTTCATAATAAATCCTAAAATTCGTAAAAAACTTTTTCTGAGCTATCACCTACCGTATAGCGTATCTGTTTATTTTGTATATCTAAAATAGCTGACTTTCGATCATGTCCTCCTAGCGCTGTTTTTTCAATTGGAATACTAAGATTTCTAAGACATGTATTTACTGAATTAATGATAGGTAAACAAATAATATCATCTGGGCTTTTCAGAACATTTCCCGCACCGATTGCAAACGCTTTCATATCTTTTTTTAATGAACCACAAACCGTAAGCTTATCAATAAGTGCAGCAATCGCACCTTCTGCGTATCGATAATCACTTTCTGGCAAAGTATTTTTATTAGTACCTGGTAACATAACATGTGCAATTCCACCAATCAGATTACATGGATCAACAATTATCACAGCTATACATGAACCAAGTGGTCCTGAATTGATTATAAAATCACCACCATCAATAGCGATTTCACCTGTTTGTAATAAAACAAACTGGTCCAAGGACACATCATTATCAATGGTCATGCTTTGTAGCCAAGCTTATATACACCATGGACAGCGTAGTAAAAACATAAGCTTGAATAAAGCTTACCATCAAACCAAAAAATAAAAAAATAATAGGCACACCCACTGGCACCAGATCATAAAAAGTAGTTAACACCAAATGATCCCCCATAATATTACCCCTAAGTCTCAAAGAAAGAGTAATAGGTCTAAACAAATGAGAAACCAATTCTATGGGAAAAATAAGAAAACTCATATACCAAAGAGGCCCGGCAAAATGTTTTAAATAATTTAAAATACCATGGGCCCGAACTCCCTTTAAATTATAAAAAACAAATGAAAACACGCCTAATGCTAAGGTCGTGCTCATATGCTCAGTTGGGGGCATAATTCCCGGAATAAGTCCAATCAAATTGGAAAAAAAAATAATCAAAAAAATAATTGATACAAATGAAAAACATTGCTTTGCCTTTTCTTCTCCCATAACCAGTAAAGCTTGAGAAAAAATAAACTTACCATACATATCCATCATGCTTCTTATAGATATTTTTTTATCTGGATTTATCGAATTAGGCGAAGCGATTAAGCTGATACGATACCAAAGCCCTACTATCAAAATACATAAAACTATAAATATAAATGATAAAACATGTTCGGGTATCCCGGTACTTGCTTTAACTGTTGAAAGCCAAGTAAACCCCTCGTTGGAATAAGTTGTTAGCGGAAGGCTGGTAAAAATAAAAAGTACAAATAGCTTGATCATTGGTTTTTGTTTTTTCTAATTGAAAAAAATAATATTATTACTTGCACCAAATAAAGTCCCACTGCATAAATAATTTTTTTCTCTATAATTTTATATCCCCAATACAGTGTTATCAATACCAGGGCGTTTTTTATTATAATAATAAATAAGGCAATTGTAATTTCTTTTTTAGAGGGCCTGTCACCACTCATTGATTTGAAAATAATTTTTCCAAAATAAAAAAGTAAAATAAGTGACAAAATAACTACAGTATAAGTAATCAAATAAACATATAAAACATGATTTAAACCTATTAAAGTAAAAAGTCCCAGATAAACCAAAATGCTAGCTAAAAAATAAATGGAAAAATTCATTAAAGCTACCTTTTACGAGCAATTCTTCGCTCATAAATCGAGTTGAGTCTGTTTTGCAGAACTTTGGTATTTGGATAATCTCCAAATATGGAATAATACAGATTATATGCCTCCTCTAATTGCTCCATGGTTTCATAACAATTGGCCATTAAATATTTAGTATGAACAATATTATCTTTCCTTGTCTCTTGTAAAATATACTGGGACCAATAATCCAAAGCCTTTTGCCATTCTTTTTCCTTAAAATAAATATGTCCCAGCTCATAAAAAGCCTGCACCTTATATTCGTGAGAAACGCTAGTGGAAATAGTTTCAAATCTTTTTTTGGCAACCTCGTGATTCATTAAATAGATATCGCAAAGCCCCAACCTATATTCATAAAAATCATGTTTTTTAAGTCTCGGTTGAAACTTGATAAGCTTCTGATATCCAGCCTGGGCTTCCTTATATTTTCCTAAAAAAGAAAATTTAATTTCAGCAATTTTTTCCTCACTCATATATAACCATTTTGGATCACTGGTTACTTCTATGACCTGTCTAAAATATTTTATTGCCTTAAGATTGTTAAATAAATGGGTTGAATAAAGCTCGCCAAGTTGAAAATAAATCTTTGTTTTAATATCATCAGGACAATCAACTTTTAAAATTTCCTCATACTTTCCTATGGCCTTTTGGACTTCTTGCTTAGCTAGATATTCTTGGGCTATTAAAATCTCTTTTTGTAATCTGGGAGAAAAATCACAAGATACCAGAAACCATAAAATAAGCAGTTTGGTAATTACATTTACAATATCTTTCACCCCTTATTTTTCTTCTTCTGGTGTTTCTTCTACAGACTCAACTTCCTCAAATTCAACAATTTCCAAGTTTTCCACGGGTTCATTGATTTTAACATTATTTTCTGTTTCTGACTCAGATTCCGGATCACAAAAATTTTCAACGGCAACCACTTTTTCCCCTTCCTTAAGCCTTATAAGCCGTACCCCCTGGGTAGTTCTACCAATAAGAGATATTCCTGAAATTTTAATTCGAATAACTTGTCCCTTGTCAGTAATTATCATTAAATCATCACTATCGGTTACCGGTTTTATCGATATTATCTCTCCAGTTTTTTCCGTGAGTTTCATGGCCAAAATACCTTTTCCGCCTCTGCTTTGTTTACGATATTGTGAAACGCCGGTTCGTTTTCCATAACCATTATCGGTGATAGAAAAAATTTCTACCGAATCATCAATTGTTTCCATTCCTATCACTTTTTCATTTTCCGACAAGTTAATTCCTTTCATTCCCTGGGAAACTCTTCCCAAAACTCGGCAATCATCTTCAGCGAAACGAATAATTTTTCCCGAGCTTGAACAGAGTAAGACATCTTTTTTACCATCAGTGACTCTAACCCCAAGTAACGAGTCACTATCTAAAATTTTAATTGCCCGCAAGCCATTTTGCTGAATTCTCACATACTCATCATAACTGGATCTTTTAATCAAACCTCTTTCAGTGGCAAAAACTAAAAACATTCCTTCCATTTTATTTTCATCATCAATCGCAATAATTTCTTTTATTTTTTCAGTCGAAGCTATTGGTAATAAATTAGCTAAATTTCGACCTTTGGCGGTTCTTACTCCTTCTGGAATATCATAAACTTTTTTAGAAAAAACCTGTCCTTTGGATGTAAAAAATAAAATGGTTGCATGAGTATTGGCGGTAAAAATATCTGTAAAAAAATCATCATCTGTACTAGCTGCCCCCTTGACTCCCGATCCCCCACGCTTTTGAGCACGATATGTATCATTGGCCATTCTTTTTATATAGCCCTTATGAGTAATTGTTACGATAACTTGCTCGTTTTTAATAAGGTCTTTTACTTCTATTTCTTTTCCCCTAGCAACTATGGTGGTTTTTCTTTTATCTCCATAGTTATCAAGTAATTCTTGAAATTCCTCTTTCATGATTTCTTTAATTTTTTCTTCATCCTTAAGGATACCTTCAAGTTTTTCAATTTCTTGCATGGTCAGATTATAATCTTGGATTATTTTATCCCGTTCAAGACCAGTAAGTCTTTGCAACCGCATATCCAAAATTGCCTGGGCCTGAATTTCAGATAACTTATAATTTTCCTGCAATTTTTGTTTGGCTTGGCTTGGACCTTCTGCCGTTTTAATCAAGAGAATAATTGGATCAATATTTTCTACTGCAATTTTCAACCCTTCCAATATATGTGCTTTTTCTTTTGCTTTATTAAGATCAAAAATAGTTCTTCTTATAATTATTTCTTTTCTATGATCAATAAAATAGAGAAGTTGATCTTTAATATTTAAAACTTTTGGCGATCCATTTACAATTGACAGAAAAATAATACCAAAGGAGATTTGAAGTTGGGTATGTTTATAAAGTCTATTAAGTATAACCGAAGGTATTTCTCCTTTTTTTAAATCAATACAAATTCTAATACCCAGTCGATTAGACTCATCTCGAATATCAGAAACACCCTCGACAGCTTTTGAATTAACAAGTTCTGCAATTTTTTCTATTAATTTTGATTTATTAACCTGGTAAGGAATTTCCGTAATTACAATTCTCTCACGCTCATCACCTTTACCATAGGCCTCTACTTCCACTTTTGATCTAATTTGTATAATACCTTTTCCCGTAGTATAAGCCGACCTGATTCCTTCTAATCCATGTATTTCTCCTCCGGTAGGAAAATCTGGTCCTGGTATCAACATTAATAATTCATCAATAGTAGTATTGCGATTCGCCACCAATACTAAAAGTGCTTTCATTACCTCGGTTAAATTATGGGGAGGTATGTTGGTTGCCATACCAACGGCAATACCCGTTGAACCATTAACCAATAAATTAGGAAGTTTCGCTGGTAAAACCTTTGGTTCTTGAAGAGAATCATCATAGTTAGGTTGCCAATCAACCGTATCCTTATCCAAATCTTTTAACATTTCTTCCGAAAGTTTTTTCATCCGAATTTCGGTATACCTCATGGCAGCTGCTTCATCACCGTCAATAGAACCAAAATTTCCCTGTCCATCAATCAAAGGATATCTTAGAGAAAAATCTTGGGCCATTCGAACAATCGTATTATAAACAGCCGTATCTCCGTGTGGATGATATTTACCAAGAACATCACCAACTACTCTAGCGGATTTTAAGTATGATTTATTGTGATAATTATTAAGAGTTCGCATTGCAAATAAAACTCTTCGATGAACCGGCTTCAATCCATCCCGAACATCTGGCAAGGCCCTGCCAACAATTACACTCATGGCGTAATCTAGATAACAACTTCGCATTTCATCTTGAATTATTAATGGCAAAACACCATCAATTTTTTCTTTGACAATTTTAACTTCATTTTCTTCGGTTTTATTATCATCAGTCATTTTTACCTTCTAAATTAAATATCTAGATTTCTAACATTCAGGGCATTTTGCTCTACAAACTCTCTTCGCGGTTCGACTTGATCACCCATTAAAACAGAAAAAACTTCATCTGCTTCAATAGTATCTTCTATTTGAATTTGTAAAAGCGTTCGAACTTCTGGGTTCATAGTAGTTTCCCAAAGTTGTTCCGGGTTCATCTCCCCCAAACCCTTATAGCGCTGAATATATGCCCCCATTTTGCCATTTAAAATTATGCTTTGTGAAAAAGCATCCAAAGTCTCAAATTCCTTGGTTTCTTTTTTATCACTTTCCATAACATATTTGGAATTAACATATTTTTTAATTCCATCAAAATTATTCACCAAATTAGCAAACTCAGGTGAATCCAAAAAATAGGAATTAAATTTAAATCTTTTTGTGCGGGCAGAAGTTTTTACTTCAACCTTAACCATAAAAGCCTGTTGATCGGTATCGTCTATGATTTCAAAAGAGTAATTTTTAAAGAGAAGGTGTTCCATCTCTTTGTAATATTTTGTTAGCTTATCCACTTCTATTTGAAGCTTGTCTTTATCCTTGAGCAACTCACTTTTTATTATTCCATCTGTAACTATTTTCTCCAAAAGAACTGAATCAAAATGATTATCATAAGAGGTAAGTGTTTTCTTAAAAAGCTGTTGCTTATTTATTATAGAAATAGCCTTGTCATTGTCGATTTTTTCGTTATCTATTGTAAGTTTAACTCCATCCAGGGCACTTTCCACCAAATAAGCATCCAGGCTTTTTTCATCCTTGAGATATCTTTCTTGCTTGCCTTTTTTATATTTATACAGAGGAGGCTGAGCAATATAGATATAACCTTTTTCAATCAATTCCGGAAATTGACGATAAAACAAGGTCAACAATAATGTTCTAATATGAGCGCCATCCACATCAGCATCGGTCATAATAACTATTTTATGATATCTAAGTTTTTTTATGTCAAAAGATTGTTTTCCAATGCCAGTACCCATCGCCTGTACCAACATTTTTATTTCTGCACTTTCAAGCATTTTATCATATCTGGCTTTTTCAACATTTAAAATTTTACCCTTAAGAGGTAAAACTGCTTGGGTCTTCCTGTCTCTTCCTTGCTTAGCTGAACCACCAGCTGAATCCCCCTCAACAATATAAAGTTCACAAAGAGCCGGATCTTTAATCTGACAGTCTGCCATTTTTCCTGGAAGACCACTAAATTCCAACACTGTTTTTCGCCTGGTTAACTCTCTGGCTTTTCGGGCAGCTTCTCTAGCGGCAGCTGCATCTACTGATTTTCTTATTATAGTTTTAGCGGTATCAGGATTTTCTTCTAAGTATATTTTTAATCGTTCTCCAACCATAGAATTAATAGCGCCTTCAATTTCAGAATTTCCCAGTTTAGATTTAGTCTGTCCTTCAAATTGAGGTTCTTTTAATTTAACAGATACAATAGAAGTTAGGCCTTCTCGCATATCTTCGCCAGTTAAACTGATATTAATATTTTTCAATAATTGATTGTCTTTTGCATAAGCATTCATCACCCGGGTAAGTGCTGTTTTAAACCCAGAAACGTGTGTTCCACCCTCAGGGGTCGAAATATTATTGGCAAAACTTGAAATAGATTCGTTATATGAGTCCGTCCACTGCAATGCTATTTCAACCTCATAGTCATCTTTAGTGTGTGAAAAATATATTATCTTTTTATGAACAGGATTTTTTCCTCTATTTAAATAAGCTACAAATTCCTGAATTCCCCCCTCATAGTGGAATATTTCTTTTTTATCAACTCTCTCATCTTTTAAAATTATTTTTAAACCTCTATTTAAAAAGGCCATCTGACGAAACCTTTTGGCCAAGGTTTCAAAATTAAACTCTGTGGTTTCAAATATTTCATCATCCGGTTTAAAAGTAACCGACGTTCCAGTTTCATTTGGGTTATCCAAATCGCCGATAATCTGTAAAGGTTCTTCGGGTTTACCATAAGCAAAACTAAGCTTATGAAGTTTTCCATTTTGTTTAATAATTAGTCGAACCCATTTTGATAATGCATTAACAACTGAGGCACCCACCCCGTGAAGACCCCCAGAAACTTTATAAGCCCCTCCATCCTCGTTGAATTTTCCACCGGCATGCAGTTTACAATAAGCAATTTCCGCAGCAGAAACACCCTCGGTTGGATGTATCCCAGTCGGAATTCCGCGACCATCGTCAATAACACTAATAGAATTATCAACATGAACTACTACTTTTATTTCTTTGCAATAACCAGCCAACGCCTCATCAACCGCATTATCAACAATCTCATAAACGCAATGATGAAGTCCCCTAACTCCAGTATCACCAATATACATTCCTGGTCTTTTTCTTACCGCATCAAGGCCTTCAAGTACTTTTATTTTATCTGCAGTGTAACCACCGTTACCCACCTTAGAAATCGACTCATGTGAATTTTCCAAAAAAATACTCCTTTAATAAAAAACTCAATCCATTTAGTTTTTCAGAATCCTTCCATTTGCAACCAAGATTTTTGTAGCTCCATTAATTTTTTCTAATTCTTTTTGAAAGCTCTCGTTTGCTGTCGTAATCAAAACTTGGTATTTACATATTTTTAAATAATTTATAAGGTTACCCCAACGCTCTTTGTCAAGCTCGCCAGAAACGTCATCAATCAAGACTACGGGATATACCCTGTATTTATACCTTAGAAGCTCTATATAGGCAAATATGAGGCTAAGATAACTCATTTTTTGTTGTCCTAAAGAGCAATAATCAAAAGACCTTAACCCATTAAAATAAGGGGTATAATCGTCCTTATGAATTCCATAGGCAGTGTGACCTAAAATTTTATCTTTTTCTATATTTTTTTTTAGTATATTTTTTATCTCAAGATCAGTTAAACCTATCATTTTTGATTCATACTGGATTTCTAAATCGTTTTCTTCTGAAAAAATCGCCTTAAATGTTTTTTTATAAAAATCAGAAATTTCATTTAAAAAAATACATCTTTTTTCGATTATTAATTTTGATACGTTAGCTAAATTTTCATCAATAGCAAAAATTTGATCTAAAAAATATGACGGCTTTTTTGCTAATAAGGTATTTCGAAATTTTAACGATTGATGATAATCTCTTAGTTTTTTTTTATAATCGACATCCCACAGGGAAATGTGTTCATCAAACCATTTTCTTCTAAACGTGGAACTATTAAAAAAATGATATGAATCAAACGGATTAATAAAAATACAACTTACAGGATTCTTACCTCTTAATGGCTCCTGATTATAAAACCAACTTGAGCTATCAGAGGATATTTTAGCTGAAAGTGTTTTACGTTCTCCTTCTACCACAAAAACCGATGAGAATATAATTTCACTTTCTTCACAATCAATACTTAAAATTTGTGGAAAAGCTGTATTTTTACGAAATGATTTTTTATGAATTAAAAAGTTGATGGCCTCAAGTATATTAGTTTTTCCATTTCCATTATCACCGAAAATACAATTTATACCATTTCCAAAAGTAATAACATCCGAACTTATATTTCTAAAATTAACTACCTTAATTTTTTCAAGCCAAGGATGAGACATATACTAAAGCTTAAATGGCATTATAACACCCAAAAAGTTTTGCTCATCAAGCGATTTCACTAAAATTGGGCCAAATTCATTTTTCAACTCAAGTTGAATTTCATTAGATTCAAAAGCGGATAATAGATCAATTAAATAGCGGGCATTTAAACCAAGTTCTATTTCCTTATCATCATATTCCACAGGTATTTTTTCAACCCCGTGGCCCAGGGATGGATTCTTTGCTGTTATATGCATTTCATTATGTAAAAATGCTAAACGAATACCGTTTGTCTTTTCGTCAGACATTATTCTAATTCGCTTAACAGCATTCAAAAGAAGATTTTTATCTGCAGTTATAACATAGGAAACCTTTGAAGGAATGACTGCCTGGTATTTTACATATTCTCTAGAAATTAAACGACTGGATAAAAAATCTAAATTATCAACGCTAGCGTATATAAATGATTCATCGACGGACATTTTAAAATTTTTATCCAAATAATTTTCTGCCATTTTTTTTAACTCTACCACGGCTTTTTTAGGAATAATGATTCCGTTTGACATGTATTCGGTAATATTCGAATTAAAATCCTCTATATCAAGTAAGGATAATCGATATCCATCAGTGGCCACAGACCTGAGTTTGGAATCAATTTGTTGCAAGTAAATCCCATTCAAGTAAGGCCTTGTTTCATCTATAGATATGGCGTAAGATGTTTTGTTAATTATTCGTAGCAATTCATAGGCAGGTATTTCAAAAGAAGGTTGCTTGTCACCAAAAAACAAAAGTGGAAATTGAGTATCATTAAATCCCACTAGCGAGAAATTAATATTTTCATTTTGTATTTTTAAAATATTCTCTTGATCATTAAAAGATATTGAAATAATCGAATCAGGAAAATCTCTAAGGACATCTGAAAGATTTTTAGCGTTAACACAAAAAGATCCTTCTTCAAAAATTTCAGCAGAAATAAAAATTTGAGCAGCCACTTCCTGGTCAGTACAAGATAATTGCAAATGATTGTTTTTTGCGACTAAGAGAATGCAGCTTAAAATGGGTCTGGTGTTTTTTTTATCAACGATTGTGCTAATTCTTGATATAACTGATTTTAATTCATGTGCATGAACATTTAAATGCATTCACTTTCCTTAAACTTGGAAGTTTTTAAAACCTCCGAAAAAATCATACAAATATATATATGTATTTATATAAATAATATTATTATTATTCTTGTGTATAAGTTAATAACTAAAAAACATAATAATTTCAAATGTTTTTTTCATACACAAAAGATGTTTATATTAATAATTATTTTCAAGAAAGGCAAGTTGTTCGGAGATTCTAAGTTATTTATTCCTAAATCTAGTTATTATACTCAATTTCTATACCCGTTTTCCCCATCATTTATATCAGGTTTGTGAAAGGATAGTTTTATTGAAAAAAATATTTTTATCCACCGAATTATACAAAAATGTGTATGGAAAAATCGGTGAATTTAAACTTATTCAGGAATCGAGTTATTCACATTTGTGGAAAACTATTCAAAGAGTATATAAAATCAATAATATAGAGATACTAATTATTAACACAGAAAATTTATCATGTGGAAAAAATAGGTTAAAGTTGACTTTCTATGGCCACAACGTCAGTGGAAAGAGAGTTATCAGTTTTTAAATCCTGCTTAACTTTTTCAACAGCATGCATCACAGTAGTGTGATCACGATTACCATAATATTTACCGATTTCTTTTAGAGTTGAACCTAAAATTTTCTGGGATAAATACATTGCCATATGTCTCGCCCTGGCAATTTCTTTATTTCTGGCTTTAGATTTTAAATCAGCCAAAGGTATTTTGGTTTGTTTCGAAGTGGCTTTAGCAATTGAGTCCAGGCTTGTTTTTTCTTGGTCGGTATTTTTATGTAATTTTAAGATTTCTTTTACAATTTCTACATCAATTTCAATTTTCATGTAATCAGAAAAAGCCTTGAGCCTAACAAGTGATCCCTCCAATTCTCGAATGCTTGATTTTATCGAACTGGCAATAAGGTTAATAATGTCTTCCTTTAAGTAAAGATCTAATTCGTTAGCTTTCTTTTTTAAAATTGCAATTCTGGTTTCTAAATCAGGTCTTTGAATATCAATAACTAGACCCCATTGAAGTCTTGTTTTAATTCGATCTTCCAGTCCGTCAATTTGCTTGGGTGATTTATCAGAAGTAAAGATGAGTTGCTTGCGTTTTATATGAAGTTCATTAAAAATATGAAAAAATTCATTCTGAGTACCCTCTTTACCGCTTAACTCATGAATATCATCAATAATTAGTACGTCTGTTTTTTCGGTATATTTTTTTTGAAATTCATGTATTTCTTTTTTTTGAATATAATAAATCATGTCTTTTAAAAAATCCCTGCCGGTGGTTAAGCAAAGAGCGAGGTTTGGGTAGCGAAGATTTATTTCGTTAGCAATGGCGTGGAGTAAATGGGTTTTACCAAGTCCAGAATCACTATAGAAATAAAGGGTGGGATATTTTCCTGTTTCACCTGGATTTTCAGCCACCGCTTTCGCTGTTGCAAATGCCATATTATTAGAGGGACCGATAATAAAATTATCAAAATTTTTGGAAATATCAATATGGTTCATGTGAACTTCGGGGCGATTCATATATTTAATATAGGTAGATTCAGCATTTAACCTCAAATCTTCGTTATTTTGAGTAAGAGTAAATTTAGCAGTTTTAGCAGATTTTATCGGAGACAAACGAGAGGAGTCGCCCGAGACTAAAACTCGTTCTGGCTGAAATGGTCTAATTGAATGGTTAGGGGTGGTTGCGCCTATAATAATATTAATATCATACTTTTTTCCAAAAATGCTTTCAACGGAGGCATCGATGGATGAAAGATAATTATTTTCAATAGTTGACTTAATAAAAGGGGTGGAAACACGAAAAACAATTTTGTCTAAAAAAACCGAATCTAAATAAAAATTATTTTCAAAAAATGCATTATATTTTTCTGGAGAGATATGGGATTTAAGATTGCCTAAAATTTCTTTTTGAATGAGATCGTACTCGTCGGCAGAAAATGAATCTGACTTGGTTAATGGTTGTTCAAATGTTTTGTCAGAAGAAATGTTGGAAGATGAAATATCGGTTTTGTTTTTAAGGAAATGATGAAATGGAAAACCTTGATCCATGCTCGGAGTCCTTATGTTTGTTTTTTAGTGGTTTCTTTTAACAACAGATTTCTTTAATTGCAAGGTAAGAGTTTTAAATAATTTTATGACGGAAACGCTGGCCACTATTGTGGCCTGGTTAATAAATTAAGATTTTGTCACAGTTTTAAATTTATAGTTTTTTAGCACGTTATTTCTTTTATACCATTGACCTTTTTATAAATGATAGGTAAAGGTATATGAACTATGTGGGTATAATTAATAAATATTGTTTATGGCGAGGAATTTATGTCGAAGCGAACATGGCAACCAAAGAAGAAAAAGAGATTAAAAGTTCATGGCTTTCTAAAAAGAATGTCAACAAATAACGGCCGAAGTGTTATCAGTCGTCGAAGAGCCAAAGGACGTAAGAATCTTACGGTAACCATAGGTGAGAAATAAGATAGGTGTCGTGTAATTCTTTTTCAAAAGACTTTCGTCTGCTAAAACCAAGTGATTTTGAAAATCTAAAAATTGAACGCTTGGTTGTTAGAAGAAAATTTTTAAGCGCTTATTATAAAAAATCAAAAATTGATAGCAAGCTAACGAGAATAGGGATAAGTGTTTCAAAAAAAGTTGGTAAAGCTAATTTTCGAAATCTTTTAAAAAGGCTGATTCGGGAAAATTTCAGAACTTCAGTTTTTAAAAATCTGGGAAGGGATATATCTTTCGTAGTATCAACCCGTTGTAAAATAGATGATCTGGAACTTTTTAAAAAAATGATTTCTGAAATTTTATTGGATATAAGTAAAAATGGTCGTAAATAATGTTATAATTTTTTTTATTAAACTATATAAGTTATTTTTATCGCCCATATTGGGTCATCGCTGTCGTTTTTATCCTACATGTTCCAGCTATGGAGTAGAAGTATTTCAAAGACATTTATTTCATAAAGCTGTATGGTTGCTCATTCTACGAATAATAAAATGTCACCCCTTTAATAGCGGAGGATATGATCCGGTTCCCGCTTCGGAGAAAAAATTATGAACACAGAACAGATGCGTTTAATAATAGCGGTTTCGTTATCAGCGCTAGTCTTATTTACTTGGCAGATATTTTTTGCTCCTAAAGAAAATCGCAATATAATTAGTAATCAGCCAGAAGTGATCAAAGAACATCTATCAACAGTTGTAAATAATAAAGAAGAAGCTGTAGCTGAAACGGTTATTAATAATCAAGAATCCAATTTAACAGTTACAAATATCAATATTGAGGGAAATAATTCTTCCTTTAATATTACCAACGAATTAGTCCTGGTTGATGCAAAAGGTGCTTACGCTAAAAATAGTGTTTTTAGTACGACGGGCAATGCTGGTCCGATTGAAATTTATATTGTTAATGACAACAGACCAATTAAATTAAATTTTGATATTAAATATGATGAAAAAAATAATATTTACCATGGAAATGATTTAAAAAATGGTGTTCAACTTACCTTAAAACCTGGAGAAACTGGAAAGTTATTTTTCTCTCTACAATCAAATAATAGTCTGCTTTATGAAATCAAATTAAGGGCCAAACAACATAAGCAAGATCAAAAAATCAGACAATTTGTAATTTTTAGCCAAGATATAAAAAGAGTCGATGTTGGAGATGATAAGAAATTGGATGGTTCCATTAAATGGTTGGGTATTGACTTTAATTATCACTTACTGGCTATTGTTTTTACTGAAAAAATTCCATCTAAACAATCGGCTGATAAAAATGGTGAATTGGTAGTTAATTTTTCAAATTCAAATAATAAACTTGAGGGATATTTTTTCTACCAACAAAAAAATTATGATCATTTGGTTAAAGCGGGAGACAATCTTCAAGCGGCTGTTGATTTCGGAATGTTTGCAATTGTAGCGGTTCCCATCTTAAGAGGGTTACAATTTTTTTATAAATATCTGCCTAATTATGGAATAGCTATTATTTTATTAACGTTAGTAGTAAGAATTATTTTACTTCCTTTAAATTATAAGTCTTTCAAAAGCATGAAGAAAATGCAGGAAATTCAACCTGAAATGAATAAATTGAAAGAAAAATTTAAAGATGATCCACAAAGAATGCAAAAAGAAACTATGGAACTTTTTAAAAGAGCAGGTGCTAATCCCCTGGGTGGATGTTTGCCTCTTCTATTACAATTACCGATATTTTTTGCTTTTTATCAAGTATTATTTTCTGCCGTAGAACTTGTCGGCGCACCTTTTTTTGGTTGGATAATAGATTTGTCATCCAAAGATCCCTATTATGTTCTTCCTGTTCTGATGACGGTCACAATGTTTGTTCAACAAAAATTTATGCCATCACCCACCACAGATCCAACTCAAAAGAAAATTATGCTTTTTATGCCACTAGTTTTTGGAGTAATTATGAAGGATTTACCGGCAGGCTTGACGCTTTATATTTTTGTTTCAACATTAGTTGGAATTATTCAACAATATGTAATTAGTATTTCCAAGAAATGAGTTGTGAATGCTTTATTTGATAATAAAATTATAATTGCTTGTAGCAGTGGTAACCAATCTAATTGTGCTATCACGGTTATTAGAATTAGTGGAAAACAAATTTTGGATGAGTGTCAAAAATGGTTTTCTAAAAAATTAAATTCTATTCAACCAAGAAAAATGTATAGATCTCAAATTATAGATAATCATCAATGTATTGATGATATAATGCTTTGTTTTTTTGCTAATCCTAATAGTTATACCGGCGAAAACGTTCTTGAACTTTATGTGCATGGTAATATTTTAAATGTAAAAAGAATTTTGGCTCTTTTTTGTAAGTCGGAAAAAATTCGTTTTGCCCAACCAGGAGAATTCACTTATCGAGCATTAAAAAATAAAAAAATTAGTCTTACTCAAGCTGAGGGATTGGATCTTTTATTAAATGCTAATAATGGGATTGCTTTTAAGCAAGGTTTAGATATTTTGCAAGGTAATTTGCATAAAAAATTTTTATCCTTATATAAAAGTTTTCGAAATTTAAAGGTTACTTTTGAATTACAAATCGATTTTTTGGAAGATGTTGGAGAGAAATCAGCGAATCAACAACTTGATTTCGCTTTAAAAGATTTTGAGTCTAAAATAACCGACTTATATATAAAAACTTTAACCAATAAATCTCATTTATTAACACCAACGGTGGTTGTGGTAGGTCAAACTAATGCAGGAAAAAGCTCTTTTTTTAATAATATTCTTGGATTAAATCGATCAATTGTTTCAAAAATTAAAGGGACTACGAGAGATTACGTTAGCGATTATATTACTATTGAAGAAAACCTATTTCAGTTTATCGATACTGCTGGGATAAGAAATTCATATGAAGAAATTGAAATGGAAGGAATTAAAAGATCAAAAGAAATAATGAAAAATGCTTTTTTTTGTGTGATGGTCTTGAACCCATTTGAAACTGATTACGATGAATTAAAGTCTCTGGATTTAAATAAAATTGATATGTTTATTGTTAGTCATGCAGACTGTAAAAATTCATATGCTGAATGTAAAAAACTTGAAAAAATTTTAAATCAAAAAGTTTATTTTACCAATTTGAATTATGATAATGAAAATTGTCAAAGTGGTCCTATAGGACCAGATAAAACTAGTGGTCCTATAGGACCAGATAAAACTAGTGGTCCTATAGGACCAGACAAAATTAGTGGTTCTATAGGACCAGATAAAATTAGTGGTCCTATAGGACCAGATATTATAAATGGTTGTTTTTTAAAGGAAGAATTTTATAGAAATGTTCATAGTAAATTTTTAAAATTTTCTGAAACTGATACTCTTTTTATTGAAAGGCAACGTACTTATATTAACAAAACGTATAATAAATATCTAAAATTTAAAGAATTATTGAAATGCAATACGGATATTGCTATCTCTATAAGCGAATTGTCTATATTAGAAAACGAAATTAGTCAATTAATTGGAATTATTTCTACTGATGATTTATTAGGTGATATTTTTAAAAACTTTTGTATAGGTAAATAAATGGAGAAATCCACATTTGATATTGTTGTAGTAGGTGCTGGTCATGCTGGAATTGAAGCCGCATGGATGGTTGGTAACATTGGGTTAAAGGTTGCTTTGATTAATTTGCCAGGTGTTCAAATTGCTGAAACTCCGTGTAATCCGGCGATTGGAGGTGTTGGCAAGGGCCAATTAGTTAGAGAGATTGATGCCATGGGTGGTTTAATGGGTAAAATCACAGATTTATCCGCTATCCATTATAAGGTTTTAAATGAAAGTAAAGGTTATGCAGTACAATCTACCAGGGTTCAAGTAGACAAAGAGCGGTATTCAGTATTCGCTGAAAAATTTTTGAGAGAAAATAAAAATATAAGTATTATCAGCGCAAAAGTTGTTAAAATAAATTATATTGCAGCAGACTGTTTTGAAATTAGATTAGAAAACAATGACTTAATTTCTTCTAAGGCAGCCATTGTTTGTACAGGCACTTTTCTTAATGGGAAACTACATATTGGCGCTGAACAAATTCCAGGAGGGGTGTTTGGTTGTGATCGATCTGATTCATTGATTAGTATTTGCCCTGTTATTGAGGCAAGTAAACGCTTTAAAACTGGAACTCCTGCTAGAATTTGTAAAAGTAGTATTAATTGGAGCAAATTAGAAAAACAAAATTCCGAACCAACCGCGCAAAATTTTCATATTTTGCATAATGATTTTGAAAGATTTAACCAACAGATAACGTGTTATTTAACTAGAACTAATCAAAGAACTATGGAAATAATTCGTAGAAATAGAAATATTGCCCCGCTTTATAATGGCCAAATAAAAGGTATTGGGCCACGATATTGTCCCAGTATTGAGGATAAAGCTTTTCGTTATCAAGATAGAAATGAACATCATATTTTTCTTGAAATGGAAGGCCATGAACTTGACAGTGTTTACCCCAATGGAATTTCAACTAGCCTACCAAAAGAAGTTCAAAATGAATTCATTCATTCAATTGTTGGATTGGAAGATGCTCAAATTTTAAAATATGGTTATGCTGTTGAATATGATGTTGTTGATCCAACGGTTCTAAATTTTGGTTTAGGACATAAAGATTTTCACGGATTGTATTTTGCTGGACAAATTAATGGAACTTCAGGTTACGAGGAAGCGGCAGCGCAGGGCGTTATCTCTGGAATTAATGCTTCTTTAAAAATTTTAAATAAGGCCCCCATCATTTTTTCTAGAAATGATTGTTATCTGGGAGTATTGATCGAAGATATTATTACCAATGATAGGGATGAACCTTATAGATTGTTCACCGCTAGGGCCGAAAATAGATTATTTATTAGAGAAGATAATACGATTAATCGTATGCACTGTTATCGAGAGAAACTGGGTCTTCATCAAGATATTGATCAATTCCAAAATAACTATATTAATTATTTTAATTTGTTAGAAGAATTTGCTGAAAGTTATTTTTTTAAATCTAATGATTTAATTATGCACAAATTCAACAATAATGGTTATGGAGTTATTGATGCAAGATTATCCTTGTCTGAATTATTAAAACGAGCACATTTAGACCCGGTTAAGACATTATCACAAGAAATAAGTGATCAATTAGTTAAAATTGATTATAAAATTATTAAATCCGTAGCTATTTCTCAGAAATATAGAGGCTATATAACTAAGGCTAATAATGAATTTGAAAACTTAAATAAACTTGATGCACTTAAAATTAATTGGAAATTAATAGCCGAAAATGAGCGTATTTCTAATGAGTGTAGACAAAGAATTATAAAAACCAAACCTGAAAGTTTTTCTCAACTTAGAAGAATTAATGGAATCAGACCCGCAACCATTGCCTATGTTGCTACAATGTATAATTAATGGAATTTAGCAAACAATTACATAAATTAATTTTTGAAGATTTTAAGGGATTAAATTTAACAAATTATTCGAGTTTTAATGATTTTCAATTATTGCAAATTTCTGACTCTATTAAACCCCTGGAAATCAGTTCTATATTCAAAAAAGCCATTGAGGATAAAGGAATTGTAATTGATGTCGGTTTTGGTGGCGGATTTCCTATTCTACCCTTAGCTAATTTTTTTCCCGATATTCAATTTTTAGGCATTGAAGCAAAGAGAAAGAAAGTAGATGCGGTTAATATAATAAAAAATAAATTAAAATTAGATAATGTTCATTTGATTCACCAGCGAATTGAAAATCTTATTATCGACATGGAAGTGGTTATTGTGGTTAAGGCAGTTTCAGACATCAAGGATTTATTAAATAAAATTATCACAATAAAAAATATTAATGTTTTTTTTTATAAGGGGCCCAATATTGATGAAAAAGAAAATTTTGAGGATGTGTTAATTTCCTGGGAAATAATTGAAAATAAAAAATATTCGTTGGAAAATTTTCAACGATCACTTATTGGTTTTTCTAATAAAAATGTTCCATGTGGAACTTTTTTAAAAAAGGATAAAATAATTTTGTCGAAAATTTTAAAATAAATGTTCCATGTGGAACTTTTATGAAAAAGTTCCTTGTCAAACATTTCGCTTTAAACTAAAAATATATTAAATAATAAACGGAGATTTGCATGGCAAAAATAATTTCAATTGCTAATCAAAAAGGCGGAGTTGGAAAAACAACCACTGCAATAAATTTAGCAGCTTGTTTGGCTGTCTATGAGAAGAAAACTCTTCTTATAGATCTCGACCCACAAGGGAATGCCTCAGTAGGCTTAGGTTTAAAAAAAGAAACATTTGCCAATAGAAATATTTATCATGCCTTAATTGGTAATACCTCAATTGCTCAAACAATTTATAAAACTAAAATTCCATTTTTGCAGATCTGCCCTGCAGATAATAATTTGGTGGGAGCTGAAATGGAGCTGGTTAGTGTCATGGCCAGAGAACATAAATTAAAAATGGCGTTGGTAGATATAGAAAGTCAATATGATTTTATTATTATTGATTGTCCTCCTTCTCTAGGCTTATTAACACTTAATGCTCTTAATGCAACGCATAATATTGTTGTACCATTACAAACAGAATATTTTGCAATGGAAGGACTTACCCAACTATTAAATACCGTGCAATTAATTAAAAAAAC